>NZ_CAWMPM010000025.1:0-204665 GCF_963869435.1 Nocardia violaceofusca NBRC 14427
CATCCCGGCACCGATGCCGGCTCCCGCTCCGGCGCCCGCGCCGGTGCTGCCCCCGCCGCCCCCGCCGGCGCCGGTCTACCCGGACAACCTGGACGGGTGGATCCACAACGCTCTCGACATCATGGCCGCGCACGGCATCCCGGGCAGCTACGACGGCATCTACCGCAACGTCATGCGGGAGTCCTCGGGTAACACCCAGGCCATCAACCTGTACGACTCGAATGCCGCCATGGGCATCCCGTCCAAGGGCCTGCTGCAGGTCATCGACCCGACCTTCGCGGCCTACCACGTCGACGGCACCTCATGGGACATCTGGGATCCGGTTGCCAACATCGTGGCCGCCTGCAACTACGCAGCGCACCGCTACGGTTCGATGGACAACGTCAACTCCGCGTACTGAACCGGGATGATCGTTCCGCGCGGGCATGACCCCGCTCACATCGATCCACGGCCGGGGGTTCCCGGCTCGAGCGCCGCGACGGCACGGATCTAGGCTGGTCCGCATGACCGACGATCAGCTGGGGTTCTCCACACGAGCCGTGCACGCCGGGTTCGATTCCGACCCGCAGACCGGTGCGGTGAACGTGCCGATCTACGCGAGTTCGACCTTCGCCCAGGACGGCGTGGGCGGGATGCGTGGCGGCTACGAGTACGCCCGCACCGGTAACCCGACCCGCGCCGCGCTGGAAGCGAATCTGGCCGCGCTGGAATCCGGGAGTTACGGGCGGGCATTCTCCTCGGGGATGGCGGCCACCGACTGTGTGCTGCGGGCGACGCTGCGCCCGGGTGATCACCTGGTGATTCCGAACGACGCCTACGGCGGGACGTTCCGGCTCATCGACAAGGTGTTCACGCAGTGGGGAATCGAATACTCGGTGGCCCCGGTGTCGGACCCGGACGCGGTCGCGAACGTCTTGCGTCCCAACACCAAACTGGTGTGGCTGGAGACGCCGACCAATCCGCTGCTGAACGTCGGCGATATCGCGGCGCTGGCCGACGTCGCGCACGGCGGCGGCGCGAAACTGGTGGTGGACAACACCTTCGCCTCCCCGTACCTGCAGCAGCCGCTGCTGCTCGGCGCCGATATCGTGCTGCATTCGACCACCAAATATCTGGGCGGTCACTCGGACGTGGTCGGCGGCGCGCTGATCACCGACGACGCCGAACTCGACGCGGCCTTCGCCTTCCTGCAGAACGGCGCCGGCGCGGTCCCCGGACCCACCGACGCCTTCCTCACCATGCGCGGCATCAAAACCCTCGCGCTGCGGATGGATCGGCATTGCGACAACGCCGAGACCCTCGCCGCATTCCTCGCCGACCACTCGGCCATTTCCCAGGTGATCTATCCCGGTCTGCCGGAACACCCCGGAAATCCCGTGGCGCAGAAGCAGATGCGCCGTTTCGGCGGCATGATCTCGGTCCGGCTGCGCGGCGGTAAGCAGGCCGCGCTCGATTTCTGCGCGCGGACGAAGATCTTCACGCTCGCCGAATCGCTCGGTGGAGTGGAATCGCTGATCGAACATCCCGGTGCGATGACCCATGCCTCGACCGAGGGCTCGGAACTGGAGGTGCCCGCGGATCTCGTGCGGCTGTCGGTCGGTATCGAGGACATCGGCGATCTGCTCGCCGACGTGGAGCGGGCGCTGGGCTGACCCGGCGGAACCAGCTGAAACACGAACGGCCGCACCGAATTCGGTGCGGCCGTTCGTGACGGTGGAGCTATGTCAGGTGTTCGGCCGGGCTGCTGCCCACCCGGCCCGATCTGCCGAGGAGCGCGCGCAGCGCAACCGCGGCGGTCTCACCGCTGCTGCTCGCGTCCATCGACGACACCTTCCCGCGTCAGCTGTGGTACGGCTCCGCGCTGACCAGGGTCACCTTCATCATGTTGCCGTTGGGCAGGCGGTATTCGCGCGTCTCGCCGACCTTCGCGTCGATCAGGGCGCCGCCGAGCGGGGAGCTCGGCGAGTAGGTCTCCAGGTCCGACCGGCCCAGGCCCTCTTCGCGGGTCGCGATCAGGAAGGTTTCGGTATCGGTCTCGTCGCCGTCGTAGTAGACCTTGACCACCGAGCCGGGCAGCGCCACACCGGATTTGGTCGGCGCGACGCCGACCTTGGCGTTGTTCAGCAGCTCCTGCAGCTGACGGATGCGGGCCTCCTGCTGACCCTGCTCCTCGCGCGCGGCGTGGTAGCCGCCGTTCTCCTTGAGGTCGCCTTCTTCGCGGCGTTCGTTGATCTCGGCCGCGATGACCGGACGGTTGGCAATGAGCGCGTCGAGTTCGCTCTTGAGCCTCTCATGCGACTCCGGTGTGAGCCAGGTCACTTGCGTCTCAGTCATCTCGATCACTCCCTAGTAGTTGTTCCCGGCGTGCCGGGGTCCGTGATACCCGTCGCACGTGCGCGAGCAGGTGTCCGCGCACAGCAACAGTCGACGGCTAGAGCGATCCGGGGGGATGTTCCTCGAACCCCGACGGTGTCGCGGGCATTGTGTGCCCGGGACCCGGCAGCGCTGGCCGTCAATGCAGCAAACACGGCTCCGAGCGTTCGGAACCGTGTTCGCGCCATTCTAGCACGAATTGGATATGTGCAGGTAGAAGGCTTGAATGTGGGGGTGTCAGCCGGCCTTCAGATAGGCCGGTACCTGATCGCTGCACCCGTAGATATTGCCGTTGGCGGGCCGGGCGGTGGTCCGCACCGTGGTGGTGAGTTCGACGGTTCCGCTGTCCGAGCCCGGGATCAGCACCTCGCGGCGGCCGATCTCACTGCCCGCGGTGTCCATGCCCCGGACCAGGCACACCACCGGCTGCTCCGGGTTCTTGCGGGTCAGCTTGAAGTGCACGGTGAGTGTGGAATCGTCGACGACGTCGTAGCCGAGTTGGTCGGGCTCGATATCCTTGGGGCCGTACTGCCGATAACCCACATAGGCGACGATCAGCCCGAGTATCACCACCACGATGCCGAGTGCGATCGGAACCCAGCGGCGGTTGCGCGCGGGACCGGTTCCGTAACGATTCGACACCCGATCGCTGCCCGCTCCCGTCGCCCCGGTGGCGGCGTCGGCGGTGCGCCCGTCCGGATCGGTCCGGTCGGACTGCGGTGCCGCCTCGCTCATGATGTGGTTGCTCCCGTGGTCGATCAGGGGGTAGGTCGGAACAAAAGACCGTCGGATGGAACTATAGGGAATGCAGTTCGGACACCCGCGTGCCGCTCGGGCACGGCGGACGGCTATGAGGTGAAACGGTGAGCAACGAGGTGAACGAGAAGTGAGCGGCAGCTTCGATCGGCCGCTGCGCCTCATGGCGGTGCACGCCCACCCCGACGACGAGTCGAGCAAGGGCGCCGCCACCACCGCGAAATACGCCGCGGAGGGTGACGACGTGCTGGTCGTGAGCCTGACCGGTGGTGAGCGCGGCTCCATCCTCAACCCGGCGATGGATGTGCCGGGCATTCTCGACCGCATCGACGACGTCCGCCGCGAGGAGATGGCGGCCGCGGCGAAGGCGCTGGGCGTGCAGCACCGCTGGCTCGGATTCGTGGATTCCGGTCTGCCCGAAGGAGATCCGCTGCCGCCGGTGCCCGAGGGCAGCTTCGCGCTGGTGCCGCTCGAGGAGGCCACCGAGGCCCTGGTGCGGGTGGTGCGCGAATTCCGGCCGCATGTGATGACCACCTACGACGAGAACGGTGGCTATCCGCATCCGGATCACATCATGTGCCACAAGGTGTCGATGGCGGCCTTCGAAGCGGCCGGCGACCCCGAGCGCTTTCCCGACGCGGGTGAACCGTGGACGCCGCTGAAGCTCTACTACAACCACGGCTTCAGCCTGCAGCGCCTCGAAACCTTCGCCGACGAGTACGACCGGATCGATGAGCCGTTCCCGATGCGTGACTGGATGGAACGCATCCGCAAGGCCGCTCAGGAGCACGGCGATGTGATGTCGCGGGTCACCACCCAGATCGACTGCGGCAAATACTTCCCGCAGCGTGACGAGGCCCTGCGCGCCCACGCCACGCAGATCGACCCCAACGGCATGTTCTTCGCCATCCCGCTGGAGATGCAGCAGCGGTTGTGGCCGACGGAGGAATTCGAACTGGCGAGGACCCGGGTGCGCACCGCGATCCCGGAGACCGACCTGTTCGCCGGAATCCGGGACGCCGACGATGCGGACGCGGAAGATGTGGCCGCCGACGATATGGCCGCCGGTCGGGCGGTCGAGGGCACGGTTCGATGATGTCGACGTTGTTCGCGCAGACCGCGCTGCTGGCTCAGAACACCACCACGAACCCGACCGGTCCGGAATTCGGCAAGGCCTCGCCGCTGGGTCTGGTGATCATCCTCGTGCTGCTGGCCGGCACGGTGCTGTTGATCCGCTCGATGAACAAGCACATCAAGCGGCTGCCCGCCGATTTCTCCCGCGAACATCCGGAACCGGACCAGGAGGCCGACGAGGGCACCGAACACGGTGTCGCCGGAGAAGGTGAGAATGCGGGCGACGGCGATGCGCCGCGGCAGTCGCGCGACGGCGCCGCCGACGGATCAGGCCGCGGCGATTCGGGACCGTCCACCCCGCCGCCGGCTTCCGGTAAGGCTTCCTGAATCCGCTGATTCGCCGCGCCGTCGCCGATTCGCCGCCCAATCGCAATCCGGGCGCGGCGACGGCTTCGGGCCGCGCCTGCGATTGATGCTCTGATCTGCTTCGATGTTGTCCGGGTCATACGATCCGGCCATCTGTCGCGCATGTCTCGTTACCGCGCTTCGGCGGGAATCGGCCGGACCACTCCTATGGGATCCCACACGATACGTGCGGGTAACCCTGCACGGCGTACACATTCGTGGAATAAAGGTGCACACTACGCGGAGCCGCGATACCTCGAATTCTGCCCATGCACCGGGCCTACGCTGTGGAAAGGAGTCGGCGAGTGTTCAGCCGCATCGCCATCGTGAACCGGGGTGAGGCCGCAATGCGCCTCATCCACGCCGTCCGAGATTTGGCCGCGGCGACCGCGCGACAGATCGAAACCGTCGCTCTGTACACCGATGTCGACCGGAACGCGACGTTCGTGCGCGAGGCCGATATCGCCTACGACCTCGGACCGGCCTCCGCCCGCCCCTACCTGGATCTGAAGGCGCTGGAAAAGGCGCTGGTGACGACCAAGGCCGACGCTGCCTGGGTCGGCTGGGGTTTCGTCGCCGAGGATCCCGCCTTCGCGGAACTGTGCGAGCAGATCGGTATCACGTTCATCGGTCCGAGCCCGGATGCCATGCGCAAACTCGGCGACAAGATCGGCGCGAAGCTGATCGCCGAGGAGGTCGGGGTGCCGGTGGCGCCCTGGAGCCGCGGTGCGGTCGAGACGCTGGACGCCGCCGTCGCGGCCGCCGGTGACATCGGTTATCCGCTCATGCTGAAGGCGACCGCCGGTGGTGGCGGTCGCGGTATCCGCGTCATCACCAACGAAGCCGAACTCGTCGACGCCTACGAGCGCACCAGCCAGGAAGCGGCCCGCGCCTTCGGTAGCGGTGTCGTCTTCCTGGAGCGGCTGGTCACCGGCGCTCGCCACGTCGAGGTTCAGGTGATCGCCGACGGGCAGGGCACCGCGTGGGCGCTGGGCGTGCGCGACTGCTCGGTGCAGCGGCGCAATCAGAAGGTCATCGAGGAGTCCGCCTCGCCGGTGCTGCGGCCCGAGCAGGTCGCCGATCTGAAGGCCTCGGCCGAGCGGCTCGCGGTGGCGGTCGGTTACCGCGGCGCGGCGACCGTCGAATTCCTCTACCACCCCGGCGACGAGCTGTTCGCCTTCCTGGAGGTCAACACCCGCCTGCAGGTCGAGCACCCGATCACCGAGTACACCACCGGGTTCGACCTGGTCCGTGCCCAGTTGCACGTCGCCTCCGGCGGACGGCTCGAGGGTGAGCCGCCGGCCGAACGCGGGCACGCCATCGAGGCCCGCCTCAACGCCGAGGATCCCGACCGCGACTTCGCTCCGGCGCCGGGCCGCATCGCCCTGCTCGATCTGCCGGCCGGACCGGGTATCCGCGTCGACACCGGTGTCAGCGAGGGCGACACCATCCCCGCCGACTTCGACTCGATGATCGCCAAGATCATCGCCTACGGCCGCGATCGCGAGGAGGCCCTGGGCCGGCTGCGCCGTGCGGTCGGCGAGACCCGCGTGATCATCGAGGGCGGCGCGACCAACAAGAGTTTCGTCCTGGACCTGCTCGACCAGCCCGAGGTCATCGACGCCAGCGCCGACACCGGCTGGATCGATCGCGTGCGCGGCGAGGGCCGGCTGGTGGCCCAGCGGCACACCGCGGTCGCGCTGGCCGCCGCGGCCATCGACGCCTACGAGGAAGAGGAGCGGGCCGAGCGGCATCGGCTGCTGTCCACCGCCGCCGGTGGCCGCCCGCAGGTGCAGCACGAGAGCGGCCGTCCGCTGGATCTGAAGCTGCGTGGCGCGAGCTACCGCCTGCGGGTCGCGCGGGTCGGTGCGCACCGATTCCGGATCGGCATCGAGGCGGCCGGTGAGGTCGTCACCGCGGATGTCGATCTGGAGCGCTTCGACCGGCACACCGGTCAGATCGTGGTCAACGGCACCCGGTATCGGCTGGTCACCGGCACGCACGGCCCCACCCACGTGGTGGATGTCGACGGCGTGACGCATCGGGTGAGCCGTGACGAGGGCGGTGTGGTGCGCTCGCCGGCGCCCGCGCTGGTCGTCGCCAAGCCGCTCGAGGTCGGCGACGAGGTCGAGGCGGGTGCGCCCGTCCTGGTCCTCGAGTCCATGAAGATGGAGACCGTGCTGCGCTCGCCGTTCAAGGCGCGCCTCAAGGAATGCAGCGTCTCGGTCGGCTCGCAGGTCGAGGCCGGTGCGCCGCTGCTGCGGCTGGAACCGATCGCCGACGACGAGCAGGCCGACGAGTCCGCCGCGGTCGAATCGGTCGAGCTGGATCTGCCCGCCGCGCCCACCGAGGTGCTGGCGCAGGAGCGCACGGTTCGCGGCCAGGAGGATCTGCGCGGGCTGCTGCTCGGTTTCGACGTCGACCCGCACGACGGCGGACGTGTCCTGGCGGACTACATGGCCGCGCGCCGCGCCGCGATCGCGGACAACCGCCGCCCGCTCGCCGAGGAACTGGACCTGATCGAGGTCTTCACCGATCTCGCCGAGCTGAGCCAGTTCTGGGGTGAGGACGCCGGCCACGGCCACGTCCACAGCGCCCGCGAGTACTTCCACACCTATCTGCAGAGCCTCGACGTCGAGCGTGCCGGACTGCCGGAGTCCTACCGGGCCAAGCTGTCGAAGGCGCTGGCGCACTACGGCGTCGCCGACCTGGAACGCACCCCGGACCTCGAGGCCGCGGTCTTCCGGATCTTCCTCGCCCAGCAGCGCCCGTCCGACACGGTCACCGTCGTCACCACGCTGCTGCGCGAATGGCTGGGCGAGCCGGTGCCGGATCGGGTGCTGCGGGAGCCGGTGGGCCTGGCGCTGGAGCGGCTGGTGGCCGCCACCCAGGTGCGCTTCCCGGTGATCGCCGACATCACCCGTGGCGTGGTCTACGCCTGGTACGGCCAGCCGCTGCTGCGCCGCAACCGCGCCCGCGTCTACACCACGGTCCGTAAGCATCTGAGCCATCTGGACGCGCATCCGGATGCCGCGGACCGCGCCGATCGCATCGCCGAAATGGTGCGCAGCACCGAACCGCTGGTGCGATTGCTGGCCCAGCGGCTGGTGCGGGGCAACCCGGACAACACCGTCATGCTCGAGGTGCTGACCCGGCGGTACTACGGCAACAAGGGCCTGACCGACGTTCGCACCCAGAACGTGGACGGCTGCACCTTCGTGGTCGCCGAACGCCGCGGTGTGAATCTGGTCTCTGCGGCCGTCAGTTTCGACGCGCTCGACACGGTGCTGAGCGGGCTCACCGAACTGGCCGGTGGCGCCGCGTCCATCGAGGCCGACATCTACCTCGGCTGGGAGAACCAGCCGGAGGACTTCGACGCGATGGCCGCCGCCCTGCAGGAAGTGCTCGGCGCCCGGTCGCTGCCCAACCAGGTGAATCGGATCACGGCCACCGTCGCGGGCAGCAACGGCGCGGTGATGCACCACCACTTCACCTTCCGCCCGTCGGCGACCGGTCTGGCCGAGGAGCGGCTCATCCGCGGTCTGCACCCCTATATCGCCGAGCGGATGCAGATGCGCCGCCTGCGCAAATTCGATCTCACCCGGCTGCCGTCCTCCGACGAGGAGGTCTACCTGTTCCGGGGTGTCGCGAAGGAGAACCCCGCCGACGAGCGGCTGGTCGCTTTCGCGCAGGTCCGCGACCTGACCGCGCTGCGCGATCACGAGGGCCGGCTGCTGTCGCTGCCGACCGCCGAGAGCACGGTCGCGACCTGCGTCGACTCGATCCGCCGGGCACAGTCGCGGCGGCCCTCGGCCAAGCGCTTCCACACCAACCGGATCGTGCTCTACATCTGGCCGCCGCTGGATGTGTCCCGGGCCGAACTGGACACCATCGTCGGTCGCGTGGAACCGGCCACCGCGGGCGCCGGGCTGGAGGAGATCCTGCTCATCGCCCGTCAGCCCGACGCGCAGACCGGTGAGCTGGTCAAGATCGTCGTGCGCATCCGGTTCGATGCCACCGGCGGCACCGAGGTCACCGTCGGCGAGCGCACCGACGATCCGGTCGAACCGCTCGACGAGTACCGCCAGAAGGTGCTGCGGGCGGCCAGTCGCGGCACCGTGTACCCGTACGAATTGACAAGTCTGCTCGGCACTTTCGCCGAATACGACCTCGACGCCGAGCACGCCCTCGTCCCGGTCGACCGGCCCAAGGGCCGCAACACCGCCGCGATGGTCGCCGGTGTGGTGACCACGCCGACCGACCGGCATCCCGATGGCATCACCCGCGTGGTGCTGCTCGGCGATCCGACCAAGTCGCTGGGCGCGCTGTCGGAGCCGGAATGCCGCCGGGTGATCGCGGCGCTGGATCTGGCCGAGCAGATGCAGGTGCCGCTGGAGTGGTACGCGCTGTCCTCCGGCGCCCGGATCTCGATGAAGTCCGGTACGGAGAACATGGACTGGGTGGCGGCGGCGCTCAAGCGCATCGTCGAATTCACCCAGGACGGCGGCGAGATCAACATCGTGGTCTCCGGCATCAACGTCGGCGCGCAGCCGTACTGGAACGCCGAGGCGACGATGCTCATGCACACCAAGGGCATTCTGGTGATGACGCCGGATTCGGCGATGGTGCTGACCGGTAAGCAGGCGCTGGACTTCTCCGGTGGTGTGTCGGCCGAGGACAACTTCGGCATCGGCGGCTACGACCGCGTGATGGGGCCGAACGGTCAGGCGCAGTACTGGGCGCCGAATCTGGCCGGGGCTCGCGATGTGCTGATGTCGCACTACGACCACACCTACATCGCCCCCGGGGAGCAGGGCCCGCGCCGCGCGCAGACCACCGACCCGATCGACCGCGATGTGTGCACCTTCCCGCACACCGTGCCCGACAGCGATTTCACGACCGTCGGCGAGATCTTCTCCGCGACCGCGAACCCGGATCGCAAGAAGCCCTTCGATATTCGCACCGTGATGCGGGCGCTGGCCGATCAGGACCACGCCGTGCTGGAGCGCTGGGCGGGTATGGCCGACGCGGAGACCGCCGTCGTCCAGGACGCGCATCTGGGCGGAATTCCGGTCTGCCTGCTGGGTATCGAATCGCGGGGTGTGCCGCGGCGCGGTTTCCCGTCCACCGACGGACCCGACACCTACACCGCGGGCACCCTGTTCCCGCGGTCGTCGAAGAAGGCGGCTCGCGCGATCAACGCGGCCAGCGGCAACCGTCCGCTGGTGGTGCTGGCGAATCTGTCCGGCTTCGACGGCTCGCCGGAGTCGATGCGCAAGTTGCAGCTCGAATACGGTGCCGAAATCGGCCGCGCGATCGTGAACTTCCGCGGGCCCATCGTGTTCTGCGTGATCTCGCGCTACCACGGCGGTGCGTTCGTGGTGTTCTCGAAGGCGCTGAACCCGAATATGACCGTGCTCGCGCTGGAGGGTTCGTTCGCCTCGGTGCTCGGTGGCGCTCCGGCGGCGGCCGTGGTGTTCGCCGGGGACGTCAACACCCGCACCGCCTCGGATTCGCGGGTGCGTGAACTGGAGTCGCGGGTCGCGAACGCGTCGGGTACCGAGCGTGCGGAGCTGTCCGCCGAACTCGACGAGGTCCGCTCGCAGGTGCGCGCCGAGAAGCTGGGTGAGGTCGCCGCCGAGTTCGACCGGGTGCACAACATCCACCGCGCCGTCGAGGTCGGCTCGGTGGACGCGGTGATCAGCGCCCGGGAGCTGCGGCCGCGCATCATCGAGGCGATCGAGGCGCGTCTCGGCTGATTCCCTGCCCGTGACCGGCCGAACACGGCCGGTCACGGGTTCGGCCGCATTAGCGATGATCATGATGGGGTAGTCCCTTGTCGTGACGGTAATCACGCGAGTTCTCGCAATGGTGTGTGCGGTCGTCGCCGGGGGTGCTCTCGCGGCGAGTTCGGCCGCGGCGGCCCCGGCGGCGCATGTGGTGGACGAACATCCGCTGGGTCCGGCGGCGGTCGAGATGGACGTGTATTCGCCATCGATGGACCGGGTGATCACGAATCGGGTGATCCGCGCGGCCGGCGGCGGACCGGCGCCCACGCTGTATCTGCTCACCGGCATCGGCGGCGGTGTCGACAACATCTCCTGGTGGGACGACACCGATGTGCGGGCGTTCTTCGCCGACAAGCACGTCAATGTCGTGATGCCGGTCGGCGGACCCAACAGTATGTACACCGACTGGATCGCCGACGATCCGGTGATGGGACGCAACCGCTGGCAGAGCTACCTCACCCGGGAACTGCCCGACGTCGTCGACGCGCAGCTGGGTACCACCGGCCGCAATGCGATCGCCGGGGTGTCGATGAGCGCGGCGTCGGCCGTGGACCTCGCCATCCAGGCGCCGGAGCGCTTCGGCGCGGTGGCCTCCTACAGCGGGTGTCCGTGGTCGAACGATCCGGCCGGGGTAGCGATGGTGAGTGCGCAGGTGGTGCGGGGCGGCGGTAATCCGGGCAATATGTGGGGCCTGCCGGGCACCGAGGCATGGCCCGCGCACGACGCGTTCGCGCGGGCCGGTGCGCTGGCCGGGAAGGCCATCTACCTGTCGGCGGCGTCCGGCATCCCGGGCGGTATCGACCGAGGGTTGCCGTTCCCACCGGTGGAGGCTGTCGCGAGTGCGTGCACCGGTGCGTTCGCCGGGCGGCTCGGACAACTCGGCGTTCCGGCGGTGTACGTGGACCGGCCCGAAGGTTCCCACACCTGGGGACTGTTCGAGGCCGATCTCCACGATTCCTGGCCCGTGCTGGCCGGGGGGATAGGCGCCTGAACCGCAGGGGTCCCGCCCGGGTCGGTCAACGGCGGGCTACCGGCTGATGATCATCTGGGTGGGACTCGAACCCGCAACCCGCTCAATGGATTTCAGACCGCAGCCGGCCGGAACCGCCGGTGGCAGATCTCGCAATCGCAGTCGAAATAGCCGAGCCCGGCATTACCGTGGGCGCCACGTCGTTCGGCTTCTTCCAGATCCGCGAACCAGGGCCGCCGCCGCATCGGTACCGGTCGAATCTGCGCGCTGTCGTCCATTGCCACCGAGTACCCATTTCGGACAGTGCGTACGGTCACGGTTTCGGCGCGATGGATGTGGTGATACTGGAGGGGATGGCGAGCAGAGATCCCGAACCGATCCGGGAGGCGCGGACGCCGACGGCGCGCGCCGGATGGTCGGCCGCCGACCGCGCGGCCTACCGCCGGTTCGTGCGCACCCAGCACCCCGACGTCGGCGGTGACCCGGTCGCGTTCCAGGAGGGGCTGGCTCGCTACGAGGCCGCCCGCCGTGCCCGTACCCCTGCGTCCGGGTTCGACCCGACGGACCGATTCGACGGGCCGGTGCGATTCGTCGTTACACCGCGCGGTTGGCGGCGGGCGGTGCGAGTGCTGCGCCCACGTCGGCGTACCCGTCGACTGCACTGATCGATATGCCGGAAGTCCCTCCGGCTAATGGCCGACAGCGGGGATAGCTGGGTATACGCTGATATAAGGCCATCTGTGACGTGGCTTACTCCAAACATCGGGGTCTCATCGCTCGACCCATCCCGCGGCAGTGCGGCCGTGCAGGCGTGTCGAGCAAACGAGGAGAAGGCCATGAAAGGTGGCACAAGCATTGCTGTAGGGGTGGGCATAGGTTATTTGCTGGGCCGAACACGCAAGATGCGGTTCGCGCTGGGGGTGGCGGGGGCGATGATGGCGAAACGTTCGTCGGATATTCCCGGTGAGTTGCTGGAGCGGGGGACCTCGCTGCTCAAATCGTCGGCGGACCTGACCCAACTCACCGATACCGTGCGCGACGAATTGCTGGGCGCGGCACGATCCGCCGCGGTGACTGCCGCGAGCAACCAGCTCGACTCGCTCAACACCAGGCTGCAGCAGGGCTCGTCCCTACTGACCGGCGACTTGTTGGCGGGCAAGGACAGCGACCGAGCATCGGACGCGGAGCCGGAGGACGAGGACGAGGACGAGGACGTCCGGAGCGCGGGCGCGGCGTCTTCCGACGACGATCTCGAGGACGTCGATTCCGGCGAAGAGGAGGAGGAAGACCGGAAGCCGGCCGCCCCGCGGGCACGCAAGCCCGCATCCAAACGCGCGCGGAAGACGACCTCCGGGACTACGGCTCGCAAATCCACCTCCGGGACTACGGCTCGCAAATCCGCGGAACGCAAACCTGTTTCGGTCAGCCGACGCCGTAGCGGTTCCGATTCCGACGAACCGCCCGTGCGCCGCACGAGGAGGTGAGTGCGATGGCGAAAACGGCTCAGGCGGCCGGCCCGCTCCAACAGTCGGTGCAGAACCTCGCGGGGACGCTGGCCGAACGCGCGGTGCAAGGGCTCTCGAACCGGGTCTCGAAGACCGCCGGCCGGTTGAACGACTACGCGGGTGGCGAAGGAAATCTGATCGCGGCGGTGACCGGCGTCGACAAGCTGGCCGGCGGCGGTTCCCCACTGCAGGCCGTCATGAGCGGAGGTATGAGCAAACTCAAGCACTCGGCCGGGCAGACGTTCGAATCGATCAAGAATTCGCTGACCGGGGGTGGTGGCAAAGGCGGCGGGGGAAAGAAGCTCAAGCTGACCAATATCGTCGAGGAGATCGATGTCGGTGTGCCGATCGATCTGGCCTACGACCAGTGGACGCAATTCGCCGACTTCCCGAAATTCACCAAGAAGCTCGAGCAGGTCGAGCAGGTCTCCGACGAGAAACTCAGCTGGACCGGCAAGGTGTTCTGGTCGAGGCGAACGTGGGAGTCGACGATCATCGAGCAGATTCCGTTCGAGCGAATCGTGTGGCGTTCCAAGGGCGCCAAGGGCTATATCGACGGAGCTGTCGGCTTCTACGAGCTCACCCCGAACCTCACGCGGATTCTGGTGGTGCTCGAGTATCACCCGCAGGGCGTGTTCGAGAAGACCGCCAATATATGGCGTGCCGCCGGTCGCCGATGCCGGTTGGAGCTCAAGCACTTTCAGCGCCATGTCATGACCGATGCGGTCCTGCACGGTGACGACATCGTCGGCTGGCACGGCGAAATCCGCGACGGCAAGGTCGTGGAGGACGACGAGACGGCGCGACAGCGCGAAGAGGAAGAGAACGCCGCGGAGGAAGACCACGACGAGGAAGACACCGACGAGGAAGAGCACGACGAGGACAACGCCGACGAGGAAGCGTTCGACGACGAAGAACCGGATGAGGCAGAAGAAGACGAGGAAGACGAGGACGACGAGCAGGACGAGGATCAGCGCGATTCCGACGAGGAGGAAGAACCGGAGCCGCCTCGCCGCCGAACGGCCGCCCGCAAGAGCTCGGTCACTCGCCGCCCACGTGTGAGCGGAGGAGCAAGAAGATGACGATCGAACCCGCGGGAGGCGGCGGCGGAGGCGGAGGCGGAGCCGGCACCATGGCCCGGCCGAACTCGTCCAGCCTGGCCGATGTAATCGACACCATCCTCGACAAAGGCCTGGTGATCGACGCGTTCGCCCGGGTGTCGCTGGTGGGCATCGAATTGGTGACCATCGACGCGCGCGTCGTGGTCGCCAGTGTCGACACATATCTGCGATTCGCCGAAGCGGTGAACCGGCTCGAGATCTCGACCAGTGAGCCGAAGGGGATCACCGACATCGTCGGCGAGGTCACCGAAGGCGCGGCCGAGCACAAGACGAAGGGCGCACTCGACGCGGCGGGCAAGAAGGTCGCGGACTTCCTCGGCGATGTGCAGGAGAAGCGGCAGACGGTGCACCGGCCCTCCAAGCGGGAGGAGCGGTGATGGCCGCCGAGACAACAGCCGTATACGTCTACGGCATCGTGCCCGCCGACGTGGAGCCGCAGCCGCACGCCACCGGAGTCGGCGATCCACCGGGTGAAGTCACGGTCGTGCGGCACGGCGACATCGCCGCGCTGGTCAGTCCGCTCGCCTCCGATCGCCCCCTGGGCACACCCCAGGACCTCACCGCCCACGAGAAACTTCTCGACGGGTCCGCGGCGGTGGCTCCCGTGCTGCCGCTGCGGTTCGGCGCGGTCATGACCGATGCCGATGCGGTGGAAAATGAACTGCTCGAGGCGAACGAGGACGAATTCCACGCGGCACTGGTGGAACTCGAGGGACGGGTGCAGTTCGTCATCAGAGGGCGTTATGTCGAGGATGCGATTCTGCGCGAACTGCTCGACGAGAATGCCGACGCCGCCCGCCTGCGAGACGAGATCCGCGGGAAATCGGAGGACGCGACCCGCAACGAGCGAATCATGCTGGGCGAGATGATCAATCAGGCCATCGAGACGAAGCGTGCCGAGGACACCCGCAAGGTGGCTTCCGAACTCGAGAAACTCGACGCGATGGTCAATCTGCGCGACCCCACCCACGAAGAGGATGCCGTTCACGTAGCGGCATTGGTCGAAACGGCCCGGCAGGACGAACTGGAGGAGTTGCTGCGCCGGCTCATGTCGGAATGGGACGGCCGGGTCGAGTTGAGTCTGCTCGGACCGATGGCGGCCTACGACTTCGTGACGAAGCGGGCACCGGAGGGGTGAGGCATGGGCCTGATCTCATCGATACTCCTGCTCCCCGCCGCGCCGGTTCGTGGCGTGATCTGGCTGAGTGAATTGATCCAGGAGCAGGTCGAACAGCAAATGCACGATCCCGTGCGGTTGCGGCGCGAGCTCGAGGACATCGACCGTGCCGCGGCCGCCGGTGAGATATCCGCGGAGGAGGCCGCGCAAGCGCAGCAAGAGATCCTGAATCGGATGACCGGTCCGAGGTAGGTCCGACCGACCGGAAGAAGTGACTCCCGTGGCCCGCGACACCATCCCCGACGATGCCCAGACATCGGACGAACAACCGCCCCTGACCGCGGCGCAGGCCGCCGGGGTCGCGCTCGAATGCCTCGCGGAACTGACATCGAACCAGCTCCAGGGCGTCACGAGCGTGGAGCCGACCGACGACGGCTGGCTGGTGGAGATCGAGGTGCTCGAGGATCGCCGTATCCCCTCGTCGGCGGACATCATGGCGACCTATCAGGTGGAGATCGATTTCGACGAGAATCTGCTGGCCTATCGCAGAACCGGGCGCTACCACCGCGGTAGCACCGACATCGCCCCGAGGGGGCGGTGATGACGGTAGTCGGAGGTGAGTCGTACGCGCCGCAGCCCTTCGGCGGTGGGGGTGGCGGCGGGCACTCGACCAACCTCGCCGACATCCTGGAACGAGTCCTCGACAAGGGTCTGGTGATCGCGGGCGATATCCAGGTCAATCTTCTCGACATCGAACTGCTCACCATCAAGCTGCGGTTGGTGATCGCCTCGTTGGAGACGGCCAAGTCGGTGGGCATCGACTGGTGGGAGACCGATCCCTGGCTCAACAGCAAGGCGCACACGCTGGAGAAGCAGGACAACGACCTGGAACTCGAGAATCGGAAACTTCGCGAGCGGATCGCCCAATTGGAAGCGGCAGCCGAACGCCCGGAGCCCATCGAACGTGCCCGCGAGCCGCGAAGGACCGGCCGTGACCGGTGATCGGGCGGTCTGGTTGTACGCCGTGGCGGCGTCTCGCGACGACGGCGTCGAGCCCGACGGGCCGGCCGGAGTCGCGGGAGAGTCGGTGCGCGCGGTTGTTTCGGGCGATCTCACCGCGATCGTCGGCTCGGTGCCGCTGGACGTGTTCGGCGAGGAGCCGCTGCGCCGGAACTTCGAGGATCTGGACTGGCTGGAGGCGACGGCGCGGGCCCACGACGCGGTGGTCTCGGCGGTGGTGCGCGGAGGTCCGGCCGTGCCGCTGCGGCTGGCCACCGTCTTCCGCGACGACGACCGGGTGCGGGAGTTGCTCGACGAAAGGCGAGCGGATTTCGCCGCTGCGCTGGAATTGGTGAGCGGGCGCACCGAGTGGGGAGTGCGCGCGTACGGTGACCGCGCCACCCTCACCGCCGCCGTGGCCGAGGCGAAGGCCGACGCCGGCGCGATGACGCCGGGCGCGGCCTATCTGGCCCGGCGGCGCGCGCAATTGTCCGCGCAGGAAACCGTCGAACGCGACGCGGCCGAGCGGGCGGCGCAGGTGCACGAGCGGTTGCTGCGCCGGGCCGCGGCCGGACGATGTCAGCCGCTGACCGATCCGGCGGTGAGCGGCCGGCGCGACTGGATGGTGCTCAACGGCACCTACCTCGTCGACGACGACCGGACCGAGGACTTCACGGCGACCGTCACCGCGCTCGGCGCCGAATTCCCCGGCATCCGGCTCGAACTCACCGGTCCGTGGCCGCCGTATTCGTTCGCGGGCGTGCAACGCGAGCCGACATGACTCGGGCCGACATGACGCGCGCCGGCACGTCACCGCCCGATCGCGGCGTCGACACCGAGCGGCGTATCGCGCTGGTGGACCTCCTGGACCGGGTGCTGGCAGGCGGTGTGATCATCACCGGCGATATCAGACTCGCCATCGCCGATGTGGATCTGGTGCAGATCTCCCTGCGCGCCCTCATCTCCTCGATCAGCACCCTGTTTCCGCCGGCCTTGTCCGCATCACCCGACAAGCACGCCGATGACTGAATTCGGCGGTATCCCACCGCGTATCGACACCGACCCGGAATCCGTCGAGCGCGGCCTGGTCACCCTCGTGCTCACCCTGGTGGAGCTGCTGCGCCAGCTGATGGAGCGCCAGGCACTGCGCCGCGTCGACGCCGGCGACCTCACCGACACCCAGGTCGAGCGCATCGGAACCACCCTGATGCTGCTCGAACAACGCATGGAGGAACTCCGCGAACACTTCGGCCTCACCCCGGAAGACCTCAACATCGACCTCGGCCCCCTCGGACCATTACTGCCCCCGCCCGAGTAGAGCGTCGAGGAATATCGCGCGCGGCCGTGCGGCTCGGCTGCCCAGTCGACGGGTGTCGCCGGGTGTCGGTCCTGTGGGAGGGTGGAGCCATGAATCGCTTGGCCGACGCGACATCGCCCTACCTGCGCCAGCATGCCGACAACCCGGTCGACTGGCGGGAATGGGGTGTCGAGGCGCTCGAGGAGGCGCGAGCGCGGGACGTGCCGATCCTGTTGTCGGTCGGTTACGCCTCGTGTCACTGGTGTCATGTGATGGCCCACGAATCGTTCGCCGATCCGGCCACCGCCGAGTTGATGAACGCGAATTTCGTCTGTGTGAAGGTCGATCGTGAGGAGCGGCCCGATATAGACGCGGTGTACATGTCCGCGACGGTCGCGATGACCGGGCAGGGTGGCTGGCCGATGACGTGTTTCCTCACGCCGGCCGGGGAGCCGTTCTACTGCGGCACCTACTATCCGAAGTCGCCGCGCGGCGGTATGCCGTCGTTCACTCAGCTGCTGACCGCGGTCACCGACACCTGGACCAATCGCCGCGACGAGGTCGACCAGGCCGCCGGTCAGGTGGCGCAGGCGCTGCGGGACCAGGGTGCCGGACTGCCCGCGAGTGAGCTGACCGTCACGTCGGAACTGCTCGCGCATGCGGTCGCGACGGTGCTGCGCGATGTCGACGAGCGCTACGCCGGATTCGGCGGGGCGCCGAAGTTCCCGCCGTCGGCGCTGTTGGAGGGGCTGCTGCGCCATTACGAGCGCACCGGGGAAGATGCTGCGCGACAGGCGGTTTCGCTGACCTGCGCCGCCATGGCCCGCGGGGGTATCTACGATCAGCTGCGCGGCGGGTTCGCCCGTTACTCGGTCGATGCCGCGTGGGTGGTCCCGCATTTCGAGAAGATGCTCTACGACAATGCGCAACTGCTGCGTGCCTACGCGCATCTGGCGCGGCTGGAGGCGAGCGGCGCTCCGGATGCGGGTGACCCACTGCCGCAACGGATCACCGAGGAGACCGCTGCCTTCCTGCTCACCGATCTGCTGACCGCCGAGGGTGGATTCGCCTCGGCCTTCGACGCCGACACCCACGTGGAGCCGGGTGCGCCCGGTATCGAAGGCGCTACCTATGTGTGGACGCCGCAGCAGCTCACGGATGCACTCGGTTCCGAGGACGGCCCTTGGGCCGCAGCGAAATTCGGTGTGACTGCCGAGGGCACGTTCGAACACGGCACCTCCGTGCTCACCCGATACACCGACCCGGGCACCGGCCCGGGGGCGGACCCCGCCGACGCCCGCCGCTTCGACGACATCCGGCAGCGGCTGCGCGCGGTGCGGGACCGGCGGCCGCAACCCGAGCGCGACGACAAGGTGGTCACCGCCTGGAACGGCATCGCGATCACCGCCCTCGCCGAGGCCGGCGCCGCCCACGACCGGCCGGAATGGATCGACGCCGCGGCCCGATGCGCGCGGTACCTGCTGGACCGGCATCTCGTCGACGGCCGTCTGGTGCGGGCCTCACTGGGCGGCGCGACCGGTAACGCGCCCGGTGTGCTCGAGGACTACGCGTGGCTGGCGACCGGACTGCTGGCCCTGCACCAGGCCACCGGGGAACTGTCCTGGCTCGAAGTCGCGCAGCAGCTGATCGATACCGCCGCAACCCTTTTCGAGGATCCGGCGCAACCCGGCAGCTGGTTCGACACGGCCGCCGATGCGGAGCAACTCGTCGCCCGGCCGCGTGATCCGCTCGACGGGGCGACCCCGGCCGGGGCCTCCACCTTCGCCGAAACCCTGCTCACCGCCTCTGCCCTGAGCGCCCCGGACCGCGCGGCACGCTACCGCACGCTGGCCGATGTCACGCTCGACGCCGGCGCCATCGTCCTGGCCCGGGCGCCGCGCTCCGGCGGGCAGTGGCTCAGCGTCGCCGAAGCCGCGCTGGCCGGGCCGATCCAGATCGCGATCTCGCAATCGTCCGACACCGCGGCGACGGCCGAATTGCTGCGCACCGCACGTCGTTTCGCTCCCGGAGGTGCGGTGGTCGTTGCGGGGCAATCCGATTCGGTCCCACTGCTCACGGATCGACCCGCCCGGGGCGGCGCACCCGCGGCCTACGTCTGCCGCGGCATCGTGTGCGACCTACCGGTATCGGAACCGCAAGAGGTGCGCGCTGCGCTCGTAGGTTCCTGATCCCGGCCCCTAGAGCCGCTCGGCGGCGACGAAATCAGCGGCGAAGTACCGGCGGTCCGCAGCCGGCCGACCGAGCGGCCCGCTCCTCCTCGGCCGGGACGAGCGAGTCCACGGCGTGGTCGAATCGAAGGCCGCCAAAGGGCCGCGTGACGAGCGGTGCGCGGCATCCGGCCCGGCGCCTCCGCCCTCACTCCTCGATCGGAGCGGTCGCGCCCAACCCCACCGGTTTGCGATCGGTCCAGCACGCCGTCGGCTCCCGCCGGCCCCGCAGCTGGATCTTGTCGTAGAGCACCCAGCGCGAACGTTCGGATTCGGTCGCCGCGTCGATCACGGCCTGGCTGGCCAGGATCCGGCGCGGGACCTCCTTGGCCTCGGTGGTGAGCCGGGAGGCCTCGTTGACCGCGTCCCCGATCACGGTGAATTCCAGCCGGGTGTCGGTGCCGACGTCTCCGGCGAAGACGCTGCCGCGCGCCAGGCCGATTCCGATATCGAATTCGCCGCCGAGGGCAACCTCGTCGCGAATGCGCCGGGCGGCGCGCAGAGCGGGAGTCGCGTTGTCGCCCAAGGCGATCGGCGCGCCGAAGATGCACAGTGCCGCGTCGCCCTCGAATTTGTTGACCAGCCCGCCGTTGTCCTCGGTCGCCGAGACCACCACGGCCAGCAACCGGTTCAGCTGGTCGACGAATTCCCGCGGCGCGAGTTCGGTGGACATCTCCACCGACCCGGTCACATCGACGAACAGCGCGGTCACCACCCGCACGTCGCCGGTCAGGTCGAGACCACCGGCCAGCGCGCGTTCGGCCACCTCGTTGCCGACGTGGCGGCCGAAGACATCGCGCATGCGTTCGCGTTCGGACAGATTCTCGGCCAGCTCGTTCACCGACAGTTCCAGGCGCCCGATCTCACTGGCGCTGGTGATCGGCACCCGCGCGGACAGTTCGCCGCGCGCGATCCGGTCCAGCGCGCGCCGCAGCGTCCCGAGCGGCGCCGCCACCGATCGCGCCAGGGTGGCGGTGGTCAGCGCCCCGACCAGCAGGCCGACCAGCGACATGTACAGCGCGGTCCGCACCCGGTCGGTGGCGTCGGCGACCGGATCGCCGAGGACGGTGATCAGCATCAGCAGCGGCATCGCCCCGGCCACCGCCCAGGAGATGACCAGCCGGTTGAGCACGGTGGCACTCCAGTGCGAGGTACCGCCGAGCACCCGCGCGATCACCGGAATCGTCGGCCGGATGAGCCGGTCCACCACCAGGAAGGTGAAGCCCGCCGACTCCAGCCCGCCCAGGAAGAACATCGCGCCGATCGCCCACAGGGCCCGGGTGGGCACCACCTGGGCGAACAGTGCCGTGGCGATGGCGACGCCCGGTATCCAGATGGCCAGCGCCCGGACGGTGATCGCGATGGGCAGCTTCAGCAGCCGCTCGGCTTCGGGCCGGGTGGGCCGGCGGGTCTGGTCGATCCAGCTGAAGTAGTACACCCGGTCGCGCACCGCCAGCACGATGCCGGCCAGTGCGCCGATCACCGGGTAGATCGCGGTCTGGGCGACCGCGCCGAGCCAGTCCTCGCCGAGGTTGCCGAGAAATCCGCTCAGCCACAATTCGACTACGATGACCGCGAGGCCGCCGAGGTTGCATACCATCACCACCGTCGAAAGGCCCCAGCGCGCACGCAGGGCCCAGAGCACGAGTCGACTGGTCATAGCCCCTGGCAGTGGTGTGGTTCGGTGTTACCGGTTTCGGACGGACAGCACGAACGAGCATAGAACCCGCGCGTGTGGCCGTGGCAGGTAACCGGTGATCTTGCCCTACGAGAATACGACCAACCAGATCGCGACGTAATGGCACAGGGCCGCGAGAACCGTTGCCGCATGGAAGAATTCGTGGTGACCGAAGACCTCCGGCCACGGATTCGGCCATTTGGCGGCGTACAGGATCGCCCCCACGCTGTAGGCGATGCCGCCGATCAACAGCAGCACCATCGGCGTGACACCCACGTTGTGGGTCAGTGTCGCCGCGACCGGCACGATGGCCCAGCCCAGCAGCAGATACAGCGGCACCCCGACCCAGCGCGGCGCGGTCGGCCACAGCACTTTCAACGCCACCCCGGCCACGGCGCCGGCCCAGACCACGCTCAGCAGGGTGATCCCGGTGCGGCCGGGCAGTCCCAGCAGGGCGAACGGGGTGTAGCTGCCGGCGATGAACAGGAAGATCATCGAATGGTCGGCGCGCTTCATGCGAGTCCGGGTGCGCGCGGACTGCCAGGTCACCCGGTGGTAGATCGCGCTGATGCCGAAGATGCCGCAGACGGTCACGCCGTAGACCAGTGTCGACCAGCCCGCGGTCGCGGACACGGTCGCGGCGGCGGCGACCAGCACGGCCACGGCGACCGCCGCGACGCCGACCGCGTAGGTGTGGATCCAGCCGCGCATCCGCGGCTTGACGGCCAGGGTGCGCAGACCCTCCTCGGCCAGATGCTCGAGCGCGGACACCTTCCCGAGGACCGGATTCGCCGAGCTCACCCGTTCGGACACTGGTTACCTCCTGAGTAACCTACGGTTGCGTAGGTTAGTTCTCCAGTCACTGTACCGGCAGTAGGCTCCGCGTGCCGGACGCCGCCGCGATAGGGTCGACCGGAACCGGGGAACTGATCGTGGCGTCCGCTGCCCTCACTGCGCAGCAGAATTGGCGGAGAACTCGGGCGGCACGCGAGAGGTGGATAAGGTTGGCAGCCGTGAAGCTTGCTAGTCGGGTGCTCAGCGGTAAGGTGCGCAGCCTGCCCTATCGCATCTACGAGGCGCAGCTGTCGAAACAGCTGGCAGGCAAACAGCATCCGCGTCACGTCGCGGTCGTCTGTGACGGAAATCGCCGCTGGGCGCGGGAGAACGGCTTCACCGACGTCACCCACGGCCACCGGGTGGGTGCGCTGAAGATCGCCGAACTGGTCGGCTGGTGTCAGGCCGAGGGCATCGAGATGGTGACGGTGTATCTGCTGTCGACCGAGAATCTCAGCCGCTCGGCCGACGAACTGGAAACCCTGTTCGAGGTGATCACCGATGTGGTCGAGGAACTGTCCGCACCGGAGAACAACTGGGGTGTGCGCATCGTCGGGTCGCTGAAGGGCCTGCCCGAGGACGTCGCGCGCCGCATGGAGAAGGCGGCCGACGAAACGCACGGTCGCGGTGGTGTGCACGTGAACGTGGCCATCGGCTACGGCGGCCGCCAGGAGATCGCCGACGCGGTGCGCTCGCTGGTCCGGCAGGAGATCGCGGCCGGGGAGACCGGTGAGGACCTCGTGCAGTCGATCACGGTCAACGCCATCGGCCAGCATCTCTACACCTCGGGCCAGCCCGATCCGGATCTGGTCATCCGCACCTCGGGGGAGCAGCGGCTCTCGGGTTTCCTGCTGTGGCAGAGCGCCTACTCCGAGATCTGGTTCACCGAGGCCTACTGGCCGGAGTTCCGCCGTGTCGACTTCCTGCGCGCACTGCGCGACTACGCCGCACGCCATCGCCGTTACGGGGTGTGAGCGGACGGGCCGCAGATAACGGCCCGGCGCAGGATGTATTGCATTGCAAGATCATCCCCCGATCCGGCGCCGCGCTCGCGTACCGTCGCGAACATGAGCGAGATGCGGGCCGGGCCGGGCGGTGCGACGGAGGTGGCCGGAACGCCGGTGCCCTACGTCACCTATGCCGAATTCGGCCGGCGATTCGTGGCCTATGCCGCCTCCGAACAGCGGATTGCCGCTGTTTTCGCCCAATTGGCAGGCAGCGCATTCGATTTCGGCCCGATCGGGGTGGGGCCGGTACATCTGGCGAAGGCCTCCGCGCAGGTGCAGCTCGGTGATCCGGTACTGGAACGCTCGGTCGGCGAGGTCGTCGGTTTCGAGCTCGCCATACCGCTCGATATCGATCTGCTGCTGGATCTGGCCGTCGATCGTCACCGCTTCGACGTCACCGGCTTCGTCCACGTCCACCTGACGGTCCGCACCGCGGCACCGCTGCGGATCGTCATCGACATCGCCGAACCGCACCCCGGCGATGTGCGCATCGATGTGGCCACCACGACCCGGCGCGGCCAACTGCTGCGGCTGCTGGCCAGCGTCGATCACGAGATCCGCCGGTTCGTCGCCCGCTATGTGGCCAACGAGATCCGCAAACCGCATATCGCTGCCGTCCGCGACATCGATGTCGCCGCCCGGCTCGACGCGGCCTGGCCGGCGTGACGTGGAACCGGATCAGAGTTTGCGCAGGCGGATCCGGTTGATGCTGTGGTCGGAGTCCTTGCGCAGCACCAGGGTTGCGCGCGGCCGCGTCGGCAGGATGTTCTCCACCAGATTCGGCCGGTTGGTGGCGTTCCAGATCTCCTGGGCGGCGATGGTCGCCTCGGAATCGCTGAATTTCGCGTAGTGGTGGAAATGCGACTGCGGGTCCGCGAACGCCGTTTTCCGCAGGGAGAGAAAACGATCCACGTACCACCGCTCGATGTTCTCGATGCGCGCGTCGACGTAGATCGAGAAATCGAACAGGTCCGAGACCATGAGCCGCGGCCCGGTCTGCAGGACGTTGAGCCCCTCCATGATGAGGATGTCGGGCTGGCGCACGCAGTGGAACTGGTCCGGCAGGATGTCGTAGGCGATATGCGAATACATCGGGGCGCACACCTCGGGCGCACCGGATTTGACCTCGGTGACGAAACGCAGCAGCTTGCGGCGGTTGTAGCTCTCCGGAAAACCCTTGCGGTGCATGATGCCGCGCCGGGTGAGCTCGACCGTGGGATAGAGGAATCCGTCGGTGGTCACCAGGTCGACGCGCGGGTGGTGATCCCAGCGTGCGAGCAGTGCCTGCAATACGCGGGCGGTGGTCGATTTGCCGACCGCCACGCTGCCCGCGATGCCGATGACGAACGGCACCTGATGGTCGGGGTGGGTTTCACCCAGGAAGGTCGCGGTCGCGGCGAACAGTCGCTGCCGGGCGGCGACCTGGAGGTGGATCAACCGGGCCAGCGGCAGATAGACCTCGGCGACTTCTTCGAGATCGATCTGCTCGCCGAGACCACGCAGGCCGATCAGTTCTTCCTCGGTGAGGATCAGTGGAGTCGATTTACGCAGGGTGCGCCATTGTTTGCGATCGAATTCGACATACGGACTCGGCTCGCTCATCCGGCCCACCTACGCACACTCCCGGTCCGGAGACCCCGCGCCGGGCGGGCGTGCCACCACCCGTAACGACGTCACCGGTGAACCTGTGCCGTGCCCGGCGCGGCGAAATGCGCTCGACAGTCCTCGCATAGGCGAATTCTCCTCGGGGTGGGCACCGTGCCGAACGCGGGGTGTTATTACTCGCCGGTAACCCCCGGTGACATTTCTCTCCCCACCGCCGGGTTTCGGTCGCCGACGAGGCCGGGAAGAGGGAAGCGGCTATCGTCGGATGTCATGCACGCGCATCCGCTCGTCACCGAATATCTGCGCCTGGGACTGGCATTCGATCGCTTGGAACCAGGCTTCGTCGACGCCTACACCGGCGATCCCGCGCTGCGCCGAGCCGTGGAGTCGGCGCCCGCGCCGCAGCCACGTGAGCTGGCGGACCGGGCGGTGGCCCTGCGCAAGGAACTGCCCGAGGCCGGGCTGAGCGAGCAGCGCACCGAATTCCTGGAGGCGCACCTGCGGGCGCTGGAGTGCTCCGGACGCAAGTTCGCCGGCGACGACATCTCCTTCATCGACGAGGTGCGGTCCTATTTCGACGTCGACATCGCACTCGGCGACGTCGAGGACTATCGGGACGCGCATCGGCAACTCGACGAGGTGCTGGCCGGTGACGGCCCGCTGCTGGACCGGATGACCGCGCATCGGCGCGCCGACGAGATTCCGCCGCACCGCCTCACCGAATGTGTGCAGGCATTCTCGGGCGCACTGCGCGAGTTGGTGCGCGAACGCTATCCGCTGCCGGATCACGAGCAGGTGGAATACGAGATCGTCGGTGACAAACCGTGGTCGGGGTTCAATTACTACCTCGGTAATTTCCGCTCCCGGGTCGCGATCAATTCCGATCTCAAACAACATATGGCGCAGTTGCCGGCGCTGATCGCGCACGAGGCGTATCCGGGCCACCACACCGAACACTGCCGCAAAGAGGCGGGGCTCGTCGCGGCCGGACAGGACGAACAGACGTTGTTCGTGGTGAATACGCCGCAATGTCTGATGGCCGAGGGGCTGGCGGATCTGGCGCTGAAATCGATCGTCGGGCCGGACTGGGGAATCTGGGCGCAGGAAATCTATGCCGACCTCGGTCTGCGATTCGACGGCGAACGCGCACAACGACTCTCGAATGCCTCGGCGAAACTGCTCGCGGTCCGCCAGGATGCGGCGCTGCTGCTGCACGATCGCGGTCGCGGCGCCGACGAGGTCGCCGAATTCCTGCAGCGCTGGAGTCTGACCACCCCCGAACGCGCGCGGCAGTCCCTGCGCTTTCTGTCCTCACCGCTGTGGCGGGCCTACATCAGCACCTATGTGGAGGGGTATCGCCTGCTGGGCGGGTGGCTGGATCGCGCGGTCGACGCCGGCGATCGGGTGGCACGCTTCGGCCGGCTGCTCGACGAGCCGCTGACCCCGGCGGCGCTGCGCAAACAATGGTGACCGTGATCGGTATCGCACTATCCGATTCGGGGCTATCGATCTATTCGTCGGAATTCCGATTCCGAATACCGACCGGATCCGCGCCCCGACTCGCGAATCCGGCCGAAGGGTCTCGGCGCTACTACGCGCCCCAGCCCGCACAACCGGCGTTGCCGCCGGAGGAGATGGTGCAGGCGGACTTCAGGATCGCGAAAAGCATGTCCTGAATCGAGTTACCGGTACCCGCGGTGAAAAACAGCATGTGAACCCCTGATGTGATCGAATGAGTCGATGACGCTGTCACAGTCGTCGACAGCGCGGCGAATGTTACGCCTTTTTTACGAAGCGGGCAGCCCCGGATTATGGGGGCGCAACGGCCGGTGTGCAGTCGCTATTACATCTCGGCGGGTATCGCGGTCGCCGCGCCCGGTGCCGTTGCGGGCCACGACGGAGCGCCCGGGGGCCACCACATAGACTGTGCGCGTGACCCAGACGACCGCCCCCTCTGTCAACACCCAGTCGCTCGCCGATCTCGATCCCGAGCTCGCCGCCGCGATGGCGGGCGAACTCGCCCGTGAGCGCGACACCCTCGAGATGATCGCCTCCGAGAACTTCGTGCCGCGCGCGGTGCTGCAGGCGCAGGGCAGCGTGCTGACCAACAAATACGCCGAGGGTTATCCCGGTCGCCGCTACTACGGCGGTTGTGAGCACGTCGACGTGGTGGAGAACCTCGCGCGCGAGCGGGTCAAGGAGTTGTTCGGCGCCGAATTCGCCAACGTGCAGCCGCATTCGGGCGCGCAGGCCAACGCCGCGGTGCTGATGTCGCTGATGAATCCGGGCGAGAAACTGCTCGGCCTGGATCTGGCGCACGGCGGTCACCTCACCCACGGGATGCGGCTCAACTTCTCCGGCAAGCTCTACGAGGTGCACGCCTACGGGGTGAGCAAGGAAGACCACCGCGTCGACATGGACGAGCTGCGCAAGCAGGCGCGCGAGGTCCGGCCGAAGGTGATCGTGGCCGGCTGGTCGGCCTACCCGCGTCACCTGGACTTCGCGGCCTTCCGCGAGATCGCCGACGAGGTGGGCGCCTACCTCTGGGTCGATATGGCGCATTTCGCGGGTCTGGTCGCCGCCGGTCTGCACCCCTCGCCGGTGCCGCACGCGGATGTGGTGTCCTCGACCGTGCACAAGACCCTCGGTGGTCCGCGTTCGGGTCTGATCCTGGCCAAGCAGGAATACGCGAAGAAGCTCAACAGCGCCGTGTTCCCGGGCCAGCAGGGCGGTCCGCTCATGCACGTGATCGCCGCGAAGGCCGCCGCCTTCAAGATCGCGGGCACCGAGGAGTTCAAGCAGCGCCAGGAGCGCACCCTGTCCGGCGCCAAGATCCTGGCCGAGCGCCTGACCGCCGCCGATGTCGCCGGTAACGGCGTCACCGTGCTGACCGGCGGCACCGATGTGCACCTGGTGCTCGTGGATCTGCGCAACTCGCAGATGGACGGCCAGCAGGGCGAGGATCTGCTGCACGAGGTCGGAATCACGGTGAACCGCAACGCTGTTCCGTTCGACCCGCGTCCGCCGATGGTCACCTCCGGCCTGCGCATCGGCACCGCCGCGCTGGCCACCCGCGGCTTCGGCGACACCGAATTCGCCGAGGTGTCCGACATCATCGCCACCGCGCTGGCGGGCAACGCCGACCTCGCGTCCCTGCGCGCGCGAGTGTCCAAGCTGGCCCAGGACTTCCCGCTCTACGACGGCCTGGAGGACTGGAAGCTGCTCGGCTGAGGCCGCACCGCAGCGCGATCGACCCCGGTAGCCGGCCAGGCCGCCGGGGTCGATCTGTGAGTCGCCTTGTGCGCGTGGGCTTTTCGCTTCGCGACCGTACGGCGCGGGTGCCCGCGGGTTTGGCCGGAAGGCCCGGGAGCGGTCAGTCGCGGGTGCTCAGGTATTCGATGTACAACGGCCGCAACGCCTCGGCGATCTTGCCCTCGCCGGCGTGCACGTAGTCGTCGAGCATCGGCAGTACGTATTTGATGTCCGCCTCGCTCTCGCCGATGTTCCCGGTGGCGGCCGCCGCCGCCGGAATCTGCTCCAGCAGCCGCCACAGGAACTTGACGTCGCCGTGCCGGACGGCGTGTTTGACCGCGCGGTCGTGGAGTTCCTTCGACGACAGCTTCTCCAGCTCTGCCACATCGCTCATGTAGCGACTCTAGCGGGTTCGGGCGAGTAGCCGGGCAACTCTGTAGCTGACCGATAGCTACCGGTCGGCGTTCACTACCTATTCATCGACACGCCTGCCATCTCGGGAGCCGGAATCGCGAAATCGCAGTACCGTCGAAGTGCGAGCCGCGTCGTTGTGGCTCGTCCGGGAGGTTCTGATCGTGGCTGAGCAACTCAGTACGAGAGGGCCGGTACCCGGCCCTCGGGTCGTTTGACCCCAGGGCGGACCGGCCCAGCGAGAACGTCCGTGCGGGTATGGCACGGACAACAAAGGAGCCCACCGTGACTGATGCACGCTCCGTCATCGCTCCCTCGAAAGCCCGCTCCGACAAGAGCGGAGGCTCCGGAAAGGGAGCCGGCACCTCGCCCCGCAAATCCTTCGTGATCGACACCTCCGTGTTGTTGTCCGACCCCTGGGCCATGACGCGTTTCGGTGAACATCACGTGGTGTTACCGCTGGTGGTCATCAGCGAACTGGAGGCCAAACGGCACCATCACGAACTCGGCTGGTTCGCTCGCGAAGCCCTGCGCAATCTCGACGATCTGCGTTTGGAATTCGGCCGGTTGGACCTGCGGGTCCCGATCGGGACCGAGGGCGGCACGCTGCAGGTGGAGTTGAATCACACCGACCCGGAGGTGCTTCCGGTCGGGTTCCGCACCGACACCAACGATTCCCGCATCCTCGCCTGCGCGCTCAACCTCGCCGCCGAGGGGCAGCGAGTAGTGCTGGTGTCCAAGGACATTCCGCTGCGGGTGAAGGCGGGCGCGGTGGGCCTGCCCGCCGAGGAATACCACGCCCAGGACGTGGTGATCTCCGGCTGGACCGGGATGGCCGAACTCGAGGTCGGCGCCGACTGCGTCGACCGGCTCTACGCCGATTCGGTCATCGATCTGGACGAAGCCCGGGACCTGCCCTGTCACACCGGGATTCGGCTGCTCGGCGCCAACGGCAGCGCGCTGGCGCGGGTGACCGCGGACAAGCGGGTGCAGCTGGTGCGCGGCGATCGGGAGGCTTTCGGTCTGCACGGCCGCTCGGCCGAACAGCGCATCGCCCTCGATCTGCTGCTGGACGAGAGTGTGGGCATCGTCTCGCTGGGAGGTAAGGCCGGCACCGGAAAGTCGGCGCTGGCGCTCACCGCGGGCCTGGAAGCGGTGCTGGAGCGGCGTTCTCAGCGCAAGGTGGTGGTCTTCCGGCCGCTGTACGCGGTGGGCGGTCAGGAGCTGGGTTATCTACCGGGCAGTGAGAGCGAGAAGATGGGCCCGTGGGCCCAGGCGGTCTTCGACACCCTCGACGGCCTGGCGAGCCCGGAGGTGATGGAGGAGGTGCTCGCCCGCGGCATGCTGGAGGTCTTGCCGCTCACCCACATTCGCGGCCGGTCGCTGCACGATTCGTTCGTGATCGTGGACGAGGCGCAGTCACTGGAACGCAATGTGCTGCTCACGGTGCTCAGCCGGTTGGGCAGCGGGTCGCGGGTGGTGCTCACCCACGACGTCGCCCAGCGCGACAACCTGCGGGTCGGCCGCCACGACGGTGTCGCGGCGGTGATCGAAAAGCTCAAGGGCCACCCGCTTTTCGCCCACGTCACCCTGACCCGCAGCGAGCGCTCGCCGATCGCCGCGCTGGTCACCGAGATGCTGGAGGAGTACGGGCCGAACGCCTGAGACGGTCGGCCGAGCGAAACCCCGAGGCGGTAGCGGACATGTTCCGCTACCGCCTCGGCGGCAAAAGGTGTGTCCCAGCAAACATTCGGAATATGGTTCAGCTCACACGGTCGCGGGTATATTTCCGCAAGAACCCTGCTCGACGTGGTTGTCGGTGTTTCAGATAGGTTCGCCGGACCATTGCCGAGCGCCGGCCTGTGGGTCGGTGGTACCGCATGCGCGGCACCGCCTGCCTTCACCTTCCGAGAGGATGAACATGCACCACATCGCTCGACGTTCCGCCGCCGTCGTGATGGCCTTCGCCGGGACGGCGCTGCTGTTCACCGCCGCCTGCAGCAACGACAACAACGACAACAGCAGCTCGGGGACCACCACCCATGCCGGCATGACCGAAACCACCGGCGCGATGGCGACGGGCACCACGGCTCCGGGCACCACGGCTCCGGGCACGACGACTCCGGGCACGACGACTCCGGGCGCCGCGGCCTCGGAGACGAAGATCGCGACCCAGAACGGACAGGAGATCGCGGTCTCCGGCCACATCCTCACCAAGTACACCGAGATGGGCGCTGTGCAGAGCCCGCTCGGTGAGCCCACCGGCGCAGCGGTCGAGGGCCCCAACGGCGGTTCCTGCCAGGAGTTCACCGGCGGTGCGATCTGCTGGAGCCAGCAGACCGACGCCCACGTGGTGTGGGGCGATATCCGCACCGCCTGGGAGGGCAACGGCGGCGTGAACGGCAAGCTCGGCTATCCGACCAGCGACGAGAAGGACAACCCGACCGGTAAGGAGAGCGACTTCACCGGCGGCACGATCACCTGGAACTCCGCCGACCGGCAGACCACGGTGACCACCAAGTAGGACGACGCGCGGCGCGGCGCCGAGACATCCTCACGGTCTCGCGCCCGCGCCGCTGTGTATCGCACGGCGTCCGCGCGTAATTCCCCCGCTTCGCCCGAACAGTCGGTACCTTGTCGTGGTGCAAACTCAGTTGACCGATCGTGAGCTGCTGGAATCGCTCGCGGATGCGGTGGAAGACAATCTCCGGCGCCACACCGAGCTGGCGCAGGTCTGGCAGCCGCACGAGTACGTGCCTTTCAGTGACGGACGCAATTTCGGCTTCCTCGGCGGCGTCGACTGGGATCCCGAACAGGCCGCCCTGGGTGAGGTTGCCACGGTTGCGCTCACCGTGAGCGTGCTGATCGCCGACAATTTGCCGTCGTACCATCGCGAGCTCGGCAAGCACCTGCGCACGGGCCCGTGGTGGCGCTGGGTCGGCCGCTGGACGGCCGAGGAGAACCGCCACGAGATCCTCATCCGCAACTATCTGATGGTGACGCGGGCGGTGGATCCGGTGGAACTCGAGCGCGCGCGGATGGAGCATATGACCACCGGCTTCCGCCGGCCGCCGCTGCACCTGCTGGATGTGCTGGCGCTGTGCGCCTTCGAGGAGTCCGCCTCGGCGGTGCGGCACCGCAATATCGCGGCGCTGCAGGAGAATTCGATGGTGACCGCCATCGCGGACCGGATCGCGCTCGACGACGAGTTGCAGTCGGCGTTCTTCGGCAATCTGGTCGCCGCGGCGCTGGAGCTGGTGCCGGATCAGGCCATGCGGGCGATCGCCGATCGGATCGCCGAGTTCCGCGTTCCGGAACTCACTCTGCGCGACGGCCGCAACAGCACCGAGGTCCTGGCCGAGGCCGGCATCTACGAACCCAAGCGCGCCGGAGAGCTGGTCTTCACACCCCTGCTGGAACGCTGGAACATCTTCTCGCGCACCGACTTCGGCACCGCAGGTGAGGCGGCCCGAGCGGAGATCGGCCACCTGCGCGGCTGATGTCGCGACGGTCGTGGTGTGCGGGTGCGCGCACCACGACCGGCAGCGCCGGGCGCCGCTCGGCTGCGCGTGATCAGCGCCGGCGGACCAGGTTCCAGATCCCCGCCGCGGTGCCGCGCAGGAAGTTCTCCCAGCTGAAGTGGTCGTGCCACAGGGTGATGCGGCCGTCGACGAGTTCGAACGTGCCACAGACCCAGAACCCGATTTCCAGCGGGCCCATGCGCAGGTAATCGGTGCGTTCGGTAAGGACCGTCTCGCCCTCGACCGCGGGGGCGCCATCGGTTTCCGCGGCGATGTGGTGCATATCGGCGCGGAAACCGAACGCGTCGCGACTCAGCCCGCGCAGTACCGCGCCGACGCGATGGATGCCGCGGATATCGGGCAGCGACGTGTTCTTCCAGACGATGTCGGGATCCAGCAGATCCAGCGCCTCGTTCACCGCGCTCATTTCCATCGCGGCGAAGAACTCGCGCACCGTGGTCACGGCGTTCTGTTGTAGCTCCGGTAATTCGGCCATAGTCCGACTGTAGGCGTGCGGGGGCGCGGACGGGGGATGATCGCGGTCGTTTCGGCTCGTCGTCGGGTGTTCGACGCGTTTCAGTCCCGCCGCCGGGCGATCAGGGCGGCCACACCGTCGAGAATGCGCTCGATGCCGTAGCTCAGGGCCGCGTTGCGACCGTCCTCGGACGTGTCGGAGAAGGCCGCCACGACCTCGGGGTAGCGGTCGGCGTGGGCGGCCAGGACCTCGCCGACCTGGCGGGCTATTTCGCTCTCGGCCTGCTCGGGTCCGGTCGAAGCGGTCTGCTGCACCAGGCTGCGGATGTGGCCGTTCAGCAGCACCACGGTGTCGAGGCGTTCGGAGCCGCGTAGTCCGGTGCCGGCCAGCGGCGCGAGTGCGGCCTCCATCCAGCCCAGTTCGTTCGGGCCGAGCGGTCGCGCACCGGCGGTGAGTTCGATGGTCCACGGATGCGCCCGATACCGCTCGTACATCGTCTCTGTCCACTGCCGCAGCGCCTCGCGCCAGGGTTCGGTATCCGAGTCGGCGACCGTGACCTCCGGCGGTTGTCCCATCCCGTAGTCCAGCATCAAGGCTGTGAGCTCGGCCTTTCCCGGTACATAGCGATACAGCGCCATCTTGGCGCAGCCCAGCCGCTCGGCCAGCCGCTGCATCGAGACGGCGGCCATCCCGTCGGCATCGGCCAGGGCGATGGCCTCGGTGACGATGCGTTCCAGCGACAGCGACGGCTTGGGGCCGCGCCGAGGGCGCTGCGAATTCCCCCACAGCAGTTCGTGGGCAGTCGGTCCGGTCATGACGCCATCCTCTCCGAATTCCGGCTTGACGGGAAACTGCGTCCAGCATACGCTAATTAGCGTCCGACAGACACAGTTACTGATCGAGGGGTCATCATGCGGAATACGACAGTTCTCATCTCCGGTGCGAGCGTCGCCGGCCCGGCGCTGGCCTACTGGCTGCAGCGCTACGGCTTCGCCGTCACCGTCGTCGAGCGGGCGCCCGAATTGCGGGCCGGTGGTCAGGCCGTCGACTTCAAGGGCGCCACCCACCGCACGGTGCTCGAGCGGATGGGCGTGTGGGAGGAGATCCACCGCCGACAGACCGGCAAGACCGATATGATCCTCACCGACGCCGAGGGCGGCGAATTGGCCGTCATATCAGGCGATTTCACCGGCGGCGATGTGGAGATCCTGCGCGGCGACCTGGCCGAGATCTTCTACGAGCGCACCGCGCACAGCTGTGAATACATGTTCGGCGACTCCGTCACCGCGCTGCGTGAGACCGCCGCCGGCGTCGAGGTCGAATTCGAGAACGCCCCCGCGCGGACCTTCGATTTGGTGGTCGGTTGCGACGGCATCCACTCCCGGGTGCGCGCCCTGGCCTTCGGCCCCGAGGCCGACTACGTCAAACATCTGGGCTACTACTACTGCACCGCGGGTGCGGCCGGCTGGGGACACGACCCGAACGGGCCGCGGCGGCGTAACCGGTCCGAGGCCTACAACGAACCCGGACGGCTGGCGGTCCGGGGCGGGAACAAGGCCGCGCACATGTACATGTTCGCCGCCCAACCGCTCACCTTCGACCGGCACGACGAGGCGGCGCAACGCCGCGTCCTGGCGGACGCCTTCGCCGGTGCCGGGGGGCCGGTGCCCGCCATGATGGCCGAACTGTCCGAACTCGACTCGTTCTACCTGGATTCGCTGGGCCAGGTGGGGATGAAGGAGGGCTACACCAAGGGCCGGGTCGCGCTGGTCGGTGACTCCGCCTACGGAAATACCCTGGGCGGCTTCGGAACCGGGCTGGCGGTGGTCGGCGCCTACGTGCTGGCGGGTGAGCTGGCGCTGGCCGACGGCGACCATACGGCCGCCTTCGCCCGCTACAACGAACTGATGAAGCGCTACGCCAAGATCGCGGGCAACAGCAACGCGGGCCGCTTCCTCGCGCCGCGCACCGCCCGTGGCATCCGGATGCGCAACTGGTTCCTCGGCTCGCGAATGTTCGACCTGATGCTGAAATACAGCGACAATGCCGCCAACGACATCGATCTGCGCGACTATCCGGCGCTGGTGGCGGCCTGAGCCGCAAGTCCGGATCCGGCCTGTCGGCGCGAGCGCGTCGCGGCGGCCGGATCCGGAGATCGTGCGATCAGTCCTGGTCCTCGACCTTCGCCATCGACAGCACGTCCAGCCGGCGATCCAGCTCTTCCTCCGACAGCTTCTCGCCGATCAGACCGCGGTCGACGACCGTCTCCCGAATCGTCTTGTTCTCGCGCAGTGCCTGTTTCGCCACGGCGGCCGCTTCCTCGTAGCCGATGGCCGAGTTCAGCGGGGTGACGATCGACGGCGAGGACTCCGCGAGCCGGCGCAGCCGTTCGGTATCGGCGGTGAGGCCGGCGACGCACTTGTCGGCGAAGAGGCGAGACACGTTGGCCAGCAATCGAATCGACTCCAGGACGTTGCGGGCCATCATCGGGATGTAGACGTTCAGTTCGAAGGCGCCGTTGCCGCCACCCCACGCCACCGCGGCATCGTTGCCGATCACCTGGGCGGCGACCTGCGTCACGGCTTCCGGCAGAACGGGATTCACCTTGCCGGGCATGATCGAGGAGCCCGGCTGCAGATCCGGCAGCTGGATCTCCGCGAGCCCGGTGAGCGGTCCGGAACCCATCCAGCGAATATCGTTGGCGATCTTGGTGAGACTGATGGCGATGGTCCGCAGCGAACCGGAGATCTCGACCAGGCCGTCGCGCGCGGCCTGGGCCTCGAAATGGTTGCGAGCCTCGGCCAGTTCGTCCAGTCCGGTCGTCTTGCGCAGTTCCGCAACGACTTTCGCACCGAAGCCGGTGGGCGCGTTGAGTCCGGTACCGACCGCGGTGCCGCCGATGGGCAGCTCACCCAGCCGCGGCAGGGCGGCGACCAGGCGTTCCGTTCCGGCCTCGACCTGCCGGGTGTAGCCGCTGAACTCCTGGCCGAGGGTCACCGGGACGGCGTCCATCAGGTGGGTGCGGCCGGACTTCACCACCGTCCGCCACTCGGTGGCCTTGTCCAGCAGCCGCAGCCGCAGATGATCCAGCGCCGGCAGCAGCTCCTTCACCACGGCCTCGGTGGCGGCCAGATGCGTCGCGGTTGGGAAGGTGTCGTTGGACGACTGGGACATGTTCACGTCGTCGTTCGGGTGCACGGTGACGCCCCGGGCGGCGGCCAGGCTCGCGATCACCTCGTTGGCGTTCATATTCGAGCTCGTGCCGGAGCCGGTCTGGAAGACGTCGATGGGGAACTGGTCGTCGTGGCGGCCCTCGGCGATCTCGTTCGCAGCGGCGATGATCGCCTCGGCCTTCACACCGTCGAGCAGCCCCAGATCCCGGTTCACCGCCGCGCACGCGGCCTTGAGCAGGCCGAGGGCGCGGATCTGAGCGCGTTCGAGGCCGCGGCCGCTGATCGGGAAGTTCTCCACCGCCCGCTGCGTCTGCGCCCGCCACAACGCGTTCACCGGAACGCGGACCTCGCCCATGGTGTCGTGTTCGATGCGGTACTGCGTCTGGTCGTCGGTCATAAGTCGACACTAAGCCGGTTGAACGATGGAGTGGGCTGCCACGCCTGAGGCTTTTCGCACAGGAATCGGCGGAATACCGGCGGTTCGGCCGGACCGCGGGCGCGGCAGCACGCACTGTCGTCGGACCGAGACAGCTTCTGCCGTCAGACGAAGGTGTAGGCGAGACCGTTGCTGGTTCCGCCCGACCCGGTGACCGTTATCTGCACCGTGCCCGCCGCATGGGCCGGCGCGACGGCGGTGATCTGGGTGCTGGAGTTCACGGTGAACGTCGTGGCGGTCGTGCCGAACCGGACGGTCAGCGGGCCGGTGAAATCGGTGCCGGTGATCGTCACGTTGTTGCCTCCCGTCGTCGGCCCGGAGGCCGGGGAGATGGAGGTGATGCTCGGTACGACGACGTAGATGTAGGTGGCCGAGTTGCTGGTGCCGCCGGGCCCGGTGACGGTCACCGACACGATCCCGGTGCCGGCGGGGGCGACGGCGGTGATCTGGGTGTCGGAATCGACGGTGAAGGAGGTCGCCGGAGTCGTACCGAAATTCACCGCGGTGGCTCCCGTCAGGCCCGACCCGGTGAGCGTGACCGTCGTCCCGCCCGTGGTCGCCCCCTGGCCGGGGTTGATGCCGCTCAACGCCGGCACCGCGAGGTAGGTGTACGTCGCGCCGTTGCTGGTGCCTGCCGAGGTGGTGACGGTGACCTGCACGGCGCCGACCGAGCCGGCCGGGGCGATCGCCGTGATCTGCGTCGATGAGTTCAGCGTGAAAGTCGTTGCGGTCGTGCCGAATCGGACGGTGGTCGGACCGGTGAATCCGGTACCGGTGATCGTGACGCTGGTACCTCCTGTGGTGGGGCCCGACGACGGGGAGAGGGACGTGATGGTCGGCATGGCGCTGCCTCCTGACTGCTGCTGAGATCGTGTACAACCCGGCGGGCTTCCCGAATCGCGCCGGGGTCCCGCAACTTCTATTAACGTCCCGGAAACACGCCGCGGGGCGGCCTCTCGAGTTCGTTTTTGTCCGTTATCGATTCCGCCGCGCCGAGCGGCCGGTCGCCCGCAACCGCCGTACCAGTGGGAAAACGGACAAAAGTGGATCGGAGATGCGTTGCCCTGCAACGGTGTCAGGGCGCTTAATGGATATGCGGGCCGTCGATCGGGTGGGGCGGAACGTCCCGCGCCTTTGCCATAGCTGTACCGGGTAGGGCCGATTGTTCGGGTCGCCGCCGCGGGGCGGTGGTCGCTGGGGTAAGGGGGTTTCCTTGGCTACCGTGCTGAAAACGCTGCTGGCGGAGCGGCATCTCAAGAGTCACTCGGATTTCCTGGCCGCTTACGACGCCTGTGCCGCACGACTCGACCCGCCCGTCCCGCCCGGTTATGGGCCCGCGAAAACCCAGTTCTATCAATGGCTTTCGGGTAAAATGGTCGGGCTTCCACGCGACTACCACTGCCGGGTGCTGGCCGAGATGTTCCCCGGCTGGGCGATCGAGAGTTTGTTCCGGACGGCAACCGAGCCCACACCGGTCGCGATCGGCGTGGACGAGCCGAGTCTCCCGCCCGACGACGTCGAACTCGCGGCCTTTCTCGGAGCCGAGATGCTCACCAGCGGTGTCACTCTCGTGTACCCGGCATTCAAGCTGCCGCTGCGGTCGGCGCGCGCACGCCGGGCGCTCGCGGCGTCCGATCGGTATTCGTTCGAGCGCAAGATTCGCGCGATCGCGGCCGACCACCGCTCGGATGTGCTGGCGGCCTTGCCGGAGAAGGAGTTTCGCGGGCTGCTGTACGTGCTGTCGATGCTCCAGCGCCATGCCGGTTTCTCGGCCGACGTCCGCAGCGATCGCGAGGTCGTCGCACACGGTGAGCGTCCTTACATCAGCTTCGGACTCACCGGCAACGCGTGCACGCGAAGGTATCTCGACAACGTCGAGCGGCCGCTGTTCGATCTCGACGGCCGGGGTCGTCGCATCGAACAGGTGGCGTTGGCCGACGGCAGCCGGTACGGCTCGCGCGACGGCCACAGCGTCGGTGTCATCGCGCGAGTGCGACCGGATCCGGATCTGTACCCCGGCCGATACCGGATCTTCTGCGCCGGCTTGGGACCGCGCGGAACCACCGGCGCCGGTTGGTATCTCGCCCACTCGTGGGGTCTGTTGCAGCGCCAAGCAGAAGACCGCGAGTTCGTCGCCGTCGTCGACATCGGTGACAACTCCGACGACACGGCCCACCTCGAGTATCTGATGATCGAATCGGCGCGGTGAGCCGCCGGCCCCACCGCCGCGTTCCCTCCCCGGAGCTCCCCATCGAGGCTGTTACCTGTCAACGGGTTTCGGCCGCATCGATTTTGGAGCGACGGAGGGAGGGAGCGCAGCGACTGAGCGGAGGAGTGAAAAATCGAGGCCAAGGGGCCGAAACCCCGCCGCAGCGAAACGGAGGCCGATATTACGGCAGCGGCGGAATCGCGTCCTCGTCGCCGACGAAGTCGACCGAGGCGTATTCGTGCAGCTTGGTGAGGCGGTGGTAGGCGTCGATGATGCGCACGGTGCCAGACTTGGAGCGCATCACGATCGACTGGGTCGAGGCGCCGCCGCTGTAGTAGCGCACGCCGCGCAGCAGGTCGCCGTCGGTGACGCCGGTGGCGGAGAAGAAGACGTTCTCACCGGAGACCAGGTCCTCGGTGGTCAGGATGCGGTCGAGGTCGTGACCGGCATCGAGCGCCTTCTGCTTCTCGGCGTCGTCGGTGGGGGCCAGCTTGCCCTGCAGGGCACCGCCCATACAGCGCAGCGCGGCCGCGGCGATGATGCCCTCGGGGGTGCCGCCGATGCCGACCAGCATGTCGGTGCCCGATTCGGGGCGGGCGCAGGCGATGGCGCCGGCGACGTCGCCGTCGGAGATCAGGCGGATGCGCGCACCCGCGTCGCGAACCTCCTGGATGTGGCGGGCGTGGCGGGGCCGGTCCAGCACGCAGACGGTGAGGTCGGAGACCAGCGAATTCTTGGCCTTGGCCACCCGGCGCAGGTTTTCCGCGATGGGGGCGGACAGGTCGATCACATCCGCCGCTTCCGGGCCGACCGCGATCTTCTCCATGTAGAACACCGCCGACGGATCGAACATGGCGCCGCGTTCGGCAACGGCCAGCACCGAGATGGCACCCGGGGACCCCTTGGACATCAGCGTGGTGCCGTCGATCGGGTCGACGGCGAAGTCGACCTCGGGACCGGTCCCGTCGCCCACGGGCTCGCCGTTGTAGAGCATCGGGGCTTCGTCCTTCTCGCCCTCGCCGATCACGACGGTGCCGCGCATGGAGACGGTGGCCACCAGCTGCCGCATCGCGTCGACGGCCGCCCCGTCGCCGCCCTCCTTGTCACCGCGGCCGACCCAGCGGCCCGCGGCCATCGCACCGGCTTCGGTCACCCGGACCAACTCCAGTGCGAGGTTGCGGTCCGGGGCCTCGCGGCGGCGACTGGTTGCGGGTGTGGGTGCCGTCATGACGGTGCCTCCTCGGGTTGTGTATTGCTGCGTGAATTGTCGCAGAACGGTCGGATCCGCCATTCAGGTACTGCTGTTCCACTTCGCGGGAAGAGCGTCCGCGCCGGTGGGGACCGCTGTGATGTCGGCCTCCCGGCCCGAGGGCGAGGCTCGGCGGGTTCGGCGGCGCGTGGATACTTGGGTCGTGTCGCAGAAACCACGCATCCTCAACGACTACCGGGATCTGATCTGGTCGCTGATCCCGCTGGTACTGATCTGCGTGGTGCTGGCCGCGGTGGCCAGCCAGTGCAGCTTCTCCGCGCACGGACCCACGCCCGGTCAGGTGCCGAACTTCGACGTCCAGTCGGCCCTGCACGACGACGCCAAGGCGCTGCCCTTCCCGATTCGCGACCCCGCTGTGCCGGCGGACTGGAAGGCCAATTCCGGCAGTCGTGACACCGTCACCGGATCCGGCGGCGGCACCGTCAGCACGGTCGGTTTCATCACCTCCAACGGCACCTACCTGCAGCTGAGCCAGAGCAACGCGAGCGAGAGCGCGCTGGCCGCCCACGTCGTCGACACCCGCAGCCCGTCCGGGTCCCGGATGGTGGGCAATCAGAAGTGGACCGTGTACCACGTGCAGGGCAGCGAGTCGGCCTGGATCTCGGACTTCGGACAGAGCCGCGTGCTGCTCAAGGGGGCGGCCGATGAGGCGGCCTATCTGACGCTCGCGCAGGCCGTGGACGCCGCGGCCCCGCTCCAGCGCTGAGCGCTGCTACAACTTCGAGCCCCTGCTACCGGGCTCAGCGGTGGCTCACGACGTTGACCACCGTGCCGTCCGGATCGCGGACGAAGAACCGCCGCACACCCCACGGCTCGTCCCGCAGCGCGTAGACCACCTCGGCCCCGGCCGCGACCATCGCCTCGTGCGCGGCGTCCACATCGGCGACCTCGACGCTGATGGCCGGCTGCGGGTCCTCGGCGTCGGCGCCGATCAGCAGGATCTGCGCGGTCGGATTGCTCGGTGAGGCCAGCCCGACCGCCCAGCCGAGATCCATCACCTCGTCGAGGCCCAGCGCCCGGTAGAAGACGCGGGCCCGTTCCAGATCGGCGACCCGCAGATCCGGGACGACGCGACGGATATCCATGCTCAGTCCTGGTCTCCGCCGCGCCGGGACAGGGCGTCCTCGACCCGCCGGCGGGCTCCGGCGAGATGTTCCTCGCACCGGTTGGCCAGTGCCTCGCCGCGTTCCCACAGGGCGAGCGAATCGTCGAGGTCCATTCCGCCCTGTTCGAGCATCTTCACGACGTTGACCAGTTCGTCGCGGGCGCGTTCGTAGCCGAAGGTCGCGATTTCGGTGACGTCGCTCTCGGTCATGACCGTTCCTCCTGTTCGGATGCCGGTGCCGGCCGGTCCGTAACCCGCTGGGCCGGTATGGGATTCGCGAGGGTCTGACTGCCCAGGGCGGCGGCGCTGATCGCGCCGTCGGCGACCCGGATACGCAATTGCGTGCCCGGCGGGGAGTCGGCGACGGCGCGGACGACATGGCGCTCCGTACCGGTAACCCGTTGCACGACAGCGTATCCGCGCGCCAGGGTGGCGGCCGGGCCCACCGCGGTGAGCTTGTCGCGCAGATGGCGCGCGGCGGTGGCCTGGCTGGTGAGGCAGTGTTCGACGGCGCGGTGGGCCGCCGTGCGCAGCCGTTCGATCTCGTCGTGGCGCTGGTCCAGAATCCGCAGCGGATCGGCCAGTACCGGGCGCGAGCGCAGCTGCTGCAGGGCGCGCGCCTCGCGATCGACCCAGCCGCGCAAGGCCGCGGCCGAACGGGCGCGCAGTTCCCGGACGCCCGCGAGTTCGGCGGCGGCGTCGGGAACCAGCCGTTTGGCCGCATCGGTGGGGGTGGCCGCGCGCAGGTCCGCGACGTAGTCCGAGAGCGGATTGTCCGGCTCGTGCCCGATCGCGCTGACGATCGGGGTGGTCGCGGAAACGATGGCGCGGCACAGGGTTTCGTCGGAGAACGGCAGCAGATCCTCGACACTGCCACCGCCGCGGGCCAGCACGATCACCTCGACCTCCGGGTGATCGTTCAACTCGGCCAGCGCGTCGAGGATCTGCGGCACCGCGGTCGGACCCTGCACGGCGGTATTGCGGATCTCGAAACGCACCGCGGGCCACCGCTGCTGGGCCACGGTCACCACGTCGTGTTCGGCGGCGCTGGCGCGACCGGTGATCAGGCCGATCACCTTGGGCAGGAACGGCATCGGCCGCTTCAGCCGCGGATCGAACAACCCCTCCGCGGCCAGCAGCGCCTTCAGACGTTCGATGCGGGCCAGCAGCTCGCCGATGCCGACCGGGCGAATCTCGGTGACGCGCAACGAGATCGTGCCCCGGCCGGTGAAGTACGACAGTTTTCCGTAGACCACCACCCGGCTGCCCTCCTGCAGCGGGACGGCCGAGGCGCGCAGCAGTTGCGGATCGCAAGTGATCGACAGTGACATGTCGGCGGCGGTATCACGCAGTACCAGGAACGCGGTGCGGGTGCCGGGGCGCAGATTGATCTGGGTGATCTGGCCCTCCACCCACACGCTGCCGAGCCGGTCGATCCACTGCGCGACCTTCATCGCGATGGTGCGCACCGGCCACGGCTGTTCGGCCGAGTTGGCGGGGCGGGCAGCAGAACGCGCCGGTTCCCCGGAGGCTCGGGCCCCGGCGGCCGGCGCGTCGGCGTGTGAGTCGGTCACTTGGCCTGCACGGTGGCGATCCGGTTCGTCAGCATGGTCACGAACGGCGCCCGATCCAGGGTCTGCTGCTCGTAGGCCAGCAGTTCGGCCAACTCCTCGGCGCTGAGCATGCGCAGCCGGGCCCGCAGCTGAGCCAGCGTCATATTCGCGTAGCCGTACCGGGCGGCGACCTCGGGTTCGACCACTCCGCGCGGTTCCGCCGGCGCCGCGGTGCCGGGGTTGTCCGTTCCGGGGTTGTCCGTGTCCTCGCCGGTCGTTTCGACGGAGTTCGTCCCCGTTTCGTCGGCATCGGCGGCGGTGGTGGCCGCCGTGTCCGTTTCGGCGGTGGCCGCTTCCGTAGTGCCCGATTCCGCAGTGTGAGATGCGGCATAGCCGTTGGTCGCCGAGGGAGTGACCGACGCGGTGGGCTCCGGGACGCCCGCGGCCGGGTCGGATTCGGCGAACAGATCGAAGCGGCTGAGCCGGGCGGCGAGATCGCGGTCGCCCCGCGCGCCGAAATCGCCGCTGCCGAACGGTTGCTCGTCGTCGAGATCCTCGTCGAAGGTGGCCCATTCCGGCTGCTCCACCGGGCGATTGGCCAGCCGGTCGAAGACCTCGTCACCCTTGAGGGCGAGGCTGGTCACGAACTGCTGCAGATGCATCGAGGTCTGCAGCAACTGGCTGATCGCGGTGATCGGCAGATGGATTGCCACAGTGGGTAACCGGCGAGTTTCCTCGAGGGCGTAGACGGCGGCCCCAGCGGCGACCCGGGCCAGGTAGGGAGGTCGGAACATGTCCCTAGCCTGCCCGAAACGGCCGGTGATGCAAAGAACAGAGTTCACGTGTTCCATTGTCGCGCGTCCCGCCACACCGCCGTACCCGCGGTTCGCGGGCTGGACTTTCCCCGTCGGCCGGCGCACGTAAGCTGTGAACATGTCCTCGGCTATCCCCCTGAATGTCGGAATCGCCCGGTCGGCCGATGCGGCCGGTGCCGGCGCGGGCAAGCGGGTGCTGCTCGCCGAACCACGCGGCTACTGCGCGGGTGTGGACCGGGCGGTGGAAACCGTGGAGCGCACCCTCGAGAAGCACGGTGCGCCGGTCTACGTGCGCAAGGAGATCGTGCACAACCGCCACGTGGTCGAGACCCTGCGCGAGCGCGGCGTGGTCTTCGTCGACGAGACCGACGAGGTGCCCGAGGGCGCGGTGGTGGTCTTCTCCGCGCACGGCGTGTCGCCGGCGGTGCACGAATCCGCCGCCGCCCGCAATCTGCACACCATCGATGCGACCTGCCCGCTGGTGACGAAGGTGCACCAGGAGGCCAAGCGCTTCGCCCGCGACGACTTCGACATCCTGCTCATCGGCCACGAGGGCCACGAGGAGGTCGAAGGCACCGCCGGTGAGGCGCCCGACCACGTGCAGCTGGTCGACGGCCCCGACGCGGTCGACGGCGTCGAGGTCCGCGACGAGAACAAGGTGATCTGGCTTTCGCAGACCACGCTCTCGGTGGACGAGACGATGGAGACGGTGCAGCGGCTGCGCACGCGCTTCCCGAATCTGCAGGATCCGCCGAGCGACGACATCTGCTACGCCACCCAGAACCGTCAGGTCGCGGTGAAGGCGATGGCGCCCGAATGCGATCTGGTGATCGTCGTCGGCTCCCGCAACTCCTCCAACTCCAAGCGGCTGGTGGAGGTCGCCCTGAACGCGGGCGCGCGCGCCTCCTATCTGGTCGATTTCGCCCGCGAGGTCGACTCGGCCTGGTTCGAGGGCGTCACCACCGTCGGTGTCACCTCCGGCGCCTCGGTTCCCGAGATCCTGGTGCGCGGCGTGCTCGACCTCCTCGCCGAACACGGCTACGGCGAGGTCCAGCCCGTCACCACCGCGAACGAGACCTTGGTCTTCGCCCTCCCGCGCGAACTGCGCACCACCGGCCGCCGCTGAATCTCCGTCGCTGCATCTACACGTTTCCGCCCGATCGCGGAACCGCTTGGGGCGCAACGGTAACGGCTCGCCGGGGCGAGACGATGAGTGGGCGTGGGGATTTCGGGGATGACCGCTGCGGGCCGAGCCGTAACCGGTTCGGTGCCCGCGACGTTCGGCTCAGCGGTCGCGGTAGCGCACGTTCGGCCGCGGATGCGGGGGCACATCGCTCGGCGGCTGCGGCCGGCCGCGGCGGGGCTGCGGTTCGGCGACTCGAGTGCGTTCCGCGGTCCGGGTGCGCTCACCGGTGCGGGGGTAGGACGCGGCCGCGGCGACACGCGGCGGGCGTTCGGCCACCTTGCCGCCCGTGCGGCGCGCCGCCCGTGCGGGTTCCGGTTCCGCGGCCCGCTTGGCCGTCCCGGATCCGCGAGCGGCCGAATCGCCACGCTTGGGCGCCTTGGCGGATTTGGTGGCCTCCGCGCCGCGCTTCTGACCGCGGGAGCTACGCCGCAGGGTCTCGCCGCCGGCGGCGTCGCTACGGGCGCGACGCGCACGGCCGGCGGCCGAACGCGGGTTCCAGCTGTCGCTGCTGCGTTCCCGGGTGGGACGCGCGGTGGTGTCGGCGTTGCGGTACAGCCACACCCGCAGGGCGCCGACACCCAGCACCAGGACCGTCGCCAGCGCCATGGTCGGGAATCTGTTCACCAGCGGAATCGCCAGGTTCAGCAGGATGTCCTTCACCGAGGTCGAGCTGTGCCCGGTCAGCTGCTGATAGGCCAGCGGGACGGCGATGAACAGCAGTAGCGGCGGGGTCACCATGGTGGTGAACAGGCCGCGATAGCGCACCACGCATGCCGCGATCACACATCCGACGATGTAGAACGCGGCGAACACATGGGTCAGCTCCTTGCCGCTGTTTCCGGAGTCGATGAAAAATCCGATGAAAGTGCACGCCACCGCGATCAACACCGCGGCGCCGGCGGGGATGCCGGGCACCGACGGGACGATCGAGAGGTGCGAGGCGGGTACATCGGATCGCTCGCGTTGGGTAGCTGCCACGTAAAGCACACTATCTGCCGCGGCCGGAACGTGTGTCGAGGCCGGGCTGCTGCCGGAGTTACTCGTTGGTGTCCGAGAAGCCTACCGCGCGCGGCCACGACTGGACGGGAGCAATTGCCGGTACGGCGCGATCGCCGATGTCGAGATCGTGCAGACGGCGCGCGGTGACCATCACGCGCGACTCGATCGAGGCCACGGTGTGGTTGAAAGCGTCGACGGCCTTGCCGAGTTGGGTGCCGAGCTTGTCGAGATGGCTGCCCGTTGTGGACAACCGGGTGTAGAGCTCCCGGCCCAGTTGCTGAACAGTTGCCATGTCTCGCGAAAGTGCCTCCTGTCGCCAGCCGAATGCGACGGTGCGCAGTAATGCGATCAAGGTGGTCGGTGTAGCGAGAATCACGTTGCGGCCGAACGCGTATTCGAGAAGGCCGGAATCGGCGGTCAGTGCGGCGTCGAGGAACGGATCGCCCGGGATGAACAGGATCACGAATTCCGGGCTGGGGTCGAAGGCTTCCCAGTACGCCTTACCGGCCAGCTGGTCGACATGCGCGCGCAGGTGTTTGGCGTGCCGGGCCAGATGGTCGGCGCGCCGGCGCGGATCCGTCTCCCCGGTGGCGTCCAGATAGGCCGTCAGCGGCACCTTGGCGTCGACCACCAGTTGGCGGTCACCGGCCAGCCGAACCACCAGGTCGGGCCGGACCAGGCCGTCGCGGCCGCTCGCGGTGACCTGCGTGTCGAAATCGCAGTGCTTGGCCATCCCCGCCAGTTCGACGACTCGCTCGAGCTGGATCTCACCCCAGCGCCCGCGCACCTGTGGTGCGCGCAATGCCGACACCAGCTCGCCGGTCTGTGTGGACAACTGCTGGGAGATCCGCTGCATCCCCGCGACCTGTTCGCGCAGCCCGGAGTAGGCGTTGATGCGGTGGTGCTCGACCTGCTGGATGTGCTGGTTCAAACTGCCCAGGGCCTCGCGCAGCGGTTCGACCAGGGTGCCGATGGCCTGCGAATTGTGCCGTGCCGCATCCGCACTCGCGGCGCCGAGCGATTGCCGCAGCAGCTGTTCGTTGTCCCGCAGCGCCGCGAGCCGAGCTTCGGCCGTGGCCGCCCGCTGTCCGGCCCGGGCGGCATGGCCCAGCCACCCGAGGCCGGCCCCCGCGCAGAACACCAACAACAACGCGAACAGCATCGATGCGGTCATGCGCCCGATGGTGCCCTATCCCACCGACAAGTTCGCGGATCCCGGCAATTCTCCAGCATCACCCGTCGACACGCCGAAGCGATTCAACCTTGTCGGTGAGATGGCTTAGCCTCTTCCCACATGCGGATGCTGCATACCTCGGACTGGCACATCGGGCGCACCTTTCACGGTGTCGACCTGCTGGCCGATCAGGCGCGTGCGCTGGAGGCGGTGGCGGAACTCGTGGCCGCGCAGCAGGTCGACGCGGTGGTGGTACCGGGTGACGTCTACGACCGGTCGATTCCGAGCGCGGACGCGATAGCGGTGTGCAACAAGGGTTTCGAGGCGATCCGCGCCGCGGGGGCGACGATCGTCGCGACCTCGGGTAACCACGATTCACCCACTCGGCTGGGCGCCCTCGGCAGCTTCGCCGCGGCGGGCGGACTGCATCTGCGGACGTCGGTGGCGGAGGTGGACCGGCCGGTCGTGCTCACCGACGAGCACGGACCCGTCGCCTGCTACGGCATCCCGTATCTGGAGCCGGAAATCACCCGCGCGGAACTGGATGTGCCGCAGGCGCGCTCGCATGCCGAGATTCTGGATGCCGCGCTGGCCCGCATCCGTGCGGACCGGCAACGCCGCGGTGCTCCGCGCACCGTGGTGCTGGCACACGCCTTCGTGGTCGGTGCCGAGGCGACCGGTTCGGAACGTTCGATCGCGGTGGGCGGGGTGGAGACCGTTCCGCTGAGCGCGTTCGAGGGCATCGATTACGTCGCGCTGGGCCATCTGCATTCGCCCCAGACATTGTCGGAGTCGGTGCGATATTCCGGCTCGCCGCTGCCGTATTCGTTCGCGGAGCGGTCGCATCGCAAGGCGGTGTGGATCGTCGATCTGGACGCCGGCGGGCTGGTATCGGTGCAGCGCCACGATCTCCCGGTGGTGCGTGGACTGCGTCAGCTGACCGGCGTGCTGGACGAGCTGCTGTCCGCGGCCGAATATGCCGACGCCGAGGACGATTACGTCTCCGCGGTGCTCACCGATCACGCCCGCCCTGTCGATGCGCTGCGCCGGCTGCGGGAGCGGTTTCCACACGCGGTGCACGTGGAATGGTCTCGCCCGGAGGGCAATGCGCAGCTGCGCTACCGCGAACGGGTACACGGCCGCCGCGACAGCGAGATCGCGCACAGCTTTCTCAGCGATGTGCGCGGTGAACCGACGGCGGGGGAGATGGCGCTGATCGAGCAGGCACTGTCCGCGGCCCGGCGCGAACCCGTCGCCGAAGTGGTGGCAGCCTCGGCGGAGTTGTCGGCATGACCGACGCCCGGGCGGGGGCCGCATGAGGCTGCATCGGCTGGAGCTCACGGCTTTCGGGCCGTTCGCCGAGACGGCTCGGGTCGATTTCGACGAGCTCGGCGCCGACGGTCTGTTCCTGCTGCACGGCCATACCGGCGCGGGGAAGACAACGGTGCTCGACGCGATCGCGTTCGCGCTGTACGGCCGGGTGCCGGGGGCGCGGGGGGAGAGTAAGCGCCTGCATTCCGACCACGCCGATGCGCAGACCGCGCCACGGGTGGTGCTGGAGGCGACGCTCGGCGGCCGCCGGCTGCGCCTGACCAGATCACCGGAGTTCGAGCGACCGAAGAAGCGCGGCACCGGTATGCGGACCGAACAGGCCGCGGCGACACTGGAATGGCTGGACGGGCGCGGACAACATCTGTCGCGCATCCCCGATATCGGCGACGAGGTGAGCCGGCTGCTGGGGATGAGTGCCGATCAGTTCTTCCAGGTGGTGTTGCTTCCGCAGGGCGATTTCGCGCGCTTTCTGCGCTCGGACAACGAGGATCGGGAAAAGCTGCTCGAGCGACTGTTCGACACCGAGCGCTTCGGCACGGCCGAACAGTGGCTGGCGCAGCGGCGGCGCGAGAGCGGCGCGCAGCTGGACATTCACCGCCAGAGCGTCGACCGCTTGATCGCCCAGGTCGCGATTACCGCGGGCCTGGGCGCCACTGAAGCCGTCGGCCCGTTCGAGGCCGTGGAATGGTCACAGCAGCTCCTTACGCAGGCCCGCGCCGAGGCGGAGCGTTCGGCGGCGGATCTGGCTCGCTGCCAGCAGGATTCGGCGCGCCGGCTGTCTGCGGCCGAGGAACATCGCCGCGTACAGGAGCGTCGTGAACGCGCCGCGATCGCCCGCCGCCACCTCGACGACTACACCGCCGGCGCGTCCCATCGCGACCGGCTGCAGGCCGATCTGGACCGCGCCCGCCGCGTCGAACCGGTGGCGGCCGCGCTCGCCGACGCCCGCACCGCCGCCATGACGCTGCGCCGCCGCACCGACGAAGCCCGTGACCTGGCCGAACGCCTGGCCGTCCGTCTGCTCGAACCGGAATCAGCCGAGCTTCCCGGAACGACCTGGGCCGCAAGTGATCTCGCTGCCGCCGAATTGGTGGATACCGAGTTGGCCGAGGAACTGTCGGCCATTCCGGAGATCGGCCGCGCCGCCGCCGACGAAGAGAATGCGGCCGCCACCGCAGGCGGGAGCCGCCACGGTCTGGACTCGGTGAGCTCGAGCGCGGGCAGCCGATCCGCTGCGGAAGCGGTTCCGACCGGCACCGCCGCCGACCACGGACACGCTGCCGGAGAAGTCGCCCCCGTGCCGACCGATGACGTAATGGCGGCCGAATGGAGCCCCTCCGGCGAAGCGCATGCCGGGGAGTCTGCGGGGGACAGGCCTCGGGTTACGCCGGCCACAGTGGCGACCGACGATGGCGACGCCGAAACAACCGACGGTGCAACGCTGTTCGCACTCTCTGTTCCTCCGCCGGAGGAGCATGATTCGGTGGACGAGGCGGTCGAATTGGAGCTGTTCTCCATTGACCTCGTCCGCCCCGCACCGGCGGCGGAGTCACGCGGTGACCGGGCTCGCTCCGGTGCCGGCGCGCAGAACGAGCCTGGCCCGTCGGGCGAACCGCAGATTGCCGGCGCGCGCGACGACTCGGGCACCGACGCGGCGGGCGCTGCTGTCGCAGCGGAGACCGGAACGCCCGGTGCGACGGCTGCCAGCTCGAACCCGGGCTCAGTGGGAGATGGGCCGCGCTCGACGGCCAACGGCCCGCGCTCGACGGACAACAACCTGCGCTCGGTGGGCGGCGGCTTGCGCGCGGCGGCCGACGGCCTGCGCTCAACGGCCGACGACGGTCCGCGCTCAGCGGGCGACAACCCGCGCGCGGCGGACGACACTGTGCACACCACGACTCCGCGCGGTATCGACGCCGCCGTCCAACGGTGGTCGGCACATATCGGCTCCCTGGAAGAGGTCCGCGCCGACGCGGAGAACGCCGTCCGCCTGACCACCGAATTGGCCGGTCTACGAACGGAATACGCCGCCGCCGCGCGCGAACTGGAACAGCTGGCGCGGCGCAGGGAGCAGTTGCCGCAGGCCATTCGCTCGGCCGAGGTGGCGCTGCGGGAGGCGGCGGATGCGCGGGCAGCCCTGCCGGGCTTGGAACGCGAATGCGAGCGCACGCGTGCCGCGGCGGAGGCGGCGGTCGAGCTGGTGGGCGCACGGAAGGAATTGTCCACGGCCACCGAGGCATTCGAGCGGGCCCGCGCCGCGCACGCCGATGCGCGCGAGCGCACCCTCGATATTCGCGAGCGCCGTCTCGCCGGTATGGCGGCCGAGCTGGCGGGTGCGCTCGTCGAGGGCCAACCGTGCAGCGTCTGCGGTTCCGGCGACCATCCGGTCCCCGCCCGGCCCACCGCCGTCACCGTCGCGAAATCCGACGAGGACGCTGCGGTACAGGCGGAACGCGACGCCGAACAGCTCCGCGACCGCGCCCTCACCCGCCGCACGGAACTGGAACGGCGGATCGAACTGCTCGTGGAGCGCGGCGGCGACGGCGACCACACGGAACTGGCCGCCGCCGTGAACGCGGCGACCGAGCAGTTCCGGTCCGCGCAACAGCAGGCGAGCGCCGCCGCCGAACGCACCGCGGAGGTGGAGCGGCTGCGCACCGCCGAAACCGAACTACACACGCGCCTGCGGGAACTCGAAAGCCGAGGCAGCGCCGTCCAGGAACGCATTCTGTCCGCCGATCGGCGGCTGGCCGAACTCACCGAGCGAGTCCGGGTCGCCGCCGGCGCCGACGGCACGGTGGAGCGCCGCCGCGCCCGCCTGGAAGCGCTCATCGCCGACGCCACGGATCTGCTCACCGCCCGCACCGACGCCTCCGTCGCCGGCGATCAGTTCGCCGACCTCGCCCGCCGCGTCGAACACACGGCCCGCGCCGCCGACCTGCAGGTCGCCATCGAGCCGCAGCCGGAACGCTCGGCGTCGGACGCGCCCGACCACACGGTGCTCGCGGCCTACGCGAAGGTCGTCGCGGCCGCGACCCGGACCCCGCAGCGGCAGACCGAGATGGAGGCCGAGCTCGTCGCCGCCGACCGCCGCCGCGCCCATGCCGAAGCGGTTCTCGCCGAACCCGAGGTCCGGGCCGCGGCCGACGCCGAAGCGGTGAACCTCACCGAGGTCGAGGCGGCCGTGGCCGAGGCGCGCCGCGCGCTGGACGCCGCGGTCGCCGCGCACGCCGAAAGCACCCGCCGCGTGGCCCAACTCGAGGAACTCGGCAGTCAGCTGTGGGCCGCGGCCGACCGCATCGCCCCGCTACAGCAGGCGCACACCGAACTCGAGGGGCTCGCCGATGTGGTCGCGGGACGCGGCGCCAACAACCGCCGCATGTCCCTGCGCTCCTATGTGCTCGCCGCGCGGCTGGAGGAGGTCGCGATCGCCGGTTCGGCACGCCTGCGGCGGATGTCGGGCGGTCGCTACGAATTCGTCCATTCCGACGCGGCCGGCCCGCGCGGCCGCCGCGGTGGTCTCGGCCTGGACATCCGCGACGACTACACCGGCGCCGTCCGTCCCGCGAAGACACTGTCCGGTGGTGAAACCTTCATGGCCTCGCTGTCACTGGCTCTCGGCCTCGCCGACGTGGTCGCGGCGGAATCCGGTGGCCTGGTCCTGGACACCCTGTTCATCGACGAGGGATTCGGCAGCCTCGACGCCGACACCCTCGACGCCGTGATGGGTGTGCTGGACGAATTGCGTTCGGGCGGAAGGGTGGTCGGGGTGGTCAGCCACGTCGACGAGATGCGCCAGCGTATCCCCAGCCGCCTCCACGTCATCCGGGAACCGACCGGTTCCCGGATGCGTACGATCGTCGCCTGATCACTCGCGGCGCAACCGGCTGCCCGATTCGCGCAGTGCCCGCAGCTCCGCGGCGTGCGGATCCGGCACGGTGGTCGAGCTCGGGAAGTCGAATCTCCGCACCTGCCGGTCCGTTCCGAACGGCGCCCAACCCGGATCGCCGTGCGTCGCGAAATCGACCCAGGCCCGGTGGATTTCGTCGGCCAGAGGCTGCGGCGGGTTCGGTCCGGTCAGCGGATGTGCCTCGGTGAGTTTGTCGAAGACGAACGGAATCTCCAGCACATGGCAGGCACCGAGGTCGGGAACTCCACTGCGCCAGCCGAATTCGTACACGTGCGTCGGCGCACCGGCGGCGGTGTTGGCGGCCGCGATGCGCATCGAATCGTCGCGGAAGACCATATCGGTGATCACGGCCGCGAAGAGGTCGGCGGGTGTGGCCTGCGGCCGCTGCCCGGCATACACCTCCACCACGGCGGGGTCGACGCCGTAGCGCGCCAGCACCGGCCCCAGCGACTCGTCGGTGACCGTGGCCGCGATGCCGGTCGGAAAGGTGAAGAATCGGAATTCCTCGGCCGTCCAGCCGATGATCAACGGAACCGCGTGGCTGGTGGTGGCTTCCAGTACGTCGACGGGCCGGTCCTCGATGAGTTCGCCGTCGATCACCGGGAAGAAACTCAGAAGTCCGAGACCGTTGTCGATGATCGTGCGGCCCCATCGGTTCGGATCCGGATTGGTGATCAACTCCAGCGCCACCGCGTCCTGCGCGGTCCGCAGCCGGTCCGGCCCGAGTTCGCCGAAGGCCGCGGCCGTCGGCTCGATTCCCAAGGTGCGAGCGAGGTTTTCGGCGACCTTCACCGCGTCGCCGGCCTGGGCCACCGCGGAACCGTTGCCGCTCTGCACGATCGCGCGGTGGAACAGTCCGCGCGCCGGCGCGGCGGTCAGCAGGTCGACCACACTCATCCCGCCGGCCGATTCGCCGAAGACGGTCACTGTGTCGGGGTCGCCGCCGAACGCCGCGATATTGTCGCGCACCCAGCGCAACGCGAAGATCTGATCGTGCAGGCCGCGATTGAGCGGTGCGCCGGGTACGGCGGCGAAGCCGGAGATCCCGAGCCGATAGTTGATCGACACCACCACGACCCCGTCGCGGGCGAAGGTGCTGCCGTCGTACATGGTGCGGGCGTTGGAGCCGCGGGTGAAGGCACCGCCGTGAATCCACACCATGACCGGCAGACCGGATCCGCCGGCCTCGGGCGTCCACACGTTCAGATTCAGGTATTCGTCACCGGGCAATCCGTCGCTGCCGATCAGCGCGTGGATCGGCGCGGGATAGGGCGATTGCACACAGGTCGCGCCGTAGGTCAGCGCATCGCGCACGCCGTCCCATTCCGGGACCGGCCGCGGCAGATCGAATCGGGCCGGACCGACGGGCGCGGCCGCGTAGGGGATGCCGAGGAATGTGCTCACCCCGTTCTCGGTGATGCCGCGGACCTTGCCACCTGTGACCGACACGATCGTTTCCATGCAGAACTCCTTCGTCGTTCCGCATTCTGCCCGCCGGACCGACTGTTCGGCACGGGTTCGGTGCGCCGGATCGGGGCTAGGCGCGAGCTCAGCGCGTGAGCTGGGCCTTGTCCTCCGCCGCCCGCTCGTGGGCGAGCAGCCAGCGTTTACAGCCCAGTCCCCAGCGGAAACCGCCGAGCGATCCGTCCGTACGCAGGATCCGGTGGCACGGAACGAACAGCGCGGCCGCATTGCGCGCGCACGCGTTGGCGGCGGCGCGAATGGCCTCCGGGCGGCCGGACCGCAGCGCGAACGCGGTGTAGGTGATCGGCGCGCCGGCCGGTACCGCCCGCAGCACCGACCAGGCGTGTTCGAGGAACGGACCGGACACCTGCCGCACGGCCACTCCGTCGATGGCGTCCAGCTCGCCCTGGTGGTATCGCTCGACGGTGTCGGTGAGCTCGTCGAGGGCGTCGTAGCGGCGCAATGCGGCCGGCCTCAGTTGCGGATGGACGAGTCCGCGCAGCCCCTCGGCATCGGAGGTCCAGCCGGAGGCGAGGACCGCGCCGTCGGCGTCGGCGATCACCGTGAACGGCCCGATCGGGGTCGGGACCGTCGCGTAATCCGCGGTGGTCATCGCCGCGCGCCCAGATAGGCCGTGCGACGGCCGGCATCGGCGGCATCGGCTCCGGGACGGGCGACGTCGCCACGACGGTCGAGTGGTGCTCGGGCGGGCGCGGGCCGGGTGGCGTCGTCACGCCCGGCGGGGTATCCGCCGTTGCGTGCCGATGCCGCTCGCGCCGCCCCGGCCCCGGCCACCGCGGTGCGTTCGGAGAGCGCGCGCTTCCACAGATGCATCGACAGATACGACCGCCACGGTGCCCATCGCGACGTGTCGGTGAGATCGATCCCGTACTGGGCCGCGCCCTGCCGGACCACGAGATCGGTATGCAGCAGGATGTCCGGGTCGGCGAGCAGGCGCATTGTCACGTAGTCGGCCGTCCACGGGCCGACCCCGTCGATGGCGAGCAGATCGCGGCGTACGTCGGCGGCGGTACGGCCGGCGTGCAGTCGCAGGTCACCCGAGGCGAGCGCACGGGCGGCGCCCACGATCGAGGCGGTCCGCCGGGCCGGTCCGGTCAGCACGTCGGCGCCGCGTTCGGCGATGGCCTCGGCGGTGGGGAAGAGCCGCGGCATGGGCCCGTTGACGTTCTCACCCAGCGCGTCGACGAGGCGGGCGGTGTGCGTGGTCGCCGCCGACACCGAGATCTGCTGTCCGATCATGGTGCGCAGCAACAACTCCGAGCCGTCCAGGCAGCCGGGCACGCGGATGCCCGCGCCGATCGCCGGCGCGCCGGGCCCGAAGCCCTCGGTGAGTGCGGCGTCGATTCCGACCGGATCGGCGTCCAGGTCGAGCAGATGCCGGATCCGCGCGACCGTCGGCGCCAGATCGCGCATATCGTGCAGCGCCAGGCTCGCGCGTACATGGCCGGGGTGGATGCTCGCGCGCACCGTGGCATGTCCGTGCGGGGTGCGCAGGCTGCGCGTGTAGACGCCGTCCTCCCAGCTCTCCAAGCCGGGGACCGCATGTGCGGACAGGAACCATTCGAGCCAGCTCGTGTCGAGCGGTTCGCGATAGGGCAGGCGCAGGGTGAGGGCGCCGTTGGTGGCGGGCAGTGTGTCGCCGCGCAACCGACGCGCCTCCTCGCGCAAGACGGTCGGGCTCACCACGAACACCTCACGCACGGTGTCGTTGAACTGCCGGATGCTGGCGAAACCGGCCGCGAAGGCGATGTCGGACATGGGCATTCGCGTGGTCTGAATGAGCAGCCGGGCGGTGTGAGCGCGATGGGCGCGAGCCAGGGCGAGCGGACCGGCGCCGAGTTCGGCGGTGAGTACCCGGGTCAGTTGCCGCTGCGAATAGCCGAGTTTGTCGGCCAGGCCCGGGACGCCGCTGCGTTCGATCACTCCGTCGGCGATCAGCCGCATCGCCCGCGCGGCCAGATCGGCGCGGGTGTTCCACAGCGGTGAGCCGGGCGCGGCATCGGGCAGGCACCGGCGGCAGGCGCGAAATCCGCTCTGCTGCGCGGCGGCCGCGGTGGGGAGGAACGTGACATTCGTACGCTTCGGAGTGATAGCAGGACACGATGGCCGACAGTAGATTCCGGTGGTGCGCACCGCCGTGACGAATTGCCCGTCGAAACGGGCATCGCGGGTGGCCACCGCTCGATAACAGCGCTCGAAGTCCAGACCGTTCACACTCACGCAGTCCACCTTGTCAGCCCGAGGCCGCCTGCGCTAGCGGGAATCAGACAACTACCCCCGAGGGACAACGTTTCAGCGACATAGCTGTGTGCTATCAATAGTCGGGCGACTGAGAGCAGCTGCGTATAACCGCCGCAAAGGGCCTATTCCGCAGCGTCGCAAGGATTTCGGGTCGGCCGGAGTCGCCGGATGAGTTGTGCGGAGTTGGTCGCAGATCACACGCGAACGTTGCGGCCGGCGAATCCGCGGGCACTCGCGCGAACGGACCGGAACCGGCCCGCTTCGCTATCGGGCTCGACAGCCCGACGAGCCGGATGCGCGGGACCGCTCTCGGCTGCCACATCGATCGGCCAGGCCGCCACCGATCAGTGCCGCGGCGAGTTCAGCAACACCGGGTTCCGGGATTGCGATCGGCTGCGGCATGCCGCTCTCGCCAGTACTCCCGCTCGCTCGGAATCGGCCGATCGGGGTGCCGGCGGCGCAGATGTTCCACATATCGCCGATAGTCCTGGCCGCCGAGCACCGCGTTCAGATAGCGGGCTCCCGCCCTGACCGTACGCAGCAGCGCCCGGAGAACCGTGACGGTCCGCCGGTGTGTTCTCGCCGCGTCCGTAGCGGCGGACAGGGCCGACGCGGCCCCTGCCGCCGCGCCGGAACCCTCGAATTCGCTTGCTAGGAAGCCGGTTCCGGAGTCGACGCGTGGGCTGCTCCGGGGACCTTCACCGCTCCCGCGCGTTCCATTTCCTCCCATTCGCGCTGCACCTCCTTCTCGGCCTTGGTGGTGAGGAAGCCCGACGGCCCGAAGATCTTCGACGGCACTTCCGGAGTCTCGGTGGTGGCTCCACCACCGCGGCGCACCGCCTGAACGCACACGATCACACCGACCACGGCCACGATCAACACCAGCACCGCGAAGATGATCGACAGCGAGCCCTGGATGAACGTGTTGCGTACGACCTTGTCCATATCGGCCATGCTCTTGGCCGGCGCGAGCACCTTCCCGGCGTCCCGCGCGTCGCTGTAGATGCGGTGCTGGGTCCAGTAGCCGATGTTCTTGTCGCCGGAGAAGATCTTCTGCCACGAGGCCGTCATGGTGACGATGAGATCCCAGATCAGCGGCAGCGCCGGAATCCAGGCCCACTTCCACAACCCCTTCTTCATCACGATCACCAGCACCACCGTCAGCGCGACCGCGGCCAGCAGTTGGTTGGCGATGCCGAACAGCGGATACAGCGTGTAGATACCGCCGAGCGGATCGGTCACGCCCATCAGCAGCACCGAACCCCAGGCGGCGACCACGACGAAGGTGCACAGCCAGGCTCCGGGCCGCCAGGACGGATCCTTGAACTTGCGGGCCGGTCCGCCGAGGTTGCCGAGCGTGTCCGACAGCATGAAGCGTGCGACGCGGGTGCCGGCATCGATGGTGGTCAGAATGAACAGCGCCTCGAACATGATCGCGAAGTGGTACCAGAACGACTTCATCGCGGCGCCGCCGATGAAGTTGTGCATCACCTCGGCCATACCGACGGCCAGGGTGGGCGCGCCGCCGGTGCGCGAGTAGATCGCCTGTTCACCCACATCGTGGGCGGCCTGGTTCAACTCGTTCGCGGTGATCGGTGTCCCGCCGAGTCCGAGGGCGTTCACCTTGTCCGCGGCGGCCTGCGCGCTGGTGAGGCCACCGGTGTTCATCGCGAAGTACAGATGCTGGTCGAGAATGCTGGCCGCGATGATCGCCATCACCGCGACGAACGACTCCATCAGCATGCCGCCGTAGCCGATCATCCGTGCCTGCGACTGCTTTTCGAGCAGTTTCGGCGTGGTGCCCGAGGACACCAGGGCGTGGAATCCGGAGAGCGCACCGCAGGCGATGGTGATGAACAGGAACGGGAAGAGGCTGCCCGCGAAAGCCGGACCCTTGGAGTTCCCGGCGAACTGGGAGACCGCGGGTGCGTGCAGCACCGGCATGGTGATCACCACGCCCAGCGCCAGTAGCACGATGGTGCCGACCTTCATGAACGTCGACAGATAGTCGCGCGGCGCCAGCAGCAGCCAGACCGGCAGCACCGAGGCGATGAAGCCGTAGATGATCAGCATCCACGCGATGGTGGTGCCCGAGAGGGTGAACAGATCACGGCCCCAGCCGGATTCCGACACCCAGCGCCCGGAGACGATGGCCAGCAGCAACAGTACGAATCCGACGACGGAGATCTCGCCGACCTTGCCCGGCCGCACGTAGCGCAGGTACAGACCCATCAGCAGCGCGATCGGAATCGTCATCGAAATCGAGAACACACCCCACGGACTGCCGCCGTGCAGTTGCCCGTCGGCGCCCTTGGTCGCGGCGAGCGCGTTGACCACCACGATGCCCAGTACGGCCAGCAGAATCACCATGATCACCAGCACCGCGATCAGCGCGGCGATACCGCCCACCACGCCGAGTTCGTCGCGGGCCATCTGCCCGAGACTGCGGCCGCGGCGCTTCACCGAAGCCCACAGCACCAGATAGTCCTGGACGGCGCCCGCGAGCACGACACCGATCACGATCCACAGCGTGCCCGGCAGATACCCCATCTGCGCCGCGAGTACCGGCCCGACCAGGGGCCCGGCGCCGGCGATGGCGGCGAAATGATGGCCGAACAGGACCCGCCGGTCCATCGGCATGTAATCGGTGCCGTTCTCCAGTTCCTCTGCCGGAGTGGCGGTGTCGTCGCGCGGCTTGGTGATCTTCCATTCGATCAGCCGGGCGTAGAACTGGTAGGCGATGATGTAGGTGCACACCGCCGCGATGACGATCCATACCGCGTTGACGTTCTCGCCGCGGGCGACGGCGAGGATCGCCCAGGCGACCGCACCGAAGACGGCGACGGCCGCGAAGATCGCCTTCTTGGCGGGCGTGATCGGCCGGCGGTCGACGATCCCGACGGGAGGCAGCTCCGGCTCGGTTCGGAGGTATTCGATGGTCGCCATGCGAGCTACTCTCCCGTGCTGGTCTAGGTCCGATCGAAGAGGAGCTTCCGGCCGGACATCAGGTGGAACTGACTCAAGGTAGCGGAATCCCGCCGAATCGGGCGAGCCCTCCCTGGTATCCGCACCCCGTTCAGGAACTGTTCATCGGACCGGATCCCGGCCTCGAGGGTCGAACCGCAGGTGGTCGCGTGTCGGGCGGCCCGGCCATCATTCGGGCGGAACAGCCGACGAATAGCGCCGGCCCAGGGTCCGGATATGGTCCACGAGTTCCGGCGGTCCGTCGACGCGGAAGTCCATCATGAGCATGCTCAGGTAGATCGCGATCGTCTCCAGAGTGTCCGCGCCGGTGTACAACACACACGACTGTGCGTCGACGGGTTCCACCACGCCGACGGCCGGGTTGATGCGGGCGATCACCGTTTCGGCGGGCGCCAGTACCGTGATCCGGGCGTGGACACGCCAACCGGCCGTGGCGATTTCCCGCAGCACGAACGCCACGAGATCGTCGTCGGGCAGCGTACGGGCCGCGAAGTGCCGGGATCCGCTCGCGACGCGGTCGACGGAGGCCACGGGAAGCGCACGCCAGCAATGGGTTTCGAGATCGTAGGCGACGAGATACCACCGGCGTTGCCAGTTGATCAGCCGATACGGCTCGAGCAGTCCGCCGTCGACGGTCAGGACCCTGGTGCCGCGAATCGCTGACGCGATGGTGGCGAGAGTCTGTGCCGGCACGGGCGCATCGGGTTCGCGTGAGCCGGTCGTCGCGGGACCGATCTCGGTGGCGGTGCGCAACGCTGTCACCTTGCGCTGCAATCGAACCGGCAGAATCCGCTCCAACTTGGCGAGTGCCCGCGCCACGTTCTCGTCGATATCCGCGATCCCGGTGGACCCGTCCTCCGCGAGGCCGATCGCCACGGCCACCGCGACCGCCTCGTCATCGTCGAGCAGCAGCGGCGGCATCGTCTTGCCCTGGCCGATCCGATAGCCGCCGACCGCTCCGCGCTCGGCATGGACCGGATAGCCCAGTTCCCGCAGCCGGGCGATGTCCTGGCGCAGAGTCCGGTCGCTCACATCGAGGCGTTGCGCCAGCTCGCGCCCGGTATATGTGCGGTCCTGCAACAGCGACAGCAGGCGCAGCACCCGAGTTGTGGTGGACGTCACATCGAAGCCCTTTTCGGCGGCGGATTATTAGGAAGGAATCAAGCCTAATTGGTACATAGTCTGAGTTCAACGCCGAAAACGAAGAACGAAAGGCCCTCCGATGAACGCCACCACCCTTGCCCCTGCCGCCGTCCTCGCCCCCGTCTGGCGTGAGGTCGTCGCCGACTCCTACCGTGCCCTCGCCGACGTGGTCGCCGGAATCGGCGCCGCTCAATGGGACCTGCCCACCCCGTGCTCGCAGTGGACCGTCACCCAGGTCGTCCAGCACGCCGCCGGTGATCAGCTCGCCTTCGCCGCCGCCCTCGGCGTGGGCGCCGGCCCCACCTACGACCCCTTCGCCCCCTCCGGCTCGCTCGACGGCACCGGCGTGGAGCTGATCTCCGCCGCCCTCGACCAGACCGCCACCGCCTGGGCCACCGTCACCGACGACGCCGAAACCGTCCCCACCCCGCTCCCGCACGGCGCCCTCCCGACCCCCGTCGCCGCCGTCATGGCCGCCCTCGACGCCGCCGTCCACGCCTGGGACATCGCGATCGCCACCGGCCGCCCCTCCCCGCTCACCGACACCCTGGCCACCCATCTCCTCACTGCCGCAACCGATCTGATCGAACCGCTGCGCCAGTGGGGTGCCTACGCGGCGGTGCTGAATGCCGAGCCCGGCGACACCCCCGCCGACACCCTCCTGCGCTACCTCGGCCGCAACCCGCGCCCCTGAGTCTGCTGGTTGTCCTCCGCGAGAACGGGTTTCGTGCCGACACGCGATGGCCGGCACGCCCCGTTCGGGCACTCTGTAAGGGATGCGGAAGGCGGATTCAGAAGGCGAGGGCAGACCAGGGCATCGTGGTATCGAAGGGGTGTCCGAAGGCAATTCCCGCCTCGTCGTCGTGGGTCCATTCGCCGACCAGCAGATAGTTGGCCGGTCGTAACGGCGTCACACCGTCCGGCCCTTCCCAGAGTTCGATCTGATCCGCCACGTCCGCCGGAAGCCGTTCCAGTTCCTCCCACGTCATGTATTCGGGGAGGTCGGGGCGGTCGATTCCGGGCAGGACCATGGCGCAATGGTAACTCGCAGACGGGAGGGACTGCCCTTGGTCGCCTTGCCTGCTCGGCCGGTTCTGCTAGCCGTTCCCGTGCCGGTCCAGCACGCGGGTCAGTAGGCGGACCAGGCGGTCGCGCTCTGCGGTTGTCAGTCCGTCGAATATCTCGTCCTGGGCGGTAGTCAATGCGGCGTCCAGATCGTGCAGTCGTCGTTCGCCGGCTGCGGTGAGGGTGATCAGGTTGCGGCGGCGGTCGTCCGGATCCGGTTTTCGCGCAACGTATTTCTGCGCCTCGAGCTCGGTCAGCATAGCGTGCATATCGCTGCGGTCGATGCGGCACCGCTGGCCGATCGCCACCTGGCTGGCGGCCCCGAACTCGTCGAGCGCGGCCAGAATCGCGAAGTGGTAGCCGCGGGCGCCGAACGCCGACAGGGCTTCTCCGATATGCCGCTGGGCGAGTGCCGCGGTCTTGCTGACCAGCCAGCTCGGTTTGCCGCGCAGGCGTGCGGGTGTGTCGTCCATGCGTGAAGTCTAGTGGATTCGTTGGACGGGCCAACGAATGTGGCGTAGCGTCGCCTGAGTGAACCGTTGGATCGCCCAACGATTATCGGAGGTGGAGAAGATGTGGCTCACGCTGGATGAAGCGCACGCCATCAGTGCTCGGATACGCTCTCGCGCTGCGGAATTGGATGTCAGGGTGACCGTGGCCGTCGTGGACGAGGGTGGGCACGTGCGAGTGCTGGATCGGATGGACGGTGCACCACCGCTCTCGGCCCGGATCGCTCCCGCGAAGGCGGCCGCCGTCGCCCTGTTCCATCGCGACGGCGGTGAACTGCAGCAGCTCCAGAAGGCCTGGCCCGCCCTCTTCGACCGCATCGATCAGCTGGCGCCGGCACCGATCGTGGCGGGCGCGGGCTCGCGGCTGATTCGTCGCGACGGTGTCGTACTCGGCGCGGTCGCGGTCAGTGGCGGGCGGCCCGAACAGGACGACGAATGCGCCGAGTTCGGGCTGGGTGTACCGACTCGACCGGCGCCCGGCCCGGTATAGCCGAGCGCCGTCTTTCGGTCGCATCGTCCGATCTCCACGCTTCCGTGGCTACGAGATCATGTCCGTGTGCCCGATCAGGCTGCGTGCGAACGGTTTTCGTGCCACCGCTGCACGGCGGCCTGCACGGCCTCCTCGTCCTGTGTCGCGTGCGCACCCGAGGCCCCGGCGGCCCCGAGAATCACACCGTTCTCGGTGACGAGCACCCCACCCGCGAAGGGGATGTAGTCGCCGTCGTAGAGATGCTGAATGCTGTCGACGATCTCGCCCGGCAACGGGAGTTGTCCCGAGGGATGCAGCGTCAGGAGTGCGGTGCGCGCCTTGGCCACTGCGAGGCGACTCGTCATCGGCATCCCGCCGTCTGCCCGCCGCAGCGCGATCACCGCGCCGCTCACATCGGTCACCGCCACCGCCAGCGGCGGAAATCGGTGTTCGGAGGCGACCGTCAGGGCCGCGGTCACCAGCCAATCGGCATCGGCCAAGCCCAATCCGGGAAGTCGAGGGATCTGCGCCATGGGTCGACCTTAGCCGGGTGTCGTCGCGGTATGCGGGCGGCGGTGTGGGACGCCTAATCCTTTGCGGCAGTGTATGTTTGTGCCCCGCGTCGCGGAGCCGTCCCGCCTTCCGTAGCAGGCCGAGACGTTGCCGTGGTCGGGAGACTTCACCTCCGCACGAACGGTGCCGAGAGGCGCGCTCCTACCGCGATCCGCTCGCACGCCGCCGTGACACTCTCGCGTTTCTGGATGCGGCGATCGACAGCGCGGTCGCGTTGCCCGCCACCCGCGCACAGGTGGCAGAACGTCCGGGTATGGACGGGTGCGCACGGGCGTGGTGGCCGCGGCTTCGCCATCTGCGAGGCGCTCGGGTCCGCGGGTTCGGGTACTCCAAGCACTGGTCGCGACCTGGGCAGATTCGGTCGCCGAAGGTGCGCCGCGTAGACTCTTGCACTCGTGAGTCTCACCCTCGGTATCGTCGGCCTGCCCAACGTCGGAAAGTCGACGCTGTTCAACGCGCTGACCCGCAACGACGTGCTCGCGGCGAACTACCCCTTCGCCACCATCGAGCCGAACGTCGGCGTGGTGCCGCTGCCCGACCCGAGGCTGGACAAGCTCGCCGAGATCTTCGGCTCCGAGCGCATCGTCCCCGCGACGGTCTCCTTCGTCGACATCGCCGGCATCGTCAAGGGCGCCTCCGAGGGTGCGGGCCTGGGCAACAAGTTCCTCGCCAACATCCGCGAAGCCGACGCCATCTGCCAGGTGGTCCGCGTCTTCGCCGACGACGACGTGGTCCACGTCGACGGCAAGGTCGACCCCCTCAGCGATATCGAGGTCATCGAAACCGAGCTCATCCTCGCCGATCTGCAGACCCTGGAGAAGGCGGTCGTCCGCCTCGACAAGGAAGCCAAGGTCAAGAAGGACCGCAAGCCGGTAGCCGACGCCGCCAAGCAGGCCCAGGAATTCCTCAACGAGGGCAAGACCCTCTACGCGGTCCGCGACAAGATCGACGCCGACCTGCTGCGCGAACTGTCGCTGCTCACCACCAAGCCGTTCCTCTACGTCTTCAACGCCGACGAGTCGGTCCTGACCGACGAGGCCCGCGTCGCCGAACTGAAAGCCGCTGTCGCCCCGGCCGATGCGGTCTTCCTCGATGCCAAGGTGGAAGCCGAACTCCTGGAGCTGGACGCCGAATCCGCGCTGGAGCTCCTGGAATCCATCGGCCAAACCGAACCGGGCCTCCACGCCCTGGCCCGAGCCGGCTTCCACACCCTCGGCCTGCAGACCTACCTCACCGCCGGCCCGAAAGAAGCCCGCGCGTGGACCATCCACCAGGGCGACACCGCGCCCAAGGCGGCAGGCGTCATCCACACCGACTTCGAACGCGGCTTCATCAAGGCCGAAATCGTGGCCTACGACGATCTGGTCGAGGCCGGTTCCATGGCCGCCGCCAAATCCGCGGGCAAGGTGCGGATGGAAGGCAAGGACTACGTCATGCACGACGGGGATGTAGTCGAGTTCAGATTCAACGTATAGCGGATCAGCGTCTGAGAAGAAGTAGGCATCGAGTCAGTGACCTTGCTGGTCGGAGACTCTGACCGAGCTCCCTTCGGAGACCGGGAGGGAGCTCGGTTGTTCGGTCGAACTGTGTGGGCATCGCCCCGCGTAGTCCCGACCGCGCGCTAAGCACCACCGAGCGACATGGACGGCACCGTGCGGATCGAACAACCATCCGGCGCAGGCTGCCCCGCCAGACGGTCATCGATCCAACGCATGGCCGCGGGGATCGCAGCGACCTCGAGACTGGCGTGTTCGCTCATTTCGTCCCGTGTGTAGGTGATCGGCGCCCCCGTCGCGCACCAATTCGCCACCGTATGGTCGACCGGTGCGATGTTGACGATCTCGTCGTGCACGGCGTGATAGAGGAACAGCGGCACGGTCGGTGCCGTGATGCCGTCGATCTCGTCGAACGATGCCTGGAGTTGCTCGAGCACTTGCGAATACGGGATCGTCAGGTAGTCGTCCATGTGCAGGAACGCATGCTGTTCCACGTCCGGCACCGAGCATTCGTCGCCACCCGCAGCCATCAACGCTTTCCCGGCGGGCGTCAGATACATGTCGAAAACCGCCGCGATCCGCGGGTCGGCGCGCATCATGCCCGGCAGGAGCGACAGCAGGAAACCGGAGAACGGACCGCCGTCGAGCGACTGCAGGTACATGCTCATGGGCTCTGCCGCGCCGCCCGCCCCGCCGCCCCGGGCAACACCGACCAGTCGTAGTTCGGGAGCGTAGGTCGGTTGAACCTGCGCGATCCAAGCGCTGCCGTACGAGCCGCCGGAGTAGCCGACCGCGGCAACCGGAGTATCGGTGCCGGACAGGCCGAGTGGCGCGAAAGCCTCGGCTGCGCGCACTCCGTCGAGCGCGGTATAGCCCGGCTGGTTCGGGGTGAGCAGCGCCCCGTTCGCTCCCTCCCAATCGGGTACGGAAATCGCATGACCGGACGACAACATCTGGCCGATCTGAATGAAATCGAGCGAGGCGTCGTACTTGTGGTCCATCGGGACCGCTCCTTGCCGGAGCGCGAACGAGGGAGCGCACTCCGGGGCCGAGGCGTCTTCGGCAGCCTGATAGCTGATCAAGCCTTTGACCTGCCCCGTTCGTGGCCGCAGCACCGTTGTCACGGTCGTGATGGGCTGACCGGTGTTATCGGTCGTTCGATACAGCAACTGCCAGGCATCGGCGTCCTGCGCCTGCGGACCCATCGAGGCCACCTCGACGGGCCGCGAATTCAGCACGGTGCCCGGCGCCTGCGATTCCCAGCCCGACGGCGGGGTGTAGAACGGGTCGTTCTGCGGAATCGGGATCGGATCCGCACTACCGACCGCCACGGAAGTACCGGTAATGCACAACACGGCCGAAACCGCGATCAGAACCGAGCGCAGCTGACCGCGCTTGACCACTGAACACGCTGCGCCACAGGCTGATACGACACTGCCCGTCATTCGAACTTCCCTCCCCTGGAGGGAGCCGACTCCGGCGAATCCCCCTGAGGGCAGTCAGATTACATCCCCCGACCGGGCCGGATACCCGAACCGACGACGAAATCGCGCCGGTCGCGGCTGCCGCCCGATGCGCGGTCCCACCGTTTCCACCAGTGCCCGAACCTCTCGGGGCACACCAGTCGAACCGATCCGGGCGCCGTGGATGCACAACACTGAAGGTATGCGCTACGTAGGGCGGGTCCTCACCCCACCGCTGAGCCGGTTCATCGACGACATCTACTGTCTGTCCGGAGTGCCGCGCCATCGCCGCGTGCTCGTTCCCCCGATGCCTTCGGCGCATTTGTTCATCAACCTCGGCGATCCGGTCCGGCTGTCGGTGTGCGACCCTGCGGTGCCGCCCGCGACCTTGGTCGACGGATGGTTCATGGGCTTGTGGACCGAGCGCGTCCTGTTGGAGTATCCGGCCCATGTGCGACTGGTCGGAGTACATTTCAAGCCCTGGGGGCTCTCGGCCTTCACTGATGTTCCGGCGATCGAGCTGCGGGATCGCTATGTGCCCGTCGACGCGGTGTGGCAGCGCGCACTGGACCGCATCCGCAATCGGCTCGGCGAGACCGCCTCTCCTGGCGAGGCGCTCGACCTCGTCGAGCAGGAGCTGCGATCGCGCCTCGCGGAGAAACCGACGCGCACCCTCGACTTGGTCGCGCAGGCGGGGGCGCGGCTGGAGCGGTCCTACGGTTCGGTGCCGGTCACCGCGCTCAGCGACGCTGCCGGGGTGAGCGGCAATCACCTGGCCGCGCAGTTCAAATCTCATGTCGGCGTCACACCGAAGCGAGTGGCGCGCATCTACAGATTCGCCCGGCTGATCCTGTCCGTCAATACGCGGGGCCCAATCGGCTGGACCGAATTCGCGCACGCTGCAGGCTATTTCGATCAGGCGCATGCGAGCAAGGAGTTCAAGGCCTTCACCGGCCACACCCCCACCGACTACCTGGCGCTGCGGCGCAGATTTCCCGCCCAGGACCGATTCCCACCGGATGCCGGACCCATGCCGGCCGAGTGATTTTTTACAAGCGTGCGCTCACGGGGTGCAGCAGAATCGGAAACCATTACCCGAGCGACCCGAGGAGACACCGTGAGCGCGGTGATCATGCACAATGTGATGTCGGTGGACGGCTTCATCGCCGATAAAAACGATGACGTCGGCCCGCTGCACGAGTGGTATTTCAGCGGTGACACCTTGATCACCGAACCTGCCGGCGATCAGGGTTTCGACCATTCCGGCACCGGAGCCGGATTCAAGGTCTCGCGCGCCTCCGCGGACTATGTCCGCGACATGTGGGCGTCCATCGGGACGATCGTCATGGGCCGCACACTGTTCGACCTGGTGAACGGCTGGGAAGGGCAGCCACCCGCCGGAGAGCACGTGGTCGTCGTCTCGCACCGCCCCAAACCGCAGGGCTGGCATCCGGAGGCCTCGTACCACTTCGCCGACAACGTCGCTTCCGCGATCGCCACCGCGCGCGAGCTCGCCGGTGACCGCACCGTCGCCGTCAACGCCGGACGGGTCGGCGGCGAGATCCTCGCCGCGGGCCTGGTCGACGAAGTCGCCATGGACGTGGTCCCCGTGGTCTTCGGATCCGGTAAACGCTTCTTCGGCGACATCGTCGGCCGGCATCTGCTGGAAGACCCCCATGTGGTCATCCAGGGCGAGCGCGTGCTGCATCTGCGGTTCAAAGTCAGGAAATGACTTGTACGCCTTCCCGTTTGTCGGCGGTCCCTCCGCATCGAGCCCAGCGAGCGGCTACAGATTCCGCGCAACCGGATCGTCGACCTCGAGGCTCGTACGCCCGCGGGGCCGTCTTGTGACGTCTGAACCGTGCTCTCGCCAGGGTGACACGAGCCGTCGGCCGGGCTGAATGGCAGCGGCTTCGTAATCGGCTGTGGAAGAAGTAGGGCAGCGCTTGCATCGCTGCTGGTAGCGCCTCTACTGAGGACCCCATCCGGTATTCGGGTGGGGGCTCGGTCGTTTCGCCGGCGCGGTGCGATGGCCGACCTCGACGGCGGTGAAGATTCTTTCGACCGCGGCGATGAGTTTTCCGGACCGCCCCCGTCCCTACTGCTGAACGCGCCACCAACCCGGCGCGACCGACCCAGAAGGAACAAGAGATGACCGCCATCACCGCCACCCAGACCACCGCCGCCGCCCGCCCCGGCAAGATCCGCAACCGCGTCCTGTGGACCCTGCAGATCGTGCTCGGTCTGTTCTTCATCATCGCCTCCGGCGGCCCGAAGCTCGTCATCCCGCAGACCCTGATGGAAAACAACGCCACCGCCTTCTCGATCCCGTTGGCGCTGCTGGTCTTCATCGGTCTCGCCGAGGTCGCGGGCGGGATCGGACTCATGGTGCCCCGACTGGCCGCGGCCGCCGCGATCGGCCTGGCGATCGTCACCTTCCTCGCCGCGGGCTTCAACGCTTTCCTGGCCGGCACCCCGGAATTGGCTCCCTTCCCGCTGGTGCTCACCGCGATCTTCGCCTGGATCGCCTACGAACGCCGGGCCTCGATCACCGCCCTGCGCGCGTTGATCAAGCGATGACCCACGCATAACGCCCGGCTACCGGCGGCACCCAGCCGCCGGTAGCCGCGTTGTGCGTTACGGGGACGGTCCGGTCGGGTTGGTCGGGCTGTCCCATCGCCGGTCGCGGGGCGGACGTCACCGGATCGGGCCGCCTACCCCGCGACCCTCCGAATCGCATGCTGACAGTTGTTGTTTCGCGGCGGTCGGTGTGCCTCCGCCCGAGGGGCGAGCCTGTGCCGTGCACGGGCGAGTCCTCTTATCGTTTCAGTTCGGTGGCAATCTGGCGGCGTGGGTGAGCGCGAACAGGTCGGGCGTGGAGGCGGAACCAAAGCGATTCTCGAGAGGATTGCGGCCGGCTAATGTGCCGCGACAACAGGCGGCCAATCCTGCGGTTCGATATTGGTGGGCTTTCGACTGTGGTCCTGGCTCCAGTCGAATGCAGGTGTCGGAGGTCCCCACTGCCTCGGTTCATCGAACGAGATGGTGTCGCTACCGAAGTCGGTCTCGTCGAATCGGGTGTTGGCGGCGAAGGTCACACGGTCGAACCGCGCCTTGCCGGCGAAGGTCGCGCTGCCGAACCATGTATTGCCGGCGAAGGTCGCACGGTCGAATCGGGCGTCGCCGGCGAAGGTGGCGCCGCCGAATCCCGTGTCGCCGGCGAAGGTGGTGCCGCGAAATCCTGCGTCGCCGGCGAAGGTCGCGTCACCGAACTCGGCATTGCCGGAGAAGCTCGCCTCGCCGAACTCCGCGTCACCGGAGAAGGTCACGTTGTCGAATCCGGTGTTGCCGGCGAAGGTGGCGCCGCCGAATGCTGCGTCGCCGGCGAAGGACGCGTCGCCGAACCGGGCATTGCCGGACAGGGTCGCACCGTCGAACCGGGCGTCGCGGGCGAAGGTGGCGTTGCCGAACCGCGCGTTGCCGGAAAATGTTGCGCCGTCGAAATGGCTGTTGCCGGAGAAGGTTACGCCATCGAACCGGGCGTTGCCGGCGAAGGTCGTCCCACCGAAATGGGCGTCGCCGGCGAAGGTCGCGCCGCCGAACCGGGAGTCGGCGGAGAAGTTCGCACCGGCGAACGAGGCGTTCTCGGCGAAGGTTGCCTTGTCGAACCGGGAGTTTCCGGAGAGAGTCGCGCCTTCGAAATGGGCGCTGCCGGAGAATGTCGCACCGTCGAAATGGCCGTTGCCAGAGAAGGTTACGTCGTCGAACCATGCGTTGCCGGAGAACGTTACGCCGTCGAATTCGGCATTGCCGGCGAAGGTCGCGCTACCGAGCCAGGCGTCGCCCGAAAAGATCGCGCCGCCGAACCGAGCCGCACCCGAGAACTGCGCACGGCTGAAATCGACGTTCTCCAGATAGGCCGTGCGGAAGTCGAAATCGGCTGTTGACCAGCTGTATGCGGCGTTGGGCCGAAGGTGGTCGGTAATGACACGGACGATGGTCGCCCGGACTTCTCGGTCATTGTGTCGATATTCGTGGTGGTGTTCCCGGTCGTCGGCGCGGGTGTTGTCCGCCGTCGCGCGGTGCTGTTTGACGACCAGTTTGCTCTGGTGGTTGGCACCGAGCTCCGGGCTGTAGGGCAAGCGGAGGTATCCGCACAGCACATCGATACATTGCTGGCGGCGCGGGCCGTCGGATCCATCGGCGACACCGGCCATCGCGTAGACCCCGGCGATTCGGACCGCGACATCTGTCGCGCCGAGTTGGGCGGCTGCGGCGCCGAAGCGTTCGACGAACCGGCTCTGTTCCAGATCGCGTTGACGCCGGTAGGCGATGACGAGGGCGACCACGCCGCCGACACCGGCGACGACGGTCAATGCGACACGAGTGATATCGATTTCGGCGGCTTGCTTGGTCGCATCGACGGGGGTGATCCAGCGTAGGAATCCGTAGGCCGCGAAGGCGACAGCCAGTCCGGCGAGCAGCGCCGCGGTGACCGCGGGGAACAGCTGTATTCGTCCCGCCCGGCGGCTGAACGCCGCGCGCGATTCCTTGGTCAAGGCTGCGCGCAGCGCGGTCGGTCTCCTGGTCACTGCACGATTCTGCTCGATACCGGAGGTAAGCGCCATCGACCGTAGGCAAACCGCCGGACCTGCCGCGCGTTCAGTCCGGCAGCCAGTGCAGCTCGTGTGCAAGGGTTTTGGCGACGGTACGGATGCGCCGGTGTAGTGGTGACTGCACGCGCGGAAGGACGAGGTGGATGGTCAAGGTGCGTGCGCCCCGCAGCGGTCGCCACGTGAGACCGGCCGGTTGTGTCGTGACCGCGACTTCACCGGCCGGAGCGAGGGTGAGCCCGTCGCGTAGGTCGCGCTGCGCCATGTCGAAAGAGACTGTGGGCGTGTGGAATCGGGGGCTCGGCCGGGTGTCGCGGAAAATTGCGGACAGCTGATCGTGGATCACGGGGTTGGCGGCACGGTCGGGGAGTCGCAGCGGATACGCGGCCGCATCGGCGATCTCGATCTCGGGGTGTGCGGCCAGCGGATGATGCTGTGCCAGTTGGACCCCGACGCGCTCACGCCGAAACAGGAATCGGCGCACGCCACGACCCGGCTGTTCACCGCGGGTGATCCCCGCATCGATGCGGCCGTCGGCGACCGCGGGGGAGATCTCCGGTGTCGCCATCGGGACCGCGCCGACCTCGAGTCCCGGGCTGCTGCGAATGAGCTCGTCCACCAAGGCCGGTGCCGTCTCGGCCCCCGTGCTGAGGCTGTAACCGATGCGCAGCGTGCCCAGTTCACCAGCCCCTGCTTTCCGGGCGGTGTCCCACGCCCGGTCCAGCGCCGCCAGCGCGGGCGGCGCGGACTCCGCCAAAGCCACACCGGCCGTGGTCAATACGACACTGCGCGTGGTGCGGACCAGCAGGCTCGTACCCAGTTCCGCCTCCAATCGGCGCATCCGGGCACTGAGTGCGGGCTGCGCGATACCGATCCGTGCGGCCGCGCGGGTGAAGTTCAATTCCTGCGCCAGCACCAGAAAATACCGCAGGCTCACCGTATCCGGCGCCACGTGCCCTCCCTGCCGATTGATAACGATCTGTTCTGAGTCTATCGCGTCCCGGTCTTTCCCTCGCCCCCAGTTCAAGCCCTAACCTGCGCATATGACGATTCGATCGACCGCGGTAGATGCAGGAGGCAGTCATGCATAAGTTGGTAGTCCTGTATCCCGAGCCCGCCGACCCTGACCACTTCCGCGACTACTACGTGTCCAATCACCTTCCGCTGGTCACGAAGTGGCCCGGCCTGCTCGGGTGGCGCTACAGCTTCGATGTGGCGGCGACCAACGGAGAAGCGCCGTATTTCGCGGTCTTCGAAGCCGACTTCGCTGACGCCGCCGCCCTGGCCGCGATGCGGGCGTCGTCGTACGGCCGTCGGGCGGCCGCCGATGTCGTCAACTACGCCACCGGCGGTGTGGTCGTCATCGACTATCCGGTGCGGGAGGGCGTCATCTGAGGCAGGACCGCCGAGTGCGGCGCCGGCGCGCGGGATGCCGTTGCGTGCAAGAGAGTTCGGTACCGCTCAGCTCTCCTTGTACTCGAGGAGGCCGACGATCTCCCGGACCGCGTCGGCGACCGCGGGGGAATCCTTGCGCAGGATCTTGCCGTGGTCACTGGCGACTCTCGCGCTGACCTTCAGGTTCGGGTTCCGCTCCAGGTACGGGTCGAGGGTGCGGCGCATCTGCTCCAGCTCACCGCCCTTGTCGTAGACGGTCTCGGCCGAGGCGGCCACGTACCGGACCGGGCGGCTCATGCTGTCGAGGATGGGGCCGAGGGCGGCATGGAGCTCATGGGCCTCGATCTGGATCTCGGCATGCTGGTCGGCGCTCATACGCGCGGCCAGGCCCATCGGGGCGACCAGCGGTAGCAGCAATCGCATGCGGCGAAACGTCTTGCGGAGTCGTTCCCGGCCGGCTTCGTCGGTCCAGCCGGACGGGTACGGCCCGTCCACCCCGACCACTCCCAGGGCCCGGTCCGGGTGGCGGTCGGCCCAGTGCACCCCCAGCAACGCGCCGTAGGACCAGCCCACCAGCAGCGGCTGATGCACTCCCCGTGCGTCGAGGACCGCGTCGATATCGCGCAGACACGCCTCGAAGGAATAGTCCTCGGATCGCTTCGACTTACCGCGGGCGCGTTCGTCGAAGGTGATGTGCCGGTAGCCGGGACCGAGGTCGGCGATGACCCGCTGCCAGTGCCGCTGACTGGCATAGGAGCCGTTCAGATAGACGATCGGCCGGCCGGAGCCGCCGGTGTCGCTCACGGCCAGCGCGGTGTCGTCGACGGGCACCATGCCGGTCCAGGTCGAGTCTGCCGAGTGCGAAGTGAAGTTGCCGGACATTGTTTTCCTTTTCGGTGATGCGCAAGGGAAGGCTGGTCCCCCGCGTTTCTGCGCTGTTGTTCGGTTACTTTCGCCGGGTCGGCTGTCACGGCGCTGACATCGCCCTGACATGGCCACTGATACGGCGTTTCGCCTGATCGCACGGATTTACGCGGCGAAATGACCTCGCAACTGATTGCAAAACAAGAGCAGTATCGGTACCTTTAACTGGTTGCGCATTGCAATCGGAAAGGGCGTCGATGTCACAGTTGGTTCGTGTGCAGAACTTCAACCTCTCCAGCGACGGCTACGGGGCCGGGGAAGGGCAGAGTCTGGAACGGCCTTTCGGGCAGGCCGATCCGAGCGCGCTGTTCGCCTGGTGTGGCCCCACGGCGCACTGGCCCACCCGTACCGAGCCGGGTGGAACCTACGGCCTCGACGATTACTTCACTCGTGACTATCGCAACAACATCGGCGCGGAGATCATGGGGCGCAACAAATTCGGTCCGCAGCGCGGGCCGTGGGAGAACTACGAGTGGCAGGGGTGGTGGGGTGACGAACCGCCGTTTCGTACGCCGGTATTCGTTCTCACCCACTATCCGCGGCCCTCTATCGTGCTGGGGGACACCACGTTTCATTTCGTCGATGCGTCTCCGAAAGAGGCTCTGGGGATGGCTTTCGAAGCCGCCGACGGCTCGGACGTGCGTATCGGCGGTGGCGTCTCCACCATCCGCGATTTCCTCGACGCGGATCTCATCGATCAGATGCACATCGCCGTCGCGCCGGTCGAACTGGGCGGCGGCGAGAAATTGTGGACCAGTCCGGACGAACTCACGGACCGCTTTCACTTGGAGCGGGTGCCGAGTCCGAGTGGTGTGACGCACCATCTGTTCTGGCGTCGCTGAGGGCAGAGCCCCTGAACTTTCCGTGCAAACCTCCGCGAAATTGCGCGAAAACCGCATGAAGCGACGAGGTTTGCACGATTAGTTCAGGCACCAAGTGGTTAGAAGTCCATGCCACCGAGCCCGCGGGGCGAGGATTCGGGTTCGCCGGGTTGCTTACCGCCGGTCGGGTCGCTCGTGGTCGAGTGGTGTTCGGCGGCGAGATCGGTGTTCGGTTCGCGGCGGGGATGGTGGACCATCGCCCAGGCCGAATGTGCCGCGGCCGATATTCGATGCCCCAGTTGGGTCGCGATTCCTGACATCGGACTACTCCTCATCGGACGACTGTTCTTGTCTCGCGCGTACCCGGTGCCGGCCAGAGCATGCCCCATCTGCGCGTCCGTGAGGACCCGACCGGGCCGAAGGCCATCTCCATAGCGGGACATCAGAGGACGTTCTGCCCTTGGTCCGGCCCAGCGAAGCGGCAACGCTGGACAGCGACAACCGGGATCCTGCCGAGGATCGCACCGCTTCGAGAGGGCATGAATATGAAACCGTTGTCGGAATCACTGATGGATCTCGCGGTCCGGGTGAAGCAGTTCGAAGACTCCTCCGCCGGGGCTCGGGACAAGAGCCGTGCCGCATTGCAGGCTCGGCGGGAAAAGCTGACCGCGACTCTCGAACATGAGGGGCACGAGTTCGAGAAGACCGCGGCGGAACTTCGGGATGCCGCGCAGAGTTGGTGGTCGGACACCCAGGAAGCGATCGAACGTCAGATATCGGTGATGCGCGCGGACTTCGAGAAGTGGCAGGCGAGCATCAAGGCGCAGCGTGCCGGACGACCCGCCGAGCTCGCGGAACCGGCGAACAAGGGCTGATCGATCCTCGACGGTGACCCACATCACCATTCGTTCCTGTCAGGAATTCGCGCCCTGTCTCGTTCAGGGAGCACGTGAACCAGACAGGAGCGAACCATGAAGCACCGCATCGTCGTTCTCGGGGCCGGATATGCCGGAGCCTTCTCCGCCGGATACCTGGCCCGCCAACTGCATCCGGACGACTTCGAGATCACAATCGTCAATGCCGAACCCGATTTCGTCGAGCGGTTGCGGCTGCATCAGCTCGCCGCCGGGCAGAAGTTGCGCCATCGGCCGCTGGCCGAGGTGTTCGCGGGTATGGGCGTCCGATTGCGAGTGGCACGGGTCACCGCGGTCGACGTCGAGGACCGGACGGTGGCGGTTGCCGACGGTGACGGCATCGACCGACTCGGATACGACACCCTCGTCTACGCGCTCGGCAGCACCGCCGCCGATCAGGGTGTTCCCGGCGTCCACGAGCATGCCTTCCACGTGGCCGCGCGACCGTCCGCGCTGCGCCTGCGCACCCGCCTCGACGAGTTGGGCGGAGACGGGAAGGTGCTGGTCGTCGGCGGAAACCTGACCGCGATCGAGGCTGCCACGGAATTCGCCGAATCTCGCCCGGGGCTTCGCGTCGGTCTCGTCACCAGCGGTGAGCTGGGCGGCTGGCTGGGCGTGAAAGCTCGACGGCATCTGCTGCGCGCGTTCGAGCGATTCGATATCTCGGTGCACGAACACACCACGATCGGGTCCGTCCAGGAGGACGCCGCGGTCGCCACCGACGGCGCCGTTTTCGCCTCCGACGCGACCGTGTGGGCCGCGGGGTTCGCCGTGCACCCGATTGCCGCCGCGAGCGGCCTCGAGGTGATCGCCAACGGTCAGATCACCGTCGACCGTCAGATGCGGTCGGTCTCGCATCCGGATGTCTACGTCGCCGGTGACAGTGTCTTCGTCATCGGCGAGAACGGCCGGCCGTTGCCGATGTCCTGTGCGTCGGCCGGATTCACCGCTATGCAGGCGACCGCGGCGATCATCGGAGACCGGACCGGGCGCAAGATATCGACGACCTCGCTGTCGTATGTCGGCAACCACATCAGCCTCGGCCGCAAGGACGGGATCTTCCAGTTGGTCGACGGCGACGCGCACGCGAAGTCGTGGGCCCTGTGCGGGCGGACGGCCGCACGCGTCAAGTCGACGATTCTCGACACCGCCGCCTGGACCTTGAGCCATCCGACCTTCGGAAAGCCGAGTCACAAGTACCGCGCGGCCGCCGCCCTCGAGCATTCTCCGCGCGTGGTCGCCGCATAGGGTCGTGCTCATGGATACCGCCACCGTGGCGCGTTTCGAGGCCAGCCGGAGTCGGCTGGCCTCGCTCGCCTACCGTCTACTCGGCTCGGCCGCCGACGCCGAGGACACGGTGCAGGAGGCGTTCCTGCGGTGGCAGGCCGCCGACCGGGAGTTCGTCGAGGTGCCCGAGGCGTGGTTGACCAAGGTCGTCACCAACCTGGCGCTCGACCGCCTGCGGTCGGCAACGGTGCGGCGCGAACGCGCGGTCGGCGCCTGGATGCCCGAACCGCTCCTCGACGGCGATCCGATGCTGGGCCCGGCCGAGACCGTCGAGCAGCGCGAATCGGTGACCTTGGCGGTGCTCACGCTCATGGAGCGCCTGTCGCCGATCGAACGCGCCGTTTACGTACTGCGCGAAGCGTTTTCGTACAGCCACGCTGAGACGGCCGGCATCCTCGACATCACCGAATCGGCGAGTCAGCAATATCTCCATCGGGCGCGGCGCCGAATCGCCACCGCCGGCGCGACGACCGAGACCGACCGCGCATCCGCGCGCCGGATCGTCGAGGCGTTCGTCGCCGCTGCCTCCTCGGGCCGGACCGAACGGCTGGTGGCGTTGCTGACCGCCGACGCCACCGGCGTCTCCGACGGCGCCGGCCTGGGATGGGCCGCGAAACTCATCCGGTACACGACGCCGGAGCGGGTCGCCGGCGCGGTGCGGGCCGGCTTCAAACCCTCTCCGGCCAAGCGCAAACTCGCCGGTGGCTCGCCGGCCATCCATGCCGCCGTGGTCAACGGCTGCCCGGCCATGCTCGCCACGCTCGACGATCGCGTCGTGGGTGTGCTGATCCTGGAGGTCCGCGACGACAAGATCGCGGGCGTGCGCGGCATCGCCGCCCGGCACCGGCTCGGCCGCCTCACCGAGGAATGGCAGCGGCAGGACCACGATGTCCCGCTGATCGAATCGTGGTAACCGTGCCTATCCCTGCTCGTCCAGCACGGCCAGAACGGCCGAGGTGTCGTGATAGTAGGGCCGGAACTCGGTGATCAGCCCGTCTCGGAAGCTGATCCATTGCAGCAGTGAGGTTTTCAGTTCGCGACCGGTGCGGCGCGCCCGCAACCGACCTCGGCTGTGAACGACCACCCGGTCGCCGTCGCTGAGGAACCGCTGATCGTCGAACCACAAACCGTCCCAGCTGTCGCCCATCGCGGCGATGAACTTCCGGAAGCCGTCGTGTCCGTGCCATTCACCGCCGTAAGGCAGGCTCGCTGCTTGGTACATGACCACATCCGGTGCCAGGTGCCGAGCCATCCCCCCGAACTCGGCGCCCTCCGTGAGATAGGCCGCTTCGGCCGCATAGAACGCTCGCAACGTGGTCATCACATCCGCTGACATGCCCCCGATCCTGGTGGTCCTCGCCTTCCCGCGCTGGCGAGAATTCGTCGTCACGCTCGGGTGTCAATCGTCGTAATGCCCCCGCCTACACCGATGATGACGATCTCGGTCTCGGTCACGTAGTAGTAGATCAAGCGATGTTCCCGGGTTATTCGTCTCGACCAGTTTCCGGCGAGCTGATGTTCGAGTGGCTCGGGTTTTCCGATGCCTCGGAAAGGGTCGGCGAGGACTGCGGTGATCAGCTTGTTCGCCGCCCGCAGAACCGTTCGATCGGTCAGGCATCAGGGTCCAGCAGCTCTCGCGCTTCGATCTCGCCTCGTTGCGGGCCCGGCCGGTGCTAGTTGCTGTTCCGGTGGAGTGTGCCGCTGACGTAGAGGGTGTCGCCCATGTGCATATCGTCGCCGTGCAGAGGACGAAGGTTGTTGATTTCCAACAGGTTTCGGATGGCGGCTCCGGAGAGTGTCCAGCCGTGGTCGGTCAGATAGGGGGCTGCCTCGTTGCGTTCTCCGAAATAGCGCAGCTTCGTCATGTCGGTGTCGAAATCGTGGGCGCGCCAGCGGTCCGAGATGCGGTGCAGGCCTCGTTTCGTCGTTTCGTCGTCGCCCGGTTGCGGGTTGGGCCTGCTCTCGGTGGCGATCCGGCTTCCGGGTGCGCTGAGGTCGGTGATGGTGTCGAGCAGCTGATCCTGTGCTTCTGGCGGCAGGTAACCCAGCAGTCCTTCGGCGCTCCACGCGGTCGGCCGGGCCGGGTCGAATCCGGCGGTGCGCAGGGCGGCGGGCCAATCGTCGCGCAGATCGACCCCGACCGCGCGCCGGTCGGCGGTCGGTGCGGCGCCCAGCCCGGCCAGAGTGCGGGTCTTGAAGTCGACGACCTGCGGCTGGTCGACCTCGTAGACGACGGTCCCGCTCGGCCACGGCAGGCGATACCCACGAGAGTCCAACCCCGAAGCCAGAATCACGGCCTGCGCGATGCCCGCGCTCGTCGCCTCGAGGAAGAACTCGTCGTAGAACTTGGTGCGTACCTTGGCGATATCGATCCAGACCTGTTCGACCAGGTCGCCGGGAGGCGTCTCGCCGGTCGCGAGCCGGGTGAGGAGATCGATCCCGACCGCCCGGACGAGTGGTTCGGCGAACGGGTCATCGATGAGTTCCGGATCCGCGCGGGTCGCGATCGCCCGCGCTGCCGCGGCCATGGTGGCGGTCGAGCCGACGCTGGTCGCGGGATCCCAGGTGTCGCCGTCGTGCCTGGAAGTCATGGCTTCAACCGTATCGCGAGGGCTATTGCTTTGTCGGGGAACGGTTCCCGCGGATGGGTCACTATCCCCCGCCACCGTGCGAGCGGCTGCGGCTCTCGAATGCTCACACGACGATGACTCGTCGCCCGCGGGCATGCCCGGCCTGGCTGTCGATGTGCGCCGCGGCGGCGTCGGCGAGGGGGTACGACTTCTCGACCGGGATATGCAGTTTTCCCTGCGCGATGAGGTCGGCGGCCGCGCCGAGTGCGTCCGGCATGCTTCCTGCTACGCCGGAGAAACGGACGCCGAACTCCGGTGCGCCGAGGTCGGCGATGGTGATCACTCGCTGCGGATCTCCGGTCAGTTCGACGAGTTCGCGGATGATTCCAGAACCGGCCAGGTCGAGGGCCGCGTCGATGCGGCCGAGTCGGCGTACTCGCTCGACCCAGCCCTCGCCGTAGGTGGTGGCGATGGCGCCGAGGCTGCGCAGGTAGTCCTGATTCGCCGCCCCGGCCGTGCCGATCACCGTGATACCGCGCTCACGGGCGATCTGGAGCACGGCCGATCCGACTCCGCCGGACGCGCCGCTGACCAGCAGGGTGTGGCCGGGCCGCGCACCCACCTGGTCGATGATGCGCAATGCCGTCTCCACCACGGACGGGTAGCCGGCCGCTTCCTCGAACGCGAGCCCGTCGGGCATGTGGGCCCACACCGACAGCACCGCGAACTCGGCGCAGGTGCTCGAACCTTCGCCGAATACGGAGTCGCCGATCGCGAAACCCGTTACGCCCTACCCGATTTCGTCCACCACGCCGGCCGCGTCCTGTCCGACTCCGGCGGGTAACTCGAGCGGATGGGCCTGCTGGAACTGCCCTTCGCGAATCCGCCAGTCGACGGGGTTCACGCCTGCCGCACGCACGGCGATGCGGATCTGCCCGGGGCCCGCGTGCGGCTCCTCGGCGTCTACGAGTTGCAGGACTTCCGGGCCGCCGAACTCGGCGAAACTCACCTTCTTCATACGAACGACAATAACACTAACGGTTAGTGTTTTGTAGTTGTTAGCTTTTCATACTTGATAGCATCCAGAGGTGACTGCGCCGACCGGACGTCGTGAGCGGAAGAAGGCCGCGACCCGCCAGAAGATCGCCGATACCGCACTGCGGCTCTTCCTCGAGCGCGGCTACGACGCGGTCGGTATCCGGGATGTGGCCGCCGAAGCCGACGTGGCGGTGACCACGCTGTTCTCCCACTTCGCCTCGAAGGAAGCGCTGGTTTTCGAGCGGGACGACGACTTCGAACAGCGCCTCACCCGGGCGGTCATCGACCGGGTCGCGGGGGAGCCGCTCATGCCCGCGCTGCGGCGCGAGATTCTCGCGCTGGTCCGGCATTGCACTGCGGAAGGCGCCGATCCGATCTGGCGCATGATCGACGACTCGCCCGCTCTGCGGCAGTACGAGGAGTCGATGCGACTGCGCCACGCCGAGTCGCTGGCGAAAGCCATCGCGGCGGACCCCGAACTGTCTCGCACTCCGACGGCCTGCCGGACGATCGCGAGATTCGTGATCGACGCCTACTCACTGGCTCGCGAGTCGGCCGATCCGGATGCCGCGGTGGATGAGGTCTTCGCGATGATCGAGGGCGCGTGGGCGGTCGCGCCGAGGACCGATTCCGCTGCGGGATAAGCGATTTACCGCCCGCACCGGAATCGATCCCGGTCGGTCAGTCGGCGACCGAGCGGAAGAACGCGCGAATGTCGGTGACGAGTTCCGCAGGCGCCTGGAGGGAGGCGAAGTGGCCGCCCACGGGGTACTCGTTCCAGCGCACGATGGTGTGGGCCGACTCCGCCAAGCCGCGAACGGCCCGGTCGCCCCGGAAGTTCGCGACCGCGGTGGGCACGCCCGACGGCGCGGGTTTGCTGCCCCACGACGCCCCGGACTCGCGGTAGATCCGGGCCGCGGAGCCGGCGGTGCCGGTGAGCCAATAGGTCGTGACGTCGGTCAGGATGATGTCGCGATCGACCGGCGCTCGGTCGGTGGCCGTCGGATCCCAGTCGACGAACCATTCGAGATTCCAGGCGAGTTGGCCGACCGGTGAGTCGTTGAGGGCGTAGGCGATGGTCTGCGGCCGCAACGCCATCTGGGTCGCGTAGCCGTTGTGGCCGTACCACCACAGCTGGTTCGCGACGGCCTTCGCGCGGTCCGCTTCCGAGAGTTCGTCGAGTTCCCGGCCGGACCCGGTCGCGGTCGCGGCATCGGCCAGCGCGTTGACGTGGACACCGATCACCTTGTCCGGTGCGACCCGGCCCAGGGCGGGGGAGATGAGACTGCCGTAGTCGCCCCCTTGGGCGCCGTAGCGTTCGTAGCCGAGCCGTTCCATCAGCGTCGCCCAGGTGCGCGCGATTCGCGGTACGTCCCAACCGGTTTCGCGGGTCGGTCCGGAGAATCCGAAGCCCGGTACCGACGGTGCCACCACGTGGAACGCGTCGGACGGATCACCGCCGTACGCGCGCGGATCGGTCAGCGGTCCGAGGATGTCGAGGAAGTCGGCGGGCGTGCTGGGCCAGCCGTGGGTGAGGATCAGTGGCGTCGCATCGGGTTCGGGAGAGCGGGCATGCATGAAATGCACTGTCTGCCCGTCGATTTCGGTGAGAAACTGCGGGACCTTGTTCAATCTCGACTCATGGTCGCGCCAGTCGTAGCCGGTGCGCCAGTACTCGGCCAGATCGATCAGGTAGTCGCGATCGACCCCGTACGACCAGCCGACGCCCGGCAGGGCATCGGTCCATCGGGTGCGCGCGAGCCGAAAGTTCAGTTCGTCCAGGTCTTCCTGCGGAATGTCGATGCGGAACGGGGTGATCGTCGTATCGGTCATGAGAGGAGCATCCACCGCGTGTAGGACGGAAACGGTCCTACTCGTGCGGCATGATCGATCCATGCCCGAAACCACGCCGGCGCGGCTGTTGCGATTGCTGTCGCTGTTGCAGACGCATCGCGACTGGACCGGAACGGAGCTGGCCGGACGACTCGACGTCACCACTCGCACCGTCCGGCGCGATGTGGAACGCCTGCGCGAATTGGGATATCCCGTGCACGGCGTGATGGGACCGGAGGGCGGCTACCGTCTCGGCGCGGGTGCGTCACTCCCGCCGCTGCTGCTGGACGACGACGAAGCGGTGGCCGTCACGATCGGACTGCAGACCAACACCACCGGCAATGTCGCCGGCATCGAGGAAACGTCGCTGCGCGCGCTGACCAAGATGGAGCAGGTACTTCCGGCCCGGCTGCGCCACCGCGTCGACGCGCTGCGCGGTGCCGTGGTCGCCATGCCGCCCCGCTACGATCCGGGTCCCGCTGTCGACGCCGATCAGCTCACCGCCATCTCCGCCGCCATTCGCGCCGCCGAAACGCTGCGCTTCGACTATCGCAGTCATGCGGGCGAGGACAGCCGGCGCACCGTGGAGCCGCATCGCATCGCGCATTGGAGCCATCGGTGGTATCTCGTCGGCTGGGACAGCGACCGGGCCGACTGGCGCACCTTCCGCGTCGACCGCATGTCGCTGCGGACCCCCAACGGGCCGCGTTTCGCACACCGTCCGTCCCCCGACGGCGACGTCGTCGCCTATCTGCGTCGCACGATGGGTTTCGCGATGTGGCCGTACCGCTCGGTCATGCGCGTCCACGTCCCCGCCGAACAACTGGCCGGGCGTATCGAGGGTCTGGTCACCCCGATCGACGAGCACACCTGCCGCGTCGAAATGGGTTCGGATTCCTACGCTTTGGTGGCGCTGGTGGTCGGCATGCTCGATGTGGAATTCGAGGTCGAATCGCCGCCGGAACTGGTGGAACATCTGCGGGCCCTCGCGGGCCGATTCACCCGGGCGGCAGGTGGATGATCACAGCACGCGACAACCCGAACCGTTCGGCCGTGAAGACCGGGCCGGGCAGGAGCTCCCTGCCCGGCCCGGCGCGATTATGGGCGCTCAGGACGACCCGGTGCCGGCGCCGAGCTGGCCGCCTGCGCCGAGGTTGATGCCGAGCAAGCTGAGAAAGAGGTTGAACGCGGTGGACAGGTCCATGGGACTTCTCCTGTCGTTGTCGATACATGATTTCTTTCCGTCACGATTTTCAGTTGTATGGCGTTTATCGACCCGGTTCTCCGCCCCGTTAGCAACGTTTCGTGAAAATGGTTCGGATCACATACAGCGGCCTGCGCGACCCACTGTTCGAGTTATTCGGTCATATGTCCAGAATTCGAGGCCTGTCGCCGAAGTCGGCGCTGCAAAGATTTTTAGACAGTGCATTGTCGCAGGTCAAAAAAGCATTTCATCGGGATGTGAAATACGACTCAAGCGCGCACGGAACCGTATCCGGCGAGCCGGCTCGAGTCTCTCGATGAGCGGCTTCCTTTACCCAGATCAATTCACAATCAAACCCTTCGAACGCGCATGTCGCGGGGCTTATCCTTTTCACAGGAAACTCTGGACTCACGAAGAGCCCGTGGGCCTGCGATCGGAGGAGAGACTGTGGCGATCAAGCGGATGGACAACGTGCTCATCGTGGTCGAGGACATCGACGCGGTGATCGCGTTCTTCGTCGAACTCGGTATGGAGCTGGAGAACAAGGGGCCGGTCGAGGGGCGGTGGGTGGAACGCATCATCGGAGTCGACGGTGTGCGGCAGGAGGTCGCGATGCTGCGAACTCCCGACGGTCACGGCCGGGTGGAACTCGCGATGTTCCATGAGCCGCAACCGATCCGGTCCGAGCCGCAGCACGCGCCCGCCAACACGCTCGGCATTCGCCGCATCATGTTCGCCGTCGACGATATCGATGACGTCATCTCCCGCCTGCGTGCGCACGGTGCCGAACTCGTCGGCACGGTGGAGCAGTACGAACAGATCTTCCGGCTCTGCTACGTCCGTGGTCCGGAGGGGATCATCGTCGGCTTGGCCGAGGAAATCGGCTGACCGGGGAAAACTGGCGTATCAGCGGTCGTGTCAGGCCGGCATCAGGGGCGTATCAGCCGTCCGCCGCACAGTTGTCCCCATGAACAGCACAGCAATCGCCGCCTCCGGGTTACGGAAGGCGTACGGGGACAAGACGATCCTCGACGGGATCGATCTGACTATCGAGGCCGGGACCATCTTCTCGCTCCTCGGCCCGAACGGAGCCGGGAAGACGACGACCGTGAACGTGTTGACCACGTTGGCGAAGGCCGACGGCGGGACGGCTCGGATCGCGGGGCACGATCTCGCCACCGAGGCCAAGGCCGTGCGCGCGGCGATCGGGGTGACCGGGCAGTTCGCGGCGGTGGACGATCTGCTGACGGGGGAGGAGAACCTGCGCCTGATGGCGGGGCTGCATCGCCTGCGCGGAGCTGCGGGCAAGCGGGTGGTGGCCGACCTGCTGGAGCGGTTCGATCTGGTGGAATCCGCGGGTAAGCGGGCGGCGACCTACTCCGGCGGGATGCGCAGGAAGCTGGATCTGGCGATGACGCTGGTCACCAAACCGCAGATCGTTTTTCTGGACGAGCCGACCACCGGACTGGACCCGCGCAGCCGGCGCACCATGTGGGACATCGTGCGGGAGTTGACATCCGAGGGCGTGACGATCTTCCTCACCACCCAGTACCTCGAGGAAGCCGATCAGCTGGCCGACCGGATCGCGGTACTCGACCAGGGGCGCATCGTCGCCGAAGGCACACCCGACGACCTCAAGCGCCTGGTGCCCGGCAGCCACATCCAGCTTCGTTTCACCCAACCCGAGGAACTGGACGCCGCCGCGCGCAGCCTGCCCGGCGCCACCCGTGACGACAGCGCGCTGACCCTGCGCGTCCCCGGCAACGGCGGCACGACATCGCTGCGTCACCTGCTGGATCGGCTCGCCGAGTCCTCGGTCGAGGCCGAGGAGGTCACCGTCCACACCCCCGATCTCGACGACGTTTTCCTTTCCCTGACCGGTCACGCGACCACGGAGGTTTCCCCGCGATGAGCACGATCACCATGCCCGCACCCCTGTCCGATGCGTCGATGATGTTGGGCCGCAACTTCACCCACATCGCCCGCAGCCCCGTCACCATCTTCAACGCGGCACTGATGCCGGTCGTGATGATGCTCATCTTCGTCTACGTCTTCGGCAACGCCTTCGATGTCGGCGGCCACTACATCGATTACGCCACACCGGGTTTGATCCTGCTGGCCATCAGTTACGGCCTGTCCGGCACCGCGGTGTCGGTGAGCTCCGATATGGCGAAGGGCATCATCAACCGGTTCAAGGTCATGGATGTCTCCCGCAGCGCCATTCTGATCGGCCACGTGGCGGCGACCATGCTGACCAACCTGGTCGCCATCGCGGCCGTCATCGGTGTGGCCTTCGCCCTCGGGTTCCGTCCGCCGGCGAGCGCGACGGACTGGCTCGCCGCCGTCGGCATCATGGTCGCGACCTCGTTCGCGGCATCCTGGCTCACCGTCGCACTCGGAATGGCCGCGAAGACACCGGAATCCGCCGGTATGAGCGTGGTGCCGCTGATCATGCTGCCCTTCGTCAGCAGTGCGATCGTGCCGGCCGACAAGATGGGCCAGGGTATCCGGCAGTTCGCGCAGTACCAGCCGTTCACGCCGATCATCGAATCGCTGCGCGGATTTCTCGAAGGCCACCCGTCCGGCGGTTATACGGCCGCCGCGCTGGCCTGGTGTGCCGGATTCGCCGTGGTCGGATTCCTCTGGTCGCGGGCCACGTTCACCAAGCGAGCGTAGTCGCCACCAATTCCTCCCACTTCCCCTCCGCCCCTTCCTTCGTCGCCTCGGTGAACCGCTGGTCACCGAGGCGGCGTCGTGCTGTCTGCTCGATCCGCGCCACATCCGGCTGGGACCGGTCGACCAGTCCGCGGATCGCGGCACTGGCCGCCAGCAACCGGACCGCCTGTTCGTCTTGTTGGGTCCGTGACGCCAGATCCGCGATCCCCACCAGTATCAGGGCGGTGAGAGGTGCGTAACCGGCGCCGGTCGCGGCGCGCAACGCCGCGGCGTGCAGTGCCCGAGCGGCATCCAGATCCGTTGTGAGGCAACCCATCTGGTGGTTACGCAATGCTTCGACGTAGCTCTGGCCGGCGTCGCCGCCCTGCACGGAAGACGCGATCTCGATCTGCCGGCGGGCCTGTTCCGTATCGCCCTGCCACCGCGCCAGCTCCGCCTTCGTGAAGGCGAATTCGGCCAGTGCGTTCGGCCAGGCGGACCGGTCCGCGTAGCGCTGCGCCTCGGACATGGCGTCGGCGCTCGCCTCCGCATCGCCCTGCAGCCAATACAGTTGAGCCTGGCGCGCCCGGATCAGGAAAACGTCCTCGATGGCGCCGACCTCGGTCACCACCGCGATCGCCTCGTCCAGATACGCACAGGCCGTGGCGAATTCGCCGCGCATGGCGATCCTGTTGGCCAGCTCGGTCAGTGCGAACGACATGCCCCAGCGCTCGCCGAGCGCCCGGAATTCCGCCAGTGCCGCCTCGAGATGGTCGTCGGCCTCCCGGCCGGGGAAGCCGAGGGCGATGCGCGCCTTGCCCACCTGCAGCCGGGCCAGCGCTCGCACCCAGGGGTCGTCGTGGGTGAGCAGTGGTTCGAAGGCGGTCAGGAATTCGTCCCCGCCGCGCAACATGCGTTGCAGAGCGCCGATGAAAGCCAGTAGCGGATAGTCGGATTCGCTGTTTCGGCCCAGCTGGTAGGCCTTGTGGACCCATTCCGCCACCTGGTGCTCGTCGTTCGGCCCGGAACTCATGAAATGCACGATCAAGCCGTAGACCCTGGCCCGGAACTCGTCGTCACCCGAATCGTCTGCGGTGCAGGCACTCTCGCTGCCGCCTCCGTGCCCGCCGATTCGCGCTGGGTTGTCGGCGGCACTCGCGAGGGCACTGCGTGGTGATGCTTCGCTGCCGCCTCCGTGCCCGCCGATTCGCGCCGCGGCGGTGATCAGTTCCATACCTTCGGCTTTGTGCCCGCCGAGCCACCAGTACCAGCCCGCGGCCGCCGCGAGCCGCAACGCTCCCGCCGCGTCGTCGTCGGCGAGCGCGCCGCGCAGCGCGACCGCGATGTTGTCGTGTTCGGCCTCGAGTTTCGCGAGCCACTCCAACTGCTCGGCGCGGCGCAGATGCGGCTCGGCGGTCTCGGCGAGGGTCGTGAAGTACGAGAGGTGTTGTCGGCGTACATGTTCTGATTCACCCGCCTCGACCAGGCGATCGTAGGCGTATCGCCTGATCGTCTCGAGCATCCGGTAGCGCGGTTCGGTGTCCGGCGAGGTGAGCAGCAGCGACTTCTCGGTCAGCGCCGTCAGCAGTTCGAGCACCTCCCACTGCTCGACGTCACCCGTCGCGTCGGATGCGCCCGCACAGATCCGCTCGGCCGCCGCGAGGCTCGCTCCACCGGCGAAGACCGCCAGCCTGCGCAGCACCGTGCGCTCCGCATCGGTGAGCAGTTCCCAGCTCCAATCCACCACCGCGCGCAGCGTCCGATGCTGCGCGATGGCGGTGCGGCTGCCGCCGGTGAGCAGCCGGAACCGATCGTCGAGGCGGTCGGCGAGCTGATCGAGGGACATGGTGCGCAACCGCGCCGCGGCCAGTTCGATGGCCAGCGGTATGCCGTCGAGCGCACGGCAGACGCGCGCGATGGTCGACAGAGTGGCGGGTTCGGTCGTCTCCAGATCGGCACGGACCGCGCCGGCCCGGTCGCGCAACAATTGCACGGCGGGGGAGGATTCGATCTCGGCCGGGCTCGCGTCCGCGGCCGGTAACGCCAGCGGTGCCACCTGCCACAGCGCCTCGCCCGTGATACCGAGTGGTTCCCGGCTGGTGGCGAGGATTCGCAGGCCCCGGCATTCGCCGAGCACCCGGTGGGCGAAGGCCGCCGCGGAGTCGATCACGTGCTCGCAGTTGTCCAGGATCAGCAGCGTCTCGCGGTCGCGGATCGCCGCGACGAGCCGGTCCACCGGTTCCGCGTCCGGTGTGCCGCCGAGCAGCGCGTCCCGTAGCCCGAAGGCGGCGAGGGCCGATTGCGCGACGTCACCGTCGGCGCCGAGGGCTGCCAGTTCCACCAGCCACGCCCCATCCGGCAGATCGTCGAGCAGGGTGCGTGCGGTTTCCAGCGCCAGCCTGGTCTTCCCGGAGCCGCCCGGCCCGGTCAAGGTGGTGAGCCGATGGTTCGCGAGGAGTTCGCGCACCGCGGCGATATCGGTGTATTTGCCCACGTACCTGGTCAATTCGGTCCGCAGGTTGGTCTTGCGTTCGTTGTCTCGCGGTCCCGCTTCGCCGCGCAGCAGGGCCACGTGCAGGTCGGATAGTTCCGGCGAGGGATCCACGCCCAGGGTGTCGGCGAGCGCTTCGCGGGCCCTCTGGTAGACGAGCAGTGCTTCGGCGCCGCGGCCCGCGGCGGCCAGGGCCCGCATCAAGGCGGCGATCAGTCGTTCCCGGACGGGATGCCGGGCGACCAGTTCGGTGAGTTCGGCGACCAGCTCCGCTCCGCGGCCGAGGCGGATCTCCGCTTCGTACAGATCCTCCAGCGCGGCCAGATGCAACCCCTCGAAGCGGGTGACCACCGCCGCGACCGCCTCGCTGTCGCGCACATCGATGTCCTGCATCGGCGCCCCGCGCCACAACCCCAGCGCCTCACGTAGCAGATGCGTCTGCCGGACGACGTCGCCGCCACGAGCCTGGTCGAGGAGCCGTTCGAACCGCAACGCGTCGACCGCGCCGGGATCCACCGCCAGCCGATAGCCGCCCGCCTGCCCGTCGAGCGATCCGTCCGGCAGCACCCGCCGCAGCCGGGAAACCAACGCCTGCAACGCATTCGCCGCGTCCGCGGGCGGTTGCTCACCCCAGATCCAGTCGACCAGGGTCGTTCTGGGGACCGCGCGGCCGGGTTCGAGTGCGAGGGCGATCAACAGCGCCCGCAGCCGGGCGCCCGGTACCTCGATCACTTCACCGTCATCTGCTCGGATGTCGAGCGTTCCAAGCATTCCGATTCGCACCCGCAACATTCTGCCGTGGCGGGCCGACCGGTGTGAGATCACCCGTCCCACCAGCGGAAACACCATGTCAGCGGAGATGTCAGCCCGGCGTCAGCCCGATATCAGGGCCCGTGGCGACAGTAGTTCTCGTGAACAGCACAGCGATCCGCACCGCGGACCGGTTCACCGGCCGGATCCCCCGATCCCGCCGCCCGATTCCCAGCAGAACCCAGGAGAACGCCATGCCCGCTTTCCAGACCCCGGAACCGATCGCCGTCGCCGTCGAGGTGCTGTCCGGCAACGTCACTGTCACCGCCTCCGATCGCACCGACACGGTCGTCGCGGTCCGCCCCGCCGATGCGGCCAAGAAGGCCGATGTGCGCGCCGCCGAGCAGACGCGGGTCGACTTCGCCGACGGCACCCTGACCGTCACGACGCCGAAGGACTGGCGGACCTACAGCCCCTTCGGCGGCAATCCGTCGATCGAGGTGACCATCGAGGTGCCGACCGGCTCCCGTTTCCATGGCACCGCCGGTGTGGGCCGAATCCTCGGCGCCGGCGAACTCGGCGAATGCGTGCTGGAGGTGTCGGCCGGTGACATCGTCGTCGAACGCCCGCTCGGTTCGGTGACCGCGAAGACCGCCCAGGGCAATATCCGGATCGCGGAGGCCACGCGCGGTGTGCTCCGGCTGGAGACCTCGACGGGCGAGCTCGAGGTCGGCATCCGTCCGGGCAGCGCGGCGCGGCTGGAAACCACCGTCGCGAGCGGCGCCGTGCACAACCAGCTGGGACCGGTCGACGGTGCGCAGGACGAGGACCACACCGTGCGGGTTTACGCGCGCAACGCGTTCGGCAACGTCATCATCCGGCACGCGTCCGCCGCCTGACTCCCGTCGTCTCTTTCGAGAGGAAAACACCATGACCCGAACGGTTTCCGTCCCGCACGGCCTGCCCATGGAGCGCGATGCGGGGCCCTTCGATCCGCCCCGCGAGATCACCCGGCTGCGCCAGGCTCGACCTGTCAGTCCGATGATCTTTCCCGACGGCCACGAGGGCTGGCTGGTCACCGGCTACGACGAGGTGCGCAGCCTCCTGGCCGACTCCCGGTTCAGCTCACGTCAGGACATCGGCGTTCTGCATGTGCCCTACGAGATTCCGGGCATGCCCGTGGCCACCGAGCCGTCGCAGCAGATCCCCGGCGTCTTCATCGCGATGGACGCGCCGGATCACACCCGGTTGCGGCGCAAGCTCGTCGGCGCGTTCACCGTCCGACGGATGAAGCAGCTCGAGGACCACATCGTGGAAATCGTCGAGCGGCAACTGGAGGCGATGGCGCGGCTGACCCCGCCGATCGACCTGGTCGCGGAGTTCGCACTGCCGGTGCCCTCGCTGGTGATCTGTGAACTGCTCGGCGTTCCCTATGAGGATCGCGCGACCTTCCAGGTCAACTCGGCGAAGTTCCTCGTCAAGGACCAGGCACTCGAGGAGAAGATGGCGGCCTACGGCGCGCTGACGTCCTATCTGGCCGAACTGGTCGTCGGCAAGCGCGCCGAACCGGGCGAGGACATCCTGTCCGACCTGGCCCGCCACGACGATCTCACCGTCGAGGAACTGACGGGCATCGCCTTCCTGCTCCTGCTGGCGGGACACGAGACCACCGCGAACATGCTCGGGCTCGGCACCTTCGCGCTGCTCGAGCATCCGGAACAGGCGGCCGAACTGCGTGCCGACCCGGCTCTGGTTCCCGATGCGGTCGAGGAACTCATGCGCTACCTCTCGGTCGCCGACATCTTCTACCGCTACGCCACCGAGGACATCGAGCTCGGCGGCGAAACCATCGGCAAGGGTTCGACCGTCGTCGTCTCGCTGCTGGCCGCCAACCGCGACCCACGCCGCTTCGACGAGCCCGACACCCTCGATGTGCACCGCACGGCCCGCGGCCACCTGTCCTTCGGTCACGGCATGCACCTGTGCCTCGGTCAGCAACTGGCGCGGATCGAGATGCGCGCCGGATTCGCCGGCCTGCTACGCCGCTTCCCGACCCTGGCCCTGGCCGTCCCGGCCGATGCGGTGGCGTTGCGGACCGATATGAATATCTATGGGGTGCATGCACTTCCGGTCACGTGGACGGATGTCGCGGAGTAGTCGGGGGAGCGGTTCAGGCGGCCGGGGTGATGTGCTCGGCCGACCCGCCGATCACCGCGGCGTCGGGGCCGGCGAGGGTGCGGATGAACGACAGTTGCGCGGCCCGGCCTTCGGCTACGACACGCTCGAACTGTCCGGGAATGAGCCGGGCCCGCGCCGACCGCGCGAGGTTGACCGGTATGCGCAGCACGGGATACCAGGGCAGGGTGCGACTGGGCAGTCCGAGTCGTTTCATCGCGGACGGGCCCAGATACATCATCGCGATCGACAGATGCTGGGATCGGGCGATCCGCCGCCGCAGCCCCTGCAGATGGTCGTAGTGCCAGCCGAGCGGTTCGTCGCGCATCGGGATCGCGAGCTGGCGGGAGGTGTGGTCGGGGTTCGTGATGGCGGTCATCGTGTGGTAGAGAATGCGGACGCTGTCGCGAAAGTCGGTGGGCAGGAAGCGTTCCTCGACACCCATCACCCAGCCGACGTAGCGGGCGAGATGGGCCATGGCATCCGCGTCGCGGGGCGTGATCACGACTCCCATGCCGATGGCTCCGATCATCGGAGCGATCAGCGCGCCGACCAGTGTGGCGGCCATATCGGTCTGGTTGATCGGCAGCCCCCACTCCTCGGCTCGCCAGTCCGGCATCGCGGCCACGTGCCGGCGCACCAGCGAATGAATCAACCGGACGTGCACGGTCGAGCGAAAACCACTGCCCCGCAGTGCCATTCCGCCCGGCGCGGTGACGTCCATCGCCCACTGCGTGGTCTCGGCGAATCGTTTGGCCGGGCCCTTCTCCAGGGCGCCGGTGCGCAGCAGGGTCTTGTTGAAACCGGAGGCCAGGTATCCGCCGAGGAACGACATGTCGCGGGCGACGTAGATCCCGTCGCGACCGCCGAGGCAGGAGACACGTTCGGCATGGCGGATCTTTCGCCGATCGACCCACTCGGGCACCGCTTCGACGTATTCGAAGAATTCGCGCAGCGGCCCGGGGGCTTCCGGTACCGCGGCGATGCCGTCGCGCAGGGCGCGTTCGAACAGCGGCCGGGTGGTGGCCATCCCCTCGCGATACATCCACTCGACGAGCTCGTCCATCGGCCGGTCGCCGACGGTCAGCGCCTCGCCCAGCTCGCGAAATTCCTCCGGACCCGGGGTGCCGAGCCCGAGCATCCGGGCGAGGGTGCCGAGGCCGGGGCCCGGAACGGGGCGCGGTGAGTTCGGGTGCCGGAGCGGAACGGTAGGCGTCACGAGGTCCTCCTCATCGAAGATCTGGCAAGATCCTCTACCAGAAATTCTATTTTGGCAAGGTCCTCTGCCAAAAGTAGGACTCAGTCCCGCCGTGAGTCGTGATCGTGGCGGTGGGCATCGATCGCCGCACTGTGCGGCCCAGTTGGCGAGCGCGACGGCATGCGAAATGAGCGACGATGATGCTGCTGCTTACTGTTCGTAACTTTGGAGGCTGCGGTGGAAATCGCGTACTGGATCGTCGGGGCGCTGCTGGCGGTGTTCTACCTCTACTCGGGCGGAATCAAGATTCTGCGCTCGAAGGATCAGCTCCGGCCGATGATGGGGTGGATCGATACCGTGCCGCTGGGGCTGGTGCGGGGCATCGGTGTGAGCGAGGTGCTCGGCGCGGCCGGGCTGATCCTGCCGCCGCTGACCGGCATCGCCGTGGTTCTCGCGCTTCTGGCCGCCGTCGGATTGGCGCTGGTGCAGATCGGTGCGCTCGTGCTGCATCTGCGCCGCGGCGAGGTGAAGCTGATCGGCCTGAATGTCGTCCTGCTGGTGCTGGCCCTCGTCGCCGCGTGGTTGTCCACCGTGTGGTTGTGAGCGGTACGCCGGCCGCGTCACCGCGACGCTGCGGTCGCGCGACGGTGACCGACACTGACTGGGGATCGCTGGCAATTCGTGCTGAGCGCCTCGAATATGGCTTATAGTCCCAGCTAGATTGCGGGAAATGGTCGGAGTTCCGAACCTGTGGCCACATGCCAGCGAGTCCTTGGCAAATATTCGCTCGGGCGGGCGGAAGGAACGGCGGATGGGCATCGTGATCGGCAGGACCCTGCCATTGGCCGCCGCGATCGCGGTAAGTCCGCTGCCGCTGATCGTCGCGGTGCTGATGCTGGTGTCGGGGCAGGCGCGAGCGAAGAGCAGCGGATATCTGCTCGGGCGGATCTGCGGATTCGCGGTGCTCGTCGCCGCGGTGGCGCTGCTGATCGGCGCGTCCACCGCCGAGCATCTGCATCCCCATCACGCCTCGACCGCGACCTCGATCATCCGGCTCTGCGGCGGGATCGGGCTGCTCGGTGTCGCGGTGTGGTTCGGGTACCAGCGCACACGTGGCGTGGAGAAGCCGCGGAAGCTGTGGGACCGAGTCGACCGCGTGACTCCGGTGGGCGCCTTCGGACTCGGCGTGGCGTTCGTGATCATCGATGTCAGCACGCTCGTGCCCGCCGTCATGGGTGGGCTCGACATCGCGGAGGCGCGGTTTTCGGCGCCCAGAGCGCTGGGCGCCGGTGCGATCTTCCTCGTGATCGCGCTGGCCACCTGCATCGCGCCGGTCGCCGCCTACCTGGTCGCGGGCGATCGGCTCGACCAGCCCCTCGCCGCCACCAAGACCTGGTTGGTCGCCAACGACCGAACCGTGATGATGGTGCTGCTGTTCCTCGTGGGAACGATGCTGATCGGCCGGGCGATCGAAGCCCTGACCTCCGGATAGCACGCGATTCAGTCCTGCATCCCGGGCGGTGACGACCGCCGGTGATGTAGATCACCGCCGCGGGTTGTCATGCGACGGGCCCGGCGGGCGTCTTGTGTGCGTCCACGCAACGAGGGTTCGGCGACTGCGGCGGCTCAGCTCGCCGCCGGTCCGTCTCCTCTGTCCGAAGGAAAGACCATGCGTATCACCATCTTCGGGGCCAACGGTCCCACCGGTCGCCAGCTCACCGCTCAGGCTCTGGCCGCCGGGCATCAGGTCGCGGCGGTGACGCGGCGGCCGGGCGAATTCCCGCTGCGCCATGATCGGCTCGAGGTGATCGGCGCCGATGTCCTCGATCCGGGGGCGGTCGACACCGCGGTGAAGGGGCGGGACGCGGTGCTGTCCGCGCTCGGTGTGCCGCCGAGCAAGGAGCCGATCACCACCTATTCCGACGGTGTGTCGAACATCGTGACGGCGATGCGGCGCCACGGCGTGGGCCGGGTCGTGGTGGTGAGTTCGGCCGGGGTCGATCCGCGCCCCTACAGCGAGGGTGGCTTCCTCTTCAACCGGCTGCTGGTGCCGTATGTGACGCGGGTGGCGGGCAAAACGCTGTACGACGATATGCGGCGGATGGAATCGCTGCTGCGCGACAGTGATCGGGACTGGACCGTGGTGCGCCCGAGTGGCCTCTACGACCGCCCCGACGTCACCGATTACACGATGGTCGAGGGGCATGCCGACGGGATATTCACCGCCCGCAGCGATCTGGCCGCGAGCATGCTGGCCGCCGTCACCGAGGGGCGCTTCGTCCGCGCCGCGGCCGGGGTGATCACCACCGATTCCGGCAATCCCACCCTGCTGCGGTGGATCCGGCAGCAGGCGAGCGCCGGCCACTGAACGCACCCGGGCCAGGTATGGAAATTTCATTCTCGATGTTGGAGAATCTCATTAGCAAGTGAGCGATCGCTCGGCGCGGGTGGTCGGCAATCCGACATCGGGCATCGGTGTGCTCGAGTGGCAATGAACGAGGTGCGTTATGGCTGGGCGGGTAGAGGGCAAGGTCGCCTTCATCACTGGTGCGGCACGCGGCCAAGGGCGAAGTCATGCGGTGCGACTCGCGGAGGAGGGCGCCGACATCATCGCCGTCGACGTCTGCAAACCGGTGAGCGGCACCGATCTGATTCCGTCCTCGACCCCGGCGGATCTGGCGGAGACGGTGGAGCTGGTCAAGGGCCTCGGGCGCCGCATCGTGACCGCCGAGGTAGACGTCCGCGATTTCGACGCGTTGAAGGCTGCCGTGGACAACGGGGTCGAGCAGCTGGGCCGGCTCGACATCATCGTGGCGAACGCCGGGATCGGCAACGGGGGTGCGACCCTGGCCGAAACCAGCGAGCAGGACTGGAACACGATGATCGGCATCAACCTGGAGGGCGTCTGGAAGACCGTGAAAGCCGGTGTGCCGCATCTGATTTCCGGTGGCAACGGTGGCTCGATCATTCTGACCAGTTCGGTCGGCGGACTCAAGGCATATCCGAACACCGGGCATTACGTCGCCGCCAAGCACGGCGTGGTCGGCCTGATGCGGACCTTCGCGGTCGAACTGGGCGCGAATTCGATCCGGGTCAATTCCGTCCACCCGACCAACGTCAACACCCCGATGTTCATGAACGAGGGCACGATGAAGATGTTCCGCCCGGATCTGGAGAATCCGGGCGTCGAGGATTTCGAACCGGTGGCGAAGTTCATGCACGTGCTGCCGGTCGGCTGGGTCGAGCCGGTGGATATCAGCAACGCCGTGCTGTTCCTGGCCTCGGACGAATCGCGCTACATCACCGGCCTGCCGGTGACCGTCGACGCGGGCAGCATGCTCAAGTAGGCGTCCGATCCGCCATGAACTCCGCTAGGCCCCGCCGAAACCGCGGTAGGGGCTCAGTGGGATCACGGTGAATTCGGAGACTCCGGCCGCGGCCATCGGCAGTCGCGCGACGATGGCGTTCGCCTGTTCGGCATCGGCCGCCTCGATGGTGAAGCAGGCGCCGGCGATATCGCCGCGCAGCCAGATCTGGCGGACGACGCCGTCGAGGTAGAGCTTGCGAACATGGTCGGTTTCGGCCGGGAGTACCTCCTCGAAGTCCGCATCGGTGAACGTCTCGGTGCGGCGACGGGAGAGAACCATGAATTGCATTGCGACTCCGGATCTTGTCGAGTTGAGGCGACCATTCTCCCGCGTCGATGTTCGGCGGAGCCCCCACCGGAGGTGAGAGAATGCGACGCATTTTCACTCACCGTTGACCGTGGGTGGTGACCTGCCTACAGTGATCGGAACCGGCTCGGTGCGGCTCGGCCTTCGGATCGAGGTCGCCGCGGGTCGAAACCCGCTGTCGCGCACGGAGGTTCGAATGAACGACGCTCGTCGGTTCGTGGTGATCGGTGGTGGTCTGGCCGGGCTCGCCGCGGCCGTCTGGCTGGCCGAGGCCGGGAAGCGGGTGACACTGCTGGAACGCCGGGCCCGGCTCGGTGGTCGCACCCAGGCGATGACGGTCGCCGAGGTCGGCGATACTCCCGACAACGGCCAGCATGTGATCGCCAGCGGATACCACCACCTCTTCCGGTACCTCGCGAGCGTCGGCACCGAGAAATACGTGGAATTCCCCACCGGAGGCACGCTGCGCTGGCCGGGCGGACGCGCAACGGCGTTGCACACCAGAGGCATCCGGGCGTTCGGCACACTGCTGGGCGCCCATCCGGACGCCGGGCTGGTGGAGCGACTGGCCGCCGCGCGGGCGACGATGCGGCTGGGGCTGCAATGTCTGTTCCAGCCCGCGGATCTGGCCGACATCACCACCGAACAGTGGTTCGAGCGCATCGGTATGCCCGCGAAAGCCCGTGAGGCGCTGTGGGATTGGCTCGCGCTGGGCATCGCCGCCGAACCGGTGCAGCGTGAATGCGCGAAGGTCTTCGCCGATGTGCTGGCCACCGGCATCCGGCTGGGTGTGCGGGATCGGCGCGCGGTCACCATCGGCTATCCGACCGTCGACCTCGATACGCTCTACATCACCGGTGCGGAGGAGGTGTTCGGCCGCCACGGCGTCGAGGTTCGCTATCGCGCGGTGGCGGACCGAATCCGGATCGAGGACGGGGCGGTGACCGGTGTCGATCTGGTGGACGGCAGCACGGTCCCGGCCGATGCCGTGATCTGCGCCGTACCCAATTCCCGGATCCACGGCCTGCTCGACGAGCTACCCGAACACGCCGAGATCTACGCCGCCGCAGACAAATTGGGCGCCACCCCGATCGTCAGCACCAATCTGTATCTGGACCGCCCGCTCGGCACCCGCAGTGCGATGGAGGCGATCATCGGCGGGACCGGGGTGATCGACGAGGTGTTCGACCGCCAGCGCATGCACGGCCGCGAACCGGACGGCACCTGGCTGTACTGCCTGACCACCAGCGGCGCCTACGAGCAGATCCACAAGAGCAGCGACGACATCCTCGACGAGCAGATGGCGCTGCTGCGCCGCTACTACCCCGATGCGGCCGATGCGCGGGTGGTGCACGGTCATGTGGTCAAGATGCCGAAGGCGACCTTCTCCCAGGCCCTGGGCACCGACGGGCTGCGGCCCGATCAGCGCACCTCGGTGCCGACCCTGATGCTGGCGGGGGACTGGACCCGCACCGACTGGTCTGCCACGATGGAAAGCGCTGTTCAGAGCGCCTCGAAGGCAGTGGCGGCGCTGCTGCGACTGCCGCCGCTCTAGCGAGTTCGCGGCCCGCGAAGCGGCTCCAGGAACGCCCTGGCGACCTCGAGGTGGTCGGGGGTCAAACCGGTGTGGCGGTCGACCGGGACGAGCAGGGTGGGTGCGACGGTGTCGGTACGGCGTTCGGCCCAGCCCTGGTCGGCGGGCTGGAATTCGTCGTCGAACCAGCACAGCGGCCGGCGTCCGGCCCAGCGGTCGATGGTCGGAAGCTTTCCGTGGTGGCCCTCGCGATGCCGAATTCCGGTGTCCTCGAAGATGATCACCTCCAGCGGCGGCAATCCGAGGACGGGACCGAGGACCGTATTGGCCTCGTACTCCCACGCGGTCGCCCACACGAGTTCGGCATCGGTGATTTCGGCCAGTTCCCGCAGTCGCGACCCGACCGCGGCATCGAGTAGCACCTGCTGGTCGATGGGCGGTATCGCGGGAATGATGCTGTGCTGCAACACATAAGGCAGATACCCGTGCGGGGGCGGGTGCGTGGGCCGGGGGTAGGGATTGAGGGGGCCGTCGACGTCGAGCAGGATCGCCGCGCGTGATGTTTCGGTCATGACGCCCCCCGTTCGCTCTTACCAGGCTACGACGGCACATCCGGAGGAGTCCGGCACTCCGGCAACGGTTTCGTGTCGACCCGATAACCGGGGCGAACGCACCGAAAAGGACGCCGAAAACCGCCCTGCGACGCGCCGAGCGACACGCGAGCAATCCCGTAAAATTTAAGCCACACCTGCATTGACGACGGCACACGTTCGGTTATCGTTCATCTCACTGTCCGATGCTGCTGCCGGCGCGCCAGGACTGGTCGTCGATCCGGAGCGTTGTAGGCCGGTGTGACGATCGTTGGGCGTTACCGGAGTCCGTCCCGAAAGATCGAGGGAACGTGCCTGCACCCGTCATCCTGACCGGCCGCCACGTGCGGCTGGAACCTTTGGCACCGCACCATGTTCCGGGGCTCGCCGAGGCGGGCGCCGCGGATCGCGATGCGTTCGCGTTCACCCCCGTACCGCACGGCCGAGCCGAGGCCGCGGACTATGTCGCCCAGGCCGCGGCGGCGCACGCGGTCGGTTCGGCACTGGCCTTCGCGGTCGTCGCCACGGCCGACAACGGGGTACTGGGCTCGACGCGCTTCTGCCGTTTCGACTATTGGCAGGGGCCCATGGTGTGGCCGGTCGTGCACGGTATGCCGACCGGAGATCCGCTGCTCGCGGTGCCCGACGCCGCCGAAATCGGCAATACCTGGCTCTGCCCACGAGCGCGCGGCGCCGGTATCAATCTGGAGTCGAAACTGTTGCTGCTCGAGCACGCCTTCGACGTGTGGCGGGTCCGCCGGATCGCGCTGCGCGTCGATGTGCGAAACGTCCGCTCGCGCACGGCGATCGAGCGTCTGGGCGCGACCAGCGACGGCGTCCGCCGGGCACATTCGCGCGGCTTGGACGGTACCGTGCGCAGCACCGCGTTCTATTCCATCCTGGACGAGGAATGGCCGGCGGTGCGCCGCCGCATCGACACGGAGCTGGGCGGACTCCCGCGGCTGCTGAACGCGTGATCGCACCCCCCGAAGCAACCGGATAGCGGATTCCGGATGTCGCGTCGTGTCCCCGGCTCCTATAATTCATGGCACAACGGTCGGACGTCGAGGAGATCGGTCCGAGTCGGGTAACTCGGCGGCCGGCGCAGCTTCGGACCTCGTACCAGCGCGTTCGCAGGAGGGTCGATCGCCCTCCCCTCCAGGAGACCGCATGTCCGACCCGATCACCACGCCCCCGTCCACGCCCGCCGCGCCGCGTTCGCCCGATCGATCACATACGCGGGTATGCCTGACCGATGCCGCCCATACCGGACCGATGGTGAGTCTGTTCCTGGTGCCCGAGCCGCGGGTCCGGGGCGCGTCCATGCTGCATCTGCTCGAACAGGTGCCGGTTCGGGATGCGCCGGCGCCGGATCCCGAGCTGACCGCCGCACTGGAAGCACCGACCCTGCCGGGCGCGGCAATTCGGTTGCTGCCCTGCGTCTCTCGGCATGCCGATGCGTCGGAGCTGCGTCACATCTTCCACGATCACTACATCGCCGACGGGCCGATGGGCCTCGACGTCTGTGATCCGGAGGAGATGGCGCGGCTGGCCGTGCTGCCCGAACATGCGATCGGCCCGCGCCGCATCGACGACTTCGCCGACTACTCGGTGCGGCAGGCGATGCTGGCCGTCTTCCGCTATTTCGGTGTGGACCAACGGATTCCGCTGATGTATCACGGTTATGCCGACCCGGGCGGTCGCTGGCTCGCGGTGCGGACGGCGCTCGCCTGATCCTCAGCCGGCGGTCACGAACCCCTGCCGGATCAGCCAATCGCGCGCGACGGTCGCCGGCTCGGCGCCGTCGACGTCGACCTTCCGGTTCAACTCGGTGATCGTCTCGTTGGTGAGCAGTGCGGAGATCGGCGCCATGACCTGCGCCACCTGTGGATGCGCGTCGGCGAAGGATTTCCGCATCACCAGTGCCGCATTGTATTTGGGGAAGAAGTTCAGATCGTCGGTGAGCTGCACCAGATTCAGCGCCTTGGTGCGGCCGTCGGTCGCGGTGACATCGCCGAATTGACAGGTGCCGTTCGCGGTGGCCGAATACACCAGCGAATCCTGCATGATCTGCTTGTGCACCTTGCCGAGGTCGATACCGTATTTGCGAGCCAGGCCCGGAAATCCGTCCTGGCGGACGCTGAATTCGGTACCGAGGCAGGTCGGACCCGTACTCGGGTCGGTGTTCACCAGACGGGCATAGTCGGAAATCGTCGTGGTGCCGGTGCGTGCGGCGGCGGCCGCATTGGTCACCATCGTGTAGGTGTTGTTCATCGGCGCCGGATCGGCCCAGACCGTGCCGTGTTGTGCGAGATCCGCATCGCGCACCGCCTCGAATTGCCGCGTGGAGTCGGGAATCGGTGTCTCGTTACCCAGATAGTTGATCCATCCGGTTCCGGTGTAGTCGTACGCGATATCGACCTGTCCGTGCAGTTGCGCATCGCGCAGGCTGTTCGATCCGGTGATATTGGTGAGATCACGGACCTGAGCCCCGGCGGCGGTGAGCGCGAATTCGATGAGATAGCCGAGGATGTTCTGTTCGGTGAAATCCTTGGAGCCCACGGTGATCTGCACGCCGTCGAGCGCGGGAATCGGCTCGATACTGCCCGGCCCGACCGGCAGCGGAACGGCGCCGCCGGCTTCGAGACCGCAGGCGGCGACCACGGCGACCAGCAGGGTCGCCGCCGCGGTGGCCGCACGTCGCGCCGCGCCGCCCGGCCGCCGCGTCATCGCAGCCCCCGCGGTCCGAGAAATTGCTCGGCCAGCGCGCCCAGCCAGTCGACGAGCAGGGCGAGTGCGACCGCGAGAATTGCTCCCACCCAGAGGGTTACGTTGTCGCGCAGTTTGTAGCCGGTGTCGATCAGAATCCCCAGACCGCCGGCGCTGACCAGGAACGACAGCGTGGCCGTGCCGACCGCCAGCACCAGGGAGGTGCGCAGGCCGGCCAGGATATAGGGCACCGCGAGCGGGAATTCGATGCGGCGCAGCACCGTCATCGCCGACATGCCCTGCCCTCGGCCGGCATCGACGAGAGCGGGATCGACCTGCTGATATCCCAGAATCGTATTGCGCAGCACGGGGAGTAGCGCATAGAACGCGATCGGAGCGACCCCCACCCAGAAGCCGGTCTTCTCGGTCCACAGATAGGTGAGCACGATCAGACCGATCGCCGGTGCCGCCGCACCGATATTGGCGACACCGACGAACAGCGGAGTGAGACGCCGGTAGCGCGGCCGAGTCAGCAAGGTGCCCAACGGAACCGAGACCGCGACGACGATCAGCACCACGGTCGCGGTGATCGCCACGTGCTGGCGGACCACGGTGCCGATGGTGGTGGGATTGATACTGGCCCGCTGCGTCGCGGTGAGGGTGCGGTCGAAGGCCCACACCAGTACGCCGGCCGCCAGGGCCACGGCCAGCACCGGCTGGATGAACAACCGGATCCGGTCGGCGCGCCGCTCGTATCGGCCGGCCGGGCTCATGGCCGGTCACCCGAATCGGCTGTGGCCGAACGATGTTCGGCGCGGGTGCGGGACAGGTGTGCGACCAGGGTGTCGATCGCGACCAGCCCGGTGTATTCGCCCCGTGGCCCGGTCACGACGGCGTTGGCGGTACTTTCGGCGAGCAGTGTCTCGAGCGCCGCCTGCAGCGTCGAATCCGCCGTCACCGTGCCGGTCACCGGGACGCCGGCGTCGTGTAACGACTGTGCCTGCGCCAGTTGATGTTCGGATACCCACCGCAGTGGCCGGCGGTCGGAGTCCAGGACCAGACCCCATTTCCAGTCCTGCGAGGCCAGCGCCGCGCGCAGTGTGTCGACCGGATCGTCCTGCGCGGCGGTGGCGCAGCTGCCCAGTTCCACATCGGCGACCCGTACCAGCGTCAGCTGTTTGAGGGCGGCGTCGGCGCCGACGAATCCGGCTACCGTCTCGTCGGCGGGGCCGGCGAGGATCGCGGCGGGGGTGTCGTACTGGAGGACGCGGGAACTGTTGCCGAGCACCGCGATTCGGTCCCCGAGCTTGACGGCCTCGTTGAAATCGTGGGTGACGAACACGATCGTCTTGTGCAGTTCGGTCTGCAGCCGCAGCAGTTCGTCCTGCAGCAGCCCGCGGGTGATGGGGTCGACCGCGCCGAACGGCTCGTCCATCAGCAGCACCGGCGGATCGGCTGCCAGCGCGCGGGCGACACCGACCCGCTGCTGCTGCCCGCCGGAGAGCTGGCGCGGATACCGGCCGCGGAAGGTCTCGGGGTCGAGGCCCACGAGATTCAGCATCTCGTCGACGCGGGCGCGCACCCGGGCGCGGTCCCAGCCGAGCAGACCCGGCACCGTGGCGATGTTGCGGGCCACCGTCATATGCGGAAACAGGCCCGCCTGCTGAATCGAATAACCGATCTGCCGCCGCAGCCGGTCCGGGTTCACCGCGGTCACGTCACGTCCGGCGATGGTGATGGTGCCCGAGGTCGGCTCGATCAGGCGGTTGATCATCCGCATCGTGGTCGTCTTACCGCAGCCCGAGGGGCCGACGAACACCACGATCTCACCCGCCGGAATCGTCAGCGAAATCCGGTCCACCGCCGGATCACGTTGGCCCGGATAGTGTTTGGTCACCGCGTCGAGCACGATCTCCGCGGGCTCGTGGTCGGTGCGGTCGGCGGTCGCGGTATCAGTCACGGATTCCCCTCGGGGTGGTGAGCCGGCCGACGCCCACGAGAACGGCATCGAGCAGCAACGCCAGCACGATGATCAGCACCGTGCCGGACAGCGCCTGCGGGACGGCGGTCGGACTGCCCAGCCGGGCCAGGCCGGTGAAGATCAGATTGCCCAGCCCCGGACCCTTCGCATAGGCCGCCATCGCCAGAATGCCCATACTCATCTGGGTACTGATCCGCATTCCGGCCAGAATCGACGGCCAGGCCAGCGGCATTTCGATCCGGGCCAGGATGCGGGCGCGGTTCATGCCGACCCCGCGCGCGGCATCCGAGACGGCCGGATCGACCGATGCCAGCCCGAGGATGGTGTTGCGCAGAATCGGCAGCAGCGCGTACAGCACCAGCGCGGTGACCGTCGGCCGCACGCCGAGGCCCAGCACGGGGATGAGCAGTCCCAGCAGCGCGAACGACGGCACGGTGAGGATGATGCTCGCCGCCGCGGTGGCCGCCGCCGAACCCCACGGGCTGCGATACACGACAATGCCCAGGCACACCGCCACCGCGGTCGCGATCAGCACGGACTGCGCGACGGCCGAGACGTGCAGATAGGAATCGGTGAGCAGTTGTCTGCGATGGTCCACCAGAAAGGTCCACAGAGTATCCAGGGCGATGTCCTCCCAGAGCTCGGCGGCGTTCGAGCAGTCTATCGATCTCGCGGCGCGGGCGCAGGCAACGAGCGGAACCGGCGAGTGCGCATCGGCGGAACCATGGCGGTCCCTCGCACGTCCTACATCTCAGGAGGCCGATTTCCGGTCGGGGACGGAGGGATTCATGAGCACCACGCAGGCCCGGGGGTTCGGGCGCACGCGCTGGACAGTGCTGTCGGCGCTGGTGGTGATCGGCGTGCTGGCAGCGGGTGTCGTGGTGGCTCTGCCCTGGTGGCACGATCGCACGGCCGCCATCGTGGGGCAGCGGCTGGACGATTTCCCGGATGTCGATGTGACCGCGCTGGATTCGAATCGGAGCAGCATCGTCACGGTGCTGCGCACGGAATACTCGCATCCTGGGGACGGGCCCAAATACGCACAGGGCGTGGATGAGCCATGGTGTGCCGATTTCGTCAGCTGGACCATGCGTCAGGCCGGGCAGCCGCTGTCCAATCCGAATTCCGGATCGTGGCGGATTCCCGGTGTGGCGACCCTGCAGGAGTATTTCGAAGCGAACGGCCGGTTTTCGGCGGTGGGTTCCGGATATTCGCCGCGCCCGGGCGACGTCGTGATCTATGCCCCCGGCAGTCCGTTCGGGCAGCACACGAATATCGTGCTGGCCGCCGGTGATCACACCATGACCACGATCGGCGGTAACGAGCGTGGCTCGGTGCGCATTCACCGTTACGACCCGGCGGGAATTGCCGGTATCGTCGGGTTCGGCCATATGTGAAACGTTTTCGTCCAGTGGCGTGCGATCTCGATCGGTGGGGATCTGTGTGTAGGTGATCGGTGGAGGAGTGGGAGCAGATGGCAGAGCCGGGCGCGCACGACGAGGCCGAATGGCTGGACTACGCCGAGTTCGGCGAGCGTTTCGTCGTCCACGCGGTCAATCGGGACCGGATCGAGGCCGCGGTGTCCGGGATGGCGGGAAGGGGAATGAGTATCGGGCCGTTCTCGATCGGCCCCGCGGGACTGGCCGGGCTGGTGGCGGAGGGCAAGGTCGGCAAGCCGGTCATCGCCCGCAGTGAACCGCACGTCACCTTCGAGGTCCGGGTGCCGGTGTCGATGCACCTCACGGTCACCCTCGGCGGGCAGCAGTTCCGGATCGAGGCCACCGTCGAGATCGACCTCACCCTGCACGCGCGGACCGCCGCTCCGCTGCTGATCGTCATCGACATTCCGCGGGTGCGTGCGCGCGATGTGAGTTTCGCCGTCCGGGCGGAGGCGGTCGGCGCCGCCGTCGACGTCCTGCTCGATCCGATCGCGACCCTGGTCCAGCGTGAGGTCGCGAGCCGGCTCAACGCCATGCTCGCCGATCCGGCGGCCCGGCGCGGGCGGGTGTTCGATATCGAGGCGATCATGAACGGCACCCGTTCGGAGCATGTGCTGCGTACGGACTTCGAATGGATCGAATACGCGGAGTTCGGGCGACGTTTCTTCCCGCTGATCGTCACCCCGGATCGGGTGCGCGACGTGGTGGAGGGGCTGGCCGGCCGCGCGGTCGAGGTGGGCCCGCTGCGTACCGGGCCCGGTGACGCGGCGACGGTCGAGGTGCGGGGGGCCGTGCGGATGCCCCGGCTGACTCGGCGGGAGGGCGACGATCCGGTGTCGTTCGATCTGACCATTCCGGTCGGGCTCGACATCACCGTCGACGTGCTCAAGGCGAATCGCTATCGCGCGGATGTGGAGGTCGGGTTGCTGCTGGTCGGGCGGGCCGCCGAACCGCTGCTCATCGTGATAGATGTGACGCCGCCGCACAGCGCCGACGTCGCCGTCGAACTGCAGGCCGAAGGATGGCGGGCGAAGGTGCTGGGCTCGGTCGGCAAGATCCGCCGCCAGATCGCCGCGCAGGTCGCGCAGGTCATTCGCGCCGAACTGGCCGACCCCCGGGGTCGCACCATCGACGTCGCCGGCCGCATCGATGCGGCCACCTCCTGACACCTGTTACTTGTGGTGTTGATGTGACCGGATTGGCCTAGCGGTTCATATGTGCATGTGGTGAAATGAGTCCACGTTCGAGGCTTCCGGCGCGTGGATGACAGCACTGTTGTCGTCGGGGAAGGCGCGCCGGACACGCTTGCATTCCACCGGTCCGCGGGGTGGCCGGCATCTGGTGAGATCTCTATATCGCTGCAGCGCGAAGGAGTTTTCGATGCGTTCCGTTCCGATGACCCGCCGCACCCTCTTCGGATATGCCGGTGCCGCCGCGACCGCCGCCGGTCTGGCCGCGCTCACACCCGCTGTTCTCGCGCCGCCCGCCGCCGCCGGCAACGTCCTCGGCACCCTGCTCGACTATGCCGGTGGCGTGCCCGACGCGGCGGCCATCCGCGCCGCCGGGCATGCCGGTGCGATTCGCTATGTCTCCGACCGGCGCCCGGGCGCGGAGTGGATGACCGGAAAGCCGTTGCGCGCGAGCGAGGTCGACGCGCTGCACGCGGCGGGGCTCACCGTCGTGTCGTGCTACCAATTCGGCAAGGGCGCCACCGCGGATTGGAAGGGCGGGCTCGAGGCCGGCAAACGCCACGCCGACCGCGGTCTGCAACTGCACCGCGAGGCGGGTGGGCCGGACGGGGTGCCGATCTACGCCTCCATCGACGACAATCCGACGCCGGTCGATTTCGCGACCCTCATCGCGCCCTACCTCGCGGGCTGGGAATCGGTGCTCGGCAACGAGAACGTCGGCGTCTACGCCAATGCGCCGACCATCGAACTGGCCAAGGTCGCCGGCCTCGGTTCCTGGTACTGGCAACACAATTGGGGCACGCCGAAGGGCTTCGTGCATCCGGCGGCGAACCTGCACCAGATCGAAATCGACGATCGCACGGTCGACGGCGTGGGGGTGGATGTGAACAACATCCTCACCGCTCGGTACGGGCAGTGGTGACTCCGCAGTTACCTACGTCTGGCAGTGGCAGGTGGGGTCGGCGACGAGATCGGGTTCGTCCGCGACGACCGTGAGCGTCGGCCGCGCCTCGGGTGCGTCGCGCACGCCCATCCACGACAGCAGCGACCAACGCGACAGGCCCGAGAACGCCGAGCCGAGGCTGAAGAACGAGCCGACGGAACCGACCGACAGCACCGATCCGACGCTGCCGATCGAGAGGACGGAGTAGGCAGAGCCGATCGAGAGGATCGACCGTTCGGACCGGAACGACAGGATCGAGCGATGCGATCGGGTGGACAACACCGATCGGTAGGACCGTCGCGACATCACCGAATGCCCGGCTTTACCGCGCCGGACGCGGGGCGCCGCGCCGGTGTCCGAGGTGGTGGGTGCAGACCGTTCGAGCTGATCGACAGTCGACATATCTAGCGGTCTACCACAGTCCGCGGCATCCCATGGCGCATTGACAGCAAACGGCCCGGAGTGTCGTCTCAGCGACATCTCCGGGCCGTCGAGAGCCTGAAATTCAGTGCTGCGGGCGTACCGCGTCGGGCTGCTGCACCACGTGTGCGGCGGGCACGGTGCCGGCCGGATTCACCGGAGCCGCGGCCTGGGAGGGGCCCGAGGCGACGGTGAACAGACCCAGCGTGGGCAGGAACGAGCAGGTGATCGGCGCCTGATCGGCAGCCGGCTGGGTGGTCAGGGAACCCGCGACCACGGAGATCACGCGACCCGGGCCGGTGTCCACGATGGCCGACAGGGTGGCCGGACCGTCCGGATTGATATGCGCCTCGTCGGTCAGCGCCACGGTGCCGCCGCGGTGGTTGTCCAGGTTGTACCACTGGACGGTCATCGGCGGATTCTGCTGCGGCGTCAGGCCTTTGGTGCCCAGCGCGGTGAAGACGAAGCCGGCCTGGCCGGCAGCCGGTCCGGGCGGGGGCAGTTCGGCCGGCCCCGGAACAGCGAGCGCGGTGCCGACGGAGTCGGAACCGGGGCCGATGCAGTTCTTACCGATGGTCGGATACAGGAACTGCGCGATGGCCGGACCGTTCTTCGGGATGTCCGGGCCGCCGCCACCGCTGCCGTCGAGGAAGGCGACGATGGCCTCCAGCGTCTGCTTGACCTGCGGCGGCAGACCGGCCCTATCGAGCAGCTGGATCGCCTGATCGAGGATGGTCTGAGCGCCCGGCGAGGCGATGTTGCCCGCCTGGGCGGCGGCGCCGACGATGGCCGGAGCCAGCGACGCGATCGCATCGACCGGAACGCCCTCCGGGACCAGCGGAACATCGGCGGCCTGGGGCTTGGGTGCCGGTTCGGCAACCGCGATCGTCGACGCGGCGAGTGTCGCGCCGGCTGTCAGGGCCAGCACGGACAATGCGAACCGCGTTCCTCTGGTGCGAAGCACTGGTGTTGCCGTCCTTAACCTCGGGGTTACCTCGTCATGCGATGCGAGAACATCGCGCGATGGGGGCATCGCTTCGCGACACTCTAAAGACAGTGCCGCCGTGTTGTACAGCCATGGGTGTGATCTTGCCTGCACCGCTCGGCAATTCCGATCACCCGCCCCGGCGCGTTATCAGACCATAATCCCAATGCAGTGTTACGCAAGTGAACAGTGATGCCCTTGTTACCTAAGGCGAGTCGGCAAAGAGGACGCGTACACGGGCGGGGCGTACGGTCGGTTTCGGCCCGCCTCGATTTTGGACTGAGCGGAGAGGGAAAAATCGAGGCCCAGGGGGGCCGAAACCCCGCCGGAGCGAAGCGAAGGCAGAATTACAGCCCGTGACCCGACACCTCCGTTTGGCCGACATCCGCGTGGCCGGGGCTGTTCTGGCCGTTTCGGTCGTGGCCCGTCTGGTGCTGATGTTCGTGCTCCCGCACGGCCTCGATGTGGTCGATCTGCGCGTATACGTCGAGGGTGCGGCCAATTTGGGCAGTGGGCATCTCTACGACTTCGTCTATGCCGACAAGACTCCCGATTTCCCACTGCCGTTCACCTATCCGCCGTTTGCCGCGGTGGTGTTCTATCCGCTGCATTTCCTGCCGTTCGGGCTGGTGACGCTGCTGTGGTTCGGGTTGATCGTGGTCGCGCTCTACGCCTCCGTGCGGATTGCCTTCGCGCTGTTGCCCGGTGCGGTGGCGGAGCCGAATCGGCGGGCGCCGGCGATGCTGTGGACCGCGCTGGGCCTGTGGTTGGAGCCGACGCGGACGACGCTCGATTACGGGCAGGTGAATGTATTCCTGCTGCTGGCGGGGCTGGCGGCGGCGTATTCCACGCGTTGGTGGCTGTCGGGGCTGCTGGTGGGTGTGGGGGCGGGGGTCAAACTGACCCCGGGGGTGACCGGCCTGTATTTCCTGGCGCAGCGGCGGTGGGCGGCCGCGGTGTGGTCGGCGGTGGTGTTCGCGGCGACGATCGGACTGAGTTTTCTGATTTCGTCGTCGGAGACCCGTACCTATTTCGGGCCGCTGATCGGTGACGCGAATCGCATCGGCCCCGTGGGTTCGGTGGTCAACCAGTCGCTGCGCGGGGCGTTGAGCCGCATTCTCGGCCACGACGCGGGGGCGCCCTGGTATCTGGCGGGGCATCGCGTCCCGTTCGGGCCGTGGTGGTTGGGCGCGGTGCTGCTGACCGCCGTACTGGCCTGGTTCGCTTGGCGCGCGGTCGCTTTCGACGACCGGCTCGGCGTGCTACTGGTGGTGCAGCTGTTCGGTTTGATGGTGTCGCCGATCTCGTGGTCACACCACTGGGTGTGGCTGCTGCCGCTGATGATGTGGCTGGTGCACGGTCCGCTGCGTTCGATCGCGGGGGCGCGGGTGGTGGCCGGGTTCTGGCTGGCGACCACGCTGGCCGGCATTCCGTGGATCCTGACCTTCTTCCAGCCGACGATCTGGGAGATCTCCCGCCCTGCCGTTCTCGCCTGGCTGGGGGCGATCTACGTCTTCGGCGTGGTGGCGACCTACCTGTGGATCGTCTGGGCGGGCGCGCAGCGCGGCCGGCCGGGCACGCCGGTATCGGTGCCCGCGGTCACGGCTGGTTCGGTGCGGGCGGGTTAGCCGTTCAGCTCTGGTCGGCGAGACGGTCGATCTGGCCGGCCAGCGCGAGGTCCTTGCGGGTGATGCCGCCCTCGGAATGGGTGGAGAGGGTGAAGGTGACTCGCCGCCACCGGATATCGATGTCGGGGTGGTGGTTGACCTTTTCGGCGGAGTCGGCCACACGTCGCACCAGTTCGATGCCGGCCAGGAACGACGGAGCCTCGACGGTTCGGGAGATGCTGCTGCCGGTGTGGGTCCAGGCGGGTAGTTCGCGCAACCCAGTGGCGATCTCGCTGTCGGAGAGCAATGGGGTACTCATACTCTCGGTTCTACCCCAGCGGTCGCGGCTCAGGCCGCACGCGCGAGTTTGAGAGCCTTTTTGAGATCTTTGCCCTTGACCCCCGCGGCCTGACACTTCTTCATTTTCGAGACCACGACAGGGCATTTCAGACAGCGCTTCTTCTTACGGCAGCACTTCTTCTTCGCTTTGAGGTGTGCGACCTCCTTGGCCTTCACCTTGCCCATGCGGCCCAGGGTAACCAACCATGATGCCGGAAACGGCGGCCGAGGCGTGTTTCGGTACTGTGTACCTGGCCGCATGTCCGGTGAGCCTTCAGGCGCCTGCCTTGTTCGGACCCGCTACGGCGCGGGTCGGCCGCAACCCATTCATTCAGCAGGAGGATTCAACGTGTCGTCTGTCGAGTTCCGCAATGTCGCCATTGTGGCTCATGTCGACCACGGCAAGACGACGCTGGTCGATGCCATGTTGCGGCAGTCCGGTGCCTTCGCCGAGCGTGCCGAGCCGGTCGATCGGGTGATGGACTCCGGTGATCTGGAGCGCGAGAAGGGCATCACCATTCTCGCCAAGAACACCGCGGTGCATCGTCATCACGGCGACGGCAGCGTCACTGTGATCAACGTCATCGACACCCCCGGCCACGCCGATTTCGGTGGTGAGGTCGAGCGCGGTCTGTCCATGGTCGACGGTGTCGTGCTGCTGGTCGACGCCTCCGAGGGCCCGCTGCCGCAGACCCGGTTCGTGCTGCGCAAGGCGCTGGCCGCGTCGCTGCCGGTGATCCTGGTCGTGAACAAGACCGACCGCCCCGACGCCCGGATCGAGGAGGTCGTCGAGGAGAGCCACGACCTGCTGCTGGATCTGGCCTCCGACCTCGACGACGAAGCGTCCGAGGCGGCCGAGCTGGCGCTGGACCTGCCGGTGCTCTACGCCTCCGGCCGCGAGGGCAAGGCGTCCACCCAGCGTCCCGAGAACGGCAGCGCGCCCGACGCGGAGAACCTCGACGAGCTCTTCGAGGTGCTGCTGAAGTACGTGCCCGCGCCGAAGGGTGACCCGTCCGCGCCGCTGCAGGCGCACGTCACCAACCTGGACGCCTCCCCGTTCCTCGGCCGGATCGGCTTGGTCCGCATTCACAACGGCACCCTGCACAAGGGCCAGAACGTCGCGTGGATGCACGGCGACGGCGTCAAGACCGTGAAGATCACCGAGCTGCTGCAGACGATCGGCGTCGAGCGCAAGCCGGGTGAGGAGGCCGTGGCCGGCGATATCGTCGCCGTCGCCGGCATTCCGGAGATCATGATCGGCGACACGCTCGCCGATGTGGACAACCCGGTGGCGCTGCCGCGGATCACCGTCGACGAGCCGGCCATCTCGGTGACGATCGGCACCAACACCTCGCCGCTGGTCGGCCGGGTGCAGGGCCACAAGCTGACCGCCCGCATGGTGAAGTCGCGCCTGGATCAGGAACTGGTCGGCAACGTGTCGCTGCGGGTGCTCGACATCGGCCGCCCGGATGCCTGGGAGGTTCAGGGCCGTGGTGAGCTGGCGCTGGCGATCCTGGTCGAGCAGATGCGACGCGAAGGTTTCGAGCTGACCGTCGGCAAGCCGCAGGTGGTCACCAAGCAGGTCGACGGCAAGGTGCACGAGCCGTTCGAAGAGCTGACCATCGACTGCCCGGACGAGTACCTGGGTGCGGTGACGCAGCTGCTGGCCGCCCGCAAGGGCAAGATGGTTCAGATGAGCAACCACTCCGCCGGGTGGGTGCGCATGGAGTTCATCGTCCCCTCGCGCGGTCTGATCGGTTTCCGCACCGACTTCCTCACCGAGACGCGCGGCACGGGTATCGCCAACGCGGTCTTCGACGGTTACGCGCCCTGGGCCGGTGAGATTCGCGCCCGCCACACCGGTTCGCTGGTGTCCGACCGTGCCGGCACGGTGACCCCGTTCGCGATGATTCAGCTCGCCGACCGGGGCCAGTTCTTCGTGGAGCCGGGCGCCGACACCTACGAGGGCCACGTGGTGGGCATCAATCCGCGCGCCGAGGACCTCGACATCAACGTCACCCGCGAGAAGAAGCTGACCAATATGCGTTCGGCCACCGGCGACGTGCTCGAAACGCTGGCCAAGCCGCTGCAGCTGGATCTCGAAGGCGCGATGGAGTTCTGTGCCGCCGACGAGTGCGTCGAGGTGACCCCCGAGATCGTGCGCGTGCGCAAGGTGATTCTCGGTGCCACCGAGCGCGGCCGCGAGGCGTCCCGCCGCAAGGCCCGCGACCGCGCCGCCCAGAACGCGTAGGGCACACACCGCTGAGAAACTCGGAGGCTCACGTCCGGAAGACGTGAGCCTCTGTCGTTCCGCGGGGGAGCTCTTCCGAGATGCGCACCTCTGTGAAATGCGCAGGCCCGCGATCACCAGTAGACCGACCAGGCATACATCTACGAGCCGTACACCATGGTGGGTCTCGGCCCGCCTCGATTGTGGACTGACGGAGCGGGGGAGCGAAGCGGAGGAGCGGAGGAGGGAAAAATCGAGGCCCAAGGGGCCGAAACCCCGCCGAAGCGAAGCGGAGGCCAAGAACATTAGAGTACGAGCCGTGATGTCGGGAGTTCGAATGCGTGCAGGGCGGCGCGTGGTCTTGGTGCTGATGCTGGCGCTCGGGGTGCTCACCGCGTGCACCGCCAATCCGCCGCCGCCGATCGAGAGCACCGACAGTCCGAAGACGACCCCGGCGACGCCGACGAAGTCCACGGTGGTGGTGGCCGTGGACGATATCGGGATCGGATTCAATCCGCATCTGCGGTCGAATCAGTCGCCGGCGACGAATGCCGTTGCCTCGCTGGTGTTTCCGAGTCCGTTTCGTCCGGTCCCGTCGCCGACGGTGCCGGGGGGTACGGATTGGGTTCCGGATGCGGCGTTGATGGTGTCGGCGGATGTGACGCCGTCCGATCCGTCGCAGCCGGATCTGTTCACGCTGACCTACAAGATTCAGAATCAGGCGTCGTGGTCGGACGGTGCGCCGATCGCGGCCGAGGATTTCCGGTATCTGTGGCAGCAGATGATCAGCCAGCCCGGGGTGGTGGATCCGGCGGGTTACCGGTTGATCAACGATGTGAAGTCCTCGGAGGGCGGCAAGACGGTCACGGTGACGATGAGTCAGCCGTATCCGGCTTGGCGGCAACTGTTTTCGGATCTGCTGCCGTCGCATCTGCTGAAGGACGCGCCCGGTGGATTTCAGCGGGCGCTCGCCGTGGAGCGTGGCCTGATCGATCAGAATCCGATTTCCGGCGGGCAGTTCCGGGTGAAGCAGGCCGATGCGGGCCGCGAGGAGATCCTGCTCGAACGCAACGACCGCTACTGGGGTACTCCGGCGGTGCCGGATCAGATTCTGTTGCGGCGTGGCGGCACTCCGGCGCAGCTGGCCGAATCGCTGCGCGCGGGTGACGCGCAGATGGCGCTGGTGCACGGCGGTGTCGCGACGCAGGCGCAGCTGGCGGCGATCCCGCAGGTACGGACCGCGATCATGCCGCAGGCGCGGGAAATGCAGCTGGTGCTGAACGGGCGGAACGGGGATCTGTCCGATCCGCGCGTGCGCCACGCGGTGCTGGGTCTGCTCGATCCGGCGTTGCTGGCCTCGGTCGGCGCCGAGACGGGTGCGTGGGTGGATCCGGTGCGGGCGCAGATCCTGGCCCCCTCGGATCCGGGGTATGCGCCGACGGCGCCGCCGCGGCCGTCTCCCGATCAGGCGTTCGGGCTGCTGGCCGAGGCCGGATTCGGCCGTGCGCCCGAGACTCCCGCATCGGGCAATCCGACGACGTCGCCGGCGCCGCAGCCGCGCCCGGTCGCCAAGAACGGCCGGACCCTGACGATCCGGATCGGCGCGGTGGACAAGGATCCGACCACGCTGGCGGTCGCGAATACCGCCGCCGACCAGCTGCGCAGCGCCGGAATCGATGCGTCGGTGCGCAGCCTGCCCGCCGACGAGCTCTACGGCAAGGATCTGGCGGACGGGACCGTCGACGCGGTGGTCGGCTGGGAGCGGGCCGGAGAGGATCCGGCGACGATCCTGTCCTCGCGCTACGGCTGCCCACCGGTGGCCGCGCCCGGTCAGCAGGACACGTCGCAGATCGATGCCATCCGCAAGGCGCCGAGCAATGTGTCGGGGATCTGCGATCCGTCGCTGCAACCGCAGATCGATGCGGCGCTGCGCGGTGTGGATGTGCCCAAGGCGATCGGTGACGCGGAGCCGAGGCTGTGGGATCTGGCCACGGTGTTGCCGATCGTGCAGGACACCGGTGTCGCCGCGGCGAGTTCGCGGATGGACGGGGTCTCGCTGAGCGGTTCGATCCAGGTCGGGATCTTCGGCGGTGCGAGTACCTGGCGGCGGCTGTCGTGACCGGAACCGGCGGTCTGGTTCTGGTACACGCCCATCCCGACGACGAGTCGATCACCACCGGCGGCACCATCGCGCACTACCGGGCCCGCGGGGTTCCGGTGACCGTGGTGACCTGCACGCTCGGTGAGGAGGGCGAGGTCATCGGGGAGCAGTGGCAGCAGCTGACCAGCGCCCACGCCGATCAGCTGGGCGGGTTTCGCATCCACGAGCTGACCGCCGCACTGGCCGCCCTCGGTGTCGACGCGCCGCATTTTCTCGGCGGGGCGGGCCGCTGGCGCGATTCCGGGATGAGCGGGACGACCGCGGATCCCCAGCCCATGGTGCCGACGCATCCGCGTGCCTTCGTCGATTCCGGCCCCGCCGCGGTGGCGGAGTTGAGCGAGGTGCTGCTGCGGCTGCGCCCGCGCGTGGTGGTCGGCTACGACCCGCGCGGCGGCTACGGCCATCCGGACCATGTGCGCGCCCATCGGGTCACCATGGACGCGGTGGCCGCGGCGGCTGAAAAGGGTTGGGACACACCGAAGGTGTACTGGACGGTGACCGATGCCGACGTACTGCGCCGGCATACCGAGGCCTTGGCCCGCCGCACCGTCGACCGCCTGCCCGGGGCGCTGCCGAGCGGTTGGCGGCTGCCGGCGGTCGGCGAGCTGGCGTGTGTGGCGAGTGAGACGGTGACCACCACGATCGACGTCTCGGCCGTGCTGGCGGCCAAACGCGCCGCCCTGCGCGCACATGCCACCCAGGTCACCGTCGCGCCGTCGGGCCGCGAATTCGCGCTGTCGAACAACATCGCCCAGCCGGTACTGCCGGAGGAGCATTACGTGCTGGTGCGTGGGCGTACCGGGCCGGTCGGCCCGGACGGACACGAGGACGATCTGTTCGCCGGACTGGATTGACCGCGGCAGCCGGCCCTCGGGCTGGTCGAATCATGGGTGGGTCGGCTTAGACTGCTGGGCATGTACAACTGGAGCCTGCAGGACGCCATCGTCGCGTTCGTCGAGAGCCAGAAGCCGAACTGGCAGGCGCAGCACGATCTGTACCTGTCGGTGCTCTACGGATTCGTCGATATGCAGAGTCATCTGTTGACCCTGCTCGGCTTCCCGCCGGTACCGTGACGGCCGCGACGACCAGCCGGACCGCCTATGTGCCCGGCGGGTCGAAGTATGCCTGGCCGGTGCTCGGCGGCGTGCTGGCCGCGGTCCTGGTGTTCGACGGGTTGCTCTCGGTGGTGCTCGAGGTGCTGTATCTGCCGCTCTACATCGGCGCCACGCCTTTCCCGATCGCAGCCCTCGTCGCCGCGGTGGTGAACGTGCTGCTGGTGCGCGGGATGGGTGTGGTCGTGTCGCGCCCGGCCGCGATGGGCCTGCCGGTGATCGCGTGGCTGTTCGGATTCCTGATCTGCTCCACCACCGGGCCCGGCGGCGATGTGCTGCTGACCGACTCCTGGACCTCGCCGCTGCTGCTGGCCTGCGGCATCGTGCCGGTGGGTTTGTATCTGTTCCGGCGGGCGTTCCTGCGTCCGAAAGTCACCCCCGCCACACTCTGAACCGGTGCCGGTCGTCCGGAAGGTCTTGCCGGAAAGAGATATCGGCGAACGGCTGTAGCGGGCCGGAGGGTCGGTTAGTCTCTCAGGCGTTATCTGTGGTTCTGCCGCCCGGCGGGTGGTGTGGTTAGGAAGTGGGGGCCGGTTGCTCAGCTGGCCGGTTGGCTCGGGTGCGCCGAGATCCGAATGCGCGCGGACGTCGCCCGACAACAGGAAGATCACCCGTGGTTGAGTGGTCGAAGCTTCCTGGATTGCCTGTGAACACGAAGGATTCGCGCTGGCTCGGCCTGATGAGCCGGGGTGTGCGCGGGCGGGTCAGCGTGCGTGTGCGCCTGCTCGCCATCGTGCTGATCTCCAGCGTGACGCTGCTCGCCATCGGTGTGGGCGCGGCGTCGTATCTGGTGCGGTCGGGCCGCGATGCCCGGCAGTGGGCCGAATTGGCCAGCAGCACCGCCGCTCCCGCGGTCGCCATCATGGAGACCTTCGGTGAGGAGCGCCGGCTCTCGATGCTGCAACTGGCGGGCGATCCCGGCGCCGCAGCACAATTGGCGGCCGCGCGGCAGCGCTCGGATGCGGCGCTGGCCGCCCTCACCGCCAAGGGCGACGAGGCGCAGAAGATGAATCCGGACAACTCCGCAGCCGATATCGCCGCCTACGGTCAGCTGCTCGCGCAGTTGCCGCTGGTGCGGCGCGGCATCGATTCCGGCCAGGCGCCGGCCGATCAGGTCTTCGGGCTGTTCAGCCGTTTCACCGCGGCGATCATCGATGCCTCGATGCTGGCTGCCCGGGTCGCGCCGGATGCCGGCATCGCCGTCCAGCTCGGCTACGCCGTCGAGGTGATGCGCGCCGCGGAGGCGCTGTCCGAAGCCACCGCACTCGGTGAATTATTCCTGGTGACAGGTACTTCGACGCCCGCGCAGTGGACCCAGTACACCAACTTCCTGGGTGAATTCCGCGGCCAGATCGCCTATTCGCGGTCGGTGCTGAAGGGAGAACGCGCGGATCAGCTCCAGGCGATCGTGGACAGCCCGGCGTGGGCCCAGATGAACGAGATGGCCGACGCGGTAGCCGCGCGCGGTCCGATGGCGGCCACCGACGATTCCGAGCCGACCACGCGGACCGGCGATACCACGCGGTCGCGCTCGAGCCGGCAATCCGCGAAACCGCTGCCGATGACCGTGCAGGCCTGGCAGGACAGCTCGGACCAGCTCGGCTCCGGACTGCTGACGCTGTGGCAGGACAAGAGCCGGGACGCGCACGCCGAGGCGCGGGATCAGGGTGACCGCACCGCCATCGGATCGCTGGCCGGCGGTGGTGCGGTGTTGCTGGTGTCGATCCTGGCCTTCCTCGCCTCGCTGGTGCTGGCGAACCGGTTCATCGGCCGGATGCGCCGATTGCGCCGCGACACACTGGAATTGGCCGATGAGCGGCTGCCCGACATCATGCGCCGGGTATCGGCCGGTGAGACGGTGGATGCCCCGACGGAGGTGTCGCGGCTGGACTTCGGTTCCGACGAACTCGGCCAGGTCGCGCAGGCGTTCAACCGGGCGCAGGTGGCGGCGGTGTCGGCCGCGGTCGCGGAATCGAATACCCGCGCCGGTATCAACACGATCTTCCTGGATATCGCCCATCGCAGCCAGGCGCTGGTACATCGCCAGCTGGCTCTGCTGGACCAGGCCGAGCGGCGTGAGGAGAACGCCGACCAGCTCGAATTGCTGTTCCAGCTCGACCATTTGGCGACCCGCGCCCGCCGCAACGCCGAGAACCTGATCATCCTCGGCGGCAAACAGCCGGGCCGGCGCTGGCGCAATCCGGTTCCGCTGATCGAGGTGATTCGCGGTGCGGTCGCGGAAAGTCTGGACTACACCAGGATTCGCATCGGCCGTATTCCGCGCACCCGGGTGATGGGCACCGCGGTCGCCGACCTGATCCACCTGCTGGCCGAGCTGATGGACAACGCCACCTCGTATTCGCCGCCGCAGGCGCGGGTGGAGGTGCACGCCGCCGTAGTGGGACGCGGTGTCGCGGTGGAGATCGTCGACCAGGGTCTGGGTATGACCGCCGACGAACTCGACCGGCGCAACGAAATGCTGTCGCACCCACCGGAATTCAGTGTGGCGGCACTGTCCACCGACACCCGGCTCGGCCTGTTCGTGGTCGCGAAACTGGCCAACCGGCACGGTATTTCGGTGAAGTTGCGCGAATCGGTGTACGGCGGCGTGCGCGCGGTGGTGCTCATCGGCACGCCGGTGCTGGAAGCCGGTGAGGTGAACGGTACGGACTTCGAGGATCCGGGACCCGCCACCGGGGAGTTCGCCGTGCTGGGGCCGGTGACCGATGCGTCCGCCGCCCGTGCGGAAGTGATTGTCGCCGAGGATGTTCCGCCGGCGACCGACGTCGCGACGCCGCCCGCCGCGGATCCGGACCTCGGCTCACGCCGCTCGGCCTGGTTCACCTCGGCCTCGGAGCGTATCGAGTCCGCCCCCGCGACCGGAGTGTTCGGCGCGCCGGTGACCAGCCCGGGCGTGGTCCGGGCCGGGGAGGGCCGCCCGCCGCTGCCGCGCCGGGTGCGCTCGGCCGATCGCGACGAGACGCCCGCGGCCGGTACGAATACCGTTCGGCGACGCACCGCCGACCAAGCTCGCAACCTGATCAGCGCCGTCGAGCAGGGCACCCGGCAGGGCCGCCGACCCGCTGCCGAAACCGGCTCCACGGCATCCCATTTCGACACAGACGAGGGTGAAGATGGCTAATCCCAACCGAAGTGACGTCGGCTGGCTGCTCGACGATCTGGTGAAGGGTCTCACCGGGGTCCGCTACGCGGTATTGCTGTCCACCGACGGACTGCTGCTGGGCAACTCCTCGGAGCTGGAGAACTCCGATGCCGAGCGGTTCTGCGCGATGGCTTCCGCGCTGCACAGCCTGGCCCGCAGCGCCGGACATCATTTCGACGCCGGCGGTGTCTGCCAGACCATGGTGGAACTAGACCGGGCGGTGCTGTTCATCACCGCCGCGGGTGACAACGCGTGCTTGGGCCTGCTGGCCGCGGACAACGCCGACCTGGGCATGGTCGCGTACGCGATGAACCAGACCGTGCAGCGGGTCGGTTCACATCTCGCCGTCGACCGACGATGAGTCACCGTGAACGACGGTGACGCCTGGTTCGACGACGAGGCCGGACCACTGGTCCGGTTGTACGCGGTCACGCAGGGGCGTGGCCGCAGCAACCGGCCGGAACTGGATATGCTGACCCTGATCGTCGATATCGGCCGGGGCGCGGCGCTGCGCCGCCACGAACCCGAATACGCCGCCATCGTTGAGCTGTGCCGCACACCGCAGTCGGTCGCGGAAGTCGCCGCGCGGCTGGAACTTCCGCTGACCATGACGAAGGTGCTCGTCGGCGATCTGATCGACGACGGCCGCCTCGAATACCGCCAGCCCCGTCAGGACGAGGCATCCGACGTCGGGCTGCTGCAGGCGCTGCTGGACGGCATTCGAGGGCTCTGACCACGCTCAGTGCAGCCGCGCCGCAAGGCGTTTCGCGTTCATGTAGGCGATCGCCTCGATCGAGACCATCGGATTCACTCCGGAGGCGGTGGGGAAGCAGGACGCGTCGGCGACGACGATGTTCTTCACATCCCAGGTGGCGCCGTCGGGGTCGACCGCCGACATGTCCGGTGCACCGCCCATCCGCGCCGAACCCATGATGTGCAGCGCGCCCATCGCGCACTGTCCGGGCTCGTAACCGGCGGCGGCGCAGGCGGCGGCGAATTCGGCGTGCGATCCGGTGCGGCCGGGCTCGTAGGCGGGGCCGGCCTGCTGTCCGGAATAGATGCGGCGTGCCCCGGCGGCCTCGAGAATCTGCGCGGCGCCGGTGATTCCGGTGTGCAGATGGCCGCGATCGTGCTCCGAGAGCCGGTAGGAAACCACCGGTTCGCCGTTCTTGTCGACGCCGACACTGCCGTGGTCGCGGTCGCGGGTGATCACTCCCAGCGCCACCGACCTGTTCAACTCCAGCAGATTCGCCCGGTAGGCCGCGGCGCCGCGCCAGTTCATGAAGCCGACGCCCATACCGGGATGGATGGGACCGGTCTCGTAGATGACGCCGTAACCGTTGCCGTCCAGATCGCGGTGCTGACGGCTGATCCGCGCCTGCATACCGCCCTCCCACGGCCGGATCGGCTCGTCGAAGACGCCGAAGACCGCCGCCGCGGGATGCAGTCGCAGATAGTTGCCGATGTTCTTGTTGCGCAGGCCCGATCGCTTCAGCAGCGCCGGGGTCTGCACCGCGCCCGCGGCCACGACCACCGCGCGGGCCCGCACCTCGATCGGGGCGCCGTTCGAGCCGACGGCCGAAACGCCTTCGGCGCGACCGTTGTTCACGAGGATGCGCCGCACGTTCGCGTCGACCACGAACCGCGCGCCGTGTGCCGCGGCATCGGCGAGCCAGGTCTTGGTGACCGACTGTTTGGCGCCGACGCGGCAGCCGTAGGGGCAGCGGCCGCATTCGACGCCGGCATCGCAGGCGTCGCCGACATTGCGGGGCAGGGTGTCGATATGCCAGCCCAGAGCGGTGGCGCCGCGTTCTAGCACGCTGTCGCGCGCCGAGAGCGGGGAGTGGCGATCGTTGACGCCGAGACGCCCGGTCACCGCGTCGAGGGCGGCGGTGTATTCGTCCTGCGCGAACTGGGTCGCACCGAGTCCGGCCCATTCGGCGCGCACCTCGTCCGGGGTGGGCAGCGATGTGCTCCAGTTGACCACCGTGCCGCCGCCCAGGCAGGTGCCCGCGACGAGGGTGATCTGACCTTCACTGGTGGCGGGCGGGCCGGGGGCGTAGAGGTTGAGCAGGGCGTCGAGTTCGCCGGCGCCGAAATCCCGGTCGTCGTAATAGTTTCCGCGTTCGAGCACGATCACGTCGAGACCCGCCTCGGCGAGTACGGCGGCTGCGGTGCCACCGCCTGCCCCGGAGCCGACGATGACCACATCGCAGGTCAACGCGGTCGGTTCGGTCGGACGCAGCACGGACAAGGCGGGGGCCGGAGCCGAGGCGAGGATGCCGGGCGGGCCCGGATAGTCGATGGCCTTCCACAGCGGGTGGCTGCCGGTGGGGCCGGGTGTGACGTTGTAGGACAGCAGAGCGGCCTGCTTGAGCGCCTGGAACACGGTGCGCTTCACCGCGATTCGGGAATCGCCGAGGCGCAGGAGGGTGCGCTCGCGCTCGTCGGCGGTCAGCGACGAGAAGCGCCGGCCACGGTTGCCGAGCAGCAACCCCGCCAATCGGGAATCCCACAGATCGAGCAGGGTGGCGAGCTGTTTGCTCTCGGCGGGGCGAGGGTTGCGGCTCAGGATGTCGAAGACCGTCGCCACGGAGCCGAGCTCTGTCGCCGACGGCAGACTCAGCCCGTCGCCCGGAGTGAACGTATCGCAGATCAGGCCCAAAGCTGCGCGCTGCTTCACTGTCGGATCCATAAAAGCTCACCTTTCACACCACTGGGTGAGTTGTATCACGGTGAGCGAATCTGTGCTCACTTATGCGAAACATACTCGCAGATATGGGCCCGATTCCGGGGTCAGATCAGCGTTTGCGTAGGAGAACTGTCGGTTACATGCAGGATCCCGGGCGTCACCTGGTCGATCAGCGCCCATGCCCGTTCGATGGGCAGATCCACGATGCTGTATTTCTTCTTCCCCGCCGCACTGGCCGCGATCACCGTCGCCAGCCCCGCCCGCCGCTGGAAAAAGGTCTGCCGGACGGTCCACCCGATCACGCCCGGCGCCTCCAGGCAGTCACGGTCGCGGTCGAGCGCCCCGCGCCGCGTGATCAGCCAGACCGGACGCTCACCGTCCGACGGGATCACCGCATGCCCCAATCCGCGATATCGATCGTGTGCGAGGGCTGCCGCCGTGAGCGCGGCGATCGCCGGAACGATCCATGCCCACGGTGGAACATCCAGTCCGGCAAGGAGTATCGCGGCCAAGGCGGCGAGAAGAATCCACACTGGAATGAAGGCGCGGGTGTATCGCCGTCGTCGCGCCCGCGGGCCGTGCTGTTCGAGTGTTACCGACGCGGGAGCAGCGGCGGTTGCGGGGTCGTCCCAGAGTTGTTGTGGCGCAGCGTGGTTGATCGCAGCGGTTCTGCGGCGAGAACGGCTGGTGAGAAGCTGGGCCAGGGTGCGGTCGACGGCGGCGCGCGGGGCCTGGGGGAGCAACTTCTGGCGCGGGCTGGTGCCGGTCATGATCGCTTCGAGTTCGGCGCCGCCGGCCAGCCGGAGGAGCAGAGGTTCCTTGACGGTCGCACCGCGCAGTCGCGAGAGATCGAGCGTGGTCTGGCGGGTGGTGAACAGGCCGCTGCGGATATGCAGCGCTGTGCCGTCGTCGAGCACCCGCAGACCGAAATACGTTGTGAGATATCGGATGCACGCGGCAATGGCCGCGATCACCAGCAGCACCACGACCGCACCCGTCACGGCGAGGGCGATGAACACCGCACTGTGCTCGGTGAGGTCCCGCACGGCTTCGGAATGCACCAGCACATCGGCGACGCCGACCTTCGCGGCCAGGCCGATCACGGGTCCGACGATGGCCAGGCCGGTCAGCGACAGCGGAGCGTAGCGGACCCAGCGCGGCCGCCAATGGCCGATCTCGATCGCGTCGTCCGCGAGCGCGCCGGATTCGCCGCCGTTCAAGGCTCGCTGCAGTGCGGCCCGTCCGGCACCGATCCCGTTGTGGACCTGGTCGGTTCGCGTCGGACGGCCTGGGTCGGGCTGCGTGTTCTCGGCCGGCCGCAACAGCAATGCCCGCAGCTCGGGCACCTGCCGCGCATCCACCCCGTCGAGATGAAAACGCTTCTCCCGATCGGCATGCTGTCCGGTACCGATGACCAGCACCACCAACCCGAGCAGCCGATGCATCAGGTCCGCATGCACGTCCACCGACCGAATCCGCGACCGCGGCACCGTCAAGGTCCGCCGCTGCAGCAGGCCCCGGCGCAGCTCCACGGTATCGGCGCCGACCCGGTAACTGGTGGTGAACCACCGCGTCAACGCGAACGCCACGATCACCGTCGCCACCGCCACCGGACTCCACGCCGGCCCGCCGCTCTGGGTTCCCACGATCACCGCGCCCAGCAGCACCGGAATGTATTTGAACAATTCCCGCACCGGATGCACGAGCAGCATCCGCATATCCAGCCGTCGCCAATCGTCGGCCGCCACGCCCACCGGCGAATCGCTCACGTCGCATCCTCCCGATGAATCGCCGCGATATCGGTCAGCCGATTCACCGTCCGCTCTGCCACCTCCAGATCCAGCGCCGCGATCCGCACCGCGCCCGCCGACGACGCCGTGGTCACCGTGACCGTCGCCAACCCGAACATCCGCTCCAACGGCCCGCGATGCGTATCCACCGTCTGCACCCGCGTAATCGGCGCGACCCGGCTCTCCTGGTTGAACCAGCCCGTCCGCGTATACACCGCGCTCTCGGTCACCTCCCACCGATGCACGGCATACCGCCACATCGGCACGACCACCACGCTGAAGCCCGCCGAAACCACCGTCGCCGCCACCAGAGCCAGCGCCCACCCTCGATGCGAACCGTCCAGCGCCACCCACACGAGCCCGCCCACCAGCACGAACGCCCAGAAAATCGCCGGCCCGGCCGCCCACAACAGCGGAGCCCGCCGACTGGGCCGCCACGCCGGCGCCGCCAAGATCGTGCGCGCGGGCGAATCTTCCGGCGACCGGGTCATACCAGCCATCGTGACATGGATCCGGGCGCGGCCGGTGAAGCCGTTTGCCGGGTTCGGTGATCCGGCGCGATCAGGTGATCCAGCGGTCCGCGAGCCCGTCTACCCAATCGATGCACTCGTCCGGGCTCTCCGGCGGGGTATCCACCAGAACGAGTTCGGTGACGCCGAGGTCGCCCAGTTCGGCGACGTCCGCGCGGGTCGGGTCGCGTAGTGCCACGGCCAGGTGCAGTTCGGCGATGTCGCGGCCGACGTCGACGCAGAACCGGGTCAGGAGGCGGAGGCGGTCGCGGACTGTCGACACGGTGTCGAGATTGAAGCCGTACCAGCCGTCTCCCCAGGCGGCCACTCGCCGCAGTGCGCGGTCGCTGTTTCCGCCGACGAGGATCGGCAGGTGGGTTTGCGTGGGTTTCGGGTTGACGCGGATGGTGCGGAAGGAGACGTGTTCGGAGGTGTAGGTCGCCGGGTCGTCGCGCCACAGGGTTCGGATGGCGTGGACGTAGTCGGCGGTGCGTGCGGCTCGCCCCGCGAAGGGGATGCCCAGCGCGTCGAACTCGTCCTCGGACCAGCCGATTCCGATGCCGAGGCGGAATCGGCCCGCGCTGAGCCGGTCCAGGGACGCGGCCTGTTTCGCCGTGATCACCGGGTTGTGCTCGGGAAGGAGGACGACGCCGGTGGCCAGGTGGATGGTCGAGGTGACCGCGGCGGCGTAGGTCAGGCAGGTGAACGGATCGAGCCAGTCGGCGGTGGCCGGGACGGCGATGCGGCCGTCGTCGGAATAGGGGTAGGTGGACGACGAATCGTCGACCATCACGACGTGCTCGCCGCACCACAGCGTGCCGAAGCCGCGGCGTTCGGCCTGCCGCGCGGTCGCGTCGATGATCTCCGGCCGGGATCCGGAGCCGATTCCCAGACCGTGCAACCCGAATCGCATGGCATCGCCGCCTCGTCTGTTTCCGGTGGGACCGGAATTTTAGCCGGTAGCGCTCTCACCAGCACAGTCGTGGACGCTGTATTCCCGGAGGCAAACTGGTCGCCGGAAGCAGGAATAACCCGCGAAGGCCCCCGGGTTGTCTCACGTCACAGGGCACCGAAGGGAGAACACTCGGATGGTTGGCGCATGATCGACGGCGTGAACGAACAACCGCACACTGGGCTACCGACTCCTGGTGTACCGCCCGTTCCGCCGAGTTCTTCGGCCATGCGCAGAGCCTTGCGGCGTGCGCGTGACGGGGCGACGCTCAATCTCGACGAGGCCGTGGTGCTCCTGCACGCACGCGGTGCGGATCTCGAGGATCTGTCCGCGTCCGCGGTGCGGGTGCGGGACGCGGGATTGCGGGAGACGTATTCCGGGGACACCCTGCCCATCACCTATTCGCGCAAGGTGTTCATTCCGCTCACCCGCCTGTGTCGCGACAAATGTCATTACTGCACGTTCGTGACGGTGCCCGGCAAGCTGCGCGCCGAAGGTCACGGCATGTATCTGGAACCCGACGAGGTGCTCGAGATCGCCCGCAAGGGTGCCGAATTGGGTTGTAAGGAAGCGCTTTTCACGCTGGGTGACCGCCCGGAGGATCGCTGGCCGGAGGCGCGGCAGTGGCTGGACGAGCGTGGCTACGATTCCACGCTCGACTATGTGCGCGCCATGTCGATCCGGGTGCTCGAGGAAACCGGTCTGCTGCCGCATCTGAACCCGGGGGTGATGAGCTGGGCGGAGATGTCGCGGCTCAAGCCGGTCGCCCCGTCGATGGGCATGATGCTGGAAACCACCTCCGAGCGCCTGTTCACCGAGCGTGGTCAGGCGCATTACGGCAGCCCGGACAAGGATCCGCAGGTGCGGCTGCGTGCCCTCACCGATGCGGGGCGGCTGAGCATTCCGTTCACCACCGGCATCCTCGTCGGCATCGGTGAGACCTACGCCGAGCGCGTCGACTCGATCCTCGCGATCCGCAAGTCGCACAAGGCGTTCGGACATGTGCAGGAGGTGATCGTGCAGAACTTCCTGGCCAAGTCCGATACCGCCATGCGCGACACCCCCGACGCCGATCTGGCGGAGTTCCGCGCCACGATCGCGGTGACCCGGCTGCTGCTCGGGCCCAAGATGCGGATTCAGGCCCCGCCGAATCTGGTGTCGCTCGACGAGTGCCGGGCCCTGATCGACGCCGGTATCGACGACTGGGGCGGGGTGTCGCCACTGACTCCGGATCATGTGAATCCGGAGCGGCCGTGGCCGAATCTCGAGGTGCTCGCCGAGGTGACCGCACAGGCCGGTTACACGCTGACCGAGCGATTGACGGCGCATCCGAAATATGTGCTCGCCGGCAATCCCTGGATCGACCCGCGCGTGCTGGGACATGTTGCCGCACTGGCCGATCCGCGCACCGGGCTGGCTCGCGATGTGAATCCGTCCGGGCACCCGTGGCAGGAACCCGACCAGTCCTGGGAGTCGCTGGGCCGGGTGGATCTCAACACCGCCATCGACACCGAGGGCCGCAACACCGAGTCCCGCAGCGATTCCGGGCTGGACAGCGACGGCTTCGGCGCCTTCGGCGACTGGGAAACCGTTCGGGAACAAGTACTTTCGCTCAGCGCACCGGTGAAGCTCGATACCGACGTGCTGAGCGCGCTGCGTGCCGCGGAGAAGGATCCGGCCGGGCTCACCGACGACCAATACCTGGCGCTGGCCACCGCCGACGGCGCGGAACTCGACGCCATCGCCGCCCTGGCCGATCAACTGCGCCGCGACACCGTCGGCGACGACGTCACCTACGTGGTGAACCGGAATATCAACTTCACCAACATCTGCTACACCGGCTGCCGATTCTGCGCGTTCGCGCAGCGCAAGGGCGATGCCGACGCGTTCACCCTGTCCGCCGACGAGGTGGCCGAACGCGCCTGGGAAGCGTATGTGGAGGGCGCCACCGAGGTGTGTATGCAGGGCGGCATCGACCCCGACCTGCCGGTCACCGGGTATGCCGATCTGGTGCGGGCGGTCAAGAAGCGGGTGCCGTCGATGCATGTGCACGCGTTCAGTCCGATGGAGATCGTCAACGGCGCCTCGCGCGGCGGGCAGAGCGTGCACGATTGGCTCTCGGCGCTGAAAGAGGCCGGGCTGGATACGATTCCGGGCACCGCCGCGGAAATCCTCGACGACGAGGTGCGCTGGGTGCTCACCAAGGGCAAGCTGCCCACCTCGGCGTGGATCGACGTCATCACCACCGCGCACAAACTCGGCATTCGGTCGAGTTCGACGATGATGTACGGCCACGTCGACAATCCGAAGCACTGGGTCGGCCACCTGCGGGTGCTGCGCGGCATTCAGGACGAGACCGGTGGGTTCACCGAATTCGTGTTGTTGCCGTTCGTGCACCAGAGCGCGCCGCTGTATCTGGCGGGCGCGTCGCGGCCGGGGCCGACGATCCGGGACAACCGCGCGGCGCACGCACTGGCGCGCATCATGCTGCACGGGCGTATCGCCAATATCCAGACCAGCTGGGTGAAACTGGGTATCACCGGCACCCAGGTGATGCTCAACGGCGGCGCCAACGATCTGGGCGGTACGTTGATGGAGGAGACTATTTCCCGGATGGCCGGATCGGAGCACGGCTCGGCGAAGTCGGTGGCCGAACTGGTCGAGATCGGCGCCGGGATCGGTCGCCCGGTGCGGGAGCGCACCACCACTTACGGAATACCGGAACACCAGGTGTCGGCCCTGCCGCTGACGGTCGGCTGATCGCGGCGCGGCGCCGCTTCCGGCACCGGAGTCGCGGAACTCCGGAGGCGGCGTCGCGCACACCGGCCGCCCCGGCGAACCGGTCTGGAGAACACCGTCGGACACGGTGTGTCGCATCCCGCCGGGATCGACAAGTTAGGCAAGGCTGACCAGTTGTAATGTGAGTCGCCGGGATACTGTTGCGCGGGCGGAAGTGTCCCGCAGGCAAGGACAGACTAGGAGAACGGCAGTGCCGTACATCATCGCTGAACCGTGCGTTGACGTGAAGGACAAGGCGTGCATCGAGGAATGCCCCGTGGACTGCATCTACGAGGGCAATCGCATGCTGTACATCCAACCCGACGAGTGCGTGGACTGTGGTGCATGTGAGCCGGTGTGCCCGGTGGAAGCGATCTTCTACGAGGACGACACCCCGGATCAGTGGAGCGGGTACATCAACGCCAACGTCGACTTCTTCGACGACCTCGGCTCGCCCGGCGGCGCGACCAAGGTCGGCAAGACCGACTACGACGTGCCGTTCATCGCCGCGCTGCCGCCGATGGCGAACGAGTAGGTAGCGTTTCGGTGATCCGCGATCGTGTGCGGGTCAGCAGTCTGCTGCCCGATTTTCCCTGGGACACCATCGCCGGGGCCAAGGCTCGCGCCGCGGCGCATCCCGACGGCATCGTCGACCTGTCGGTGGGTACGCCGGTCGACCCGGTCGACCCGCTGATCCGCGCGGCGCTGGACTCGGCCGCGGACGTACCCGGATATCCCGCCACCTACGGCACCCCCGAACTGCGGGAGGCCGCCGTGGCGGCGGTGGCGCGCCGCTTCGGCATGTCCGGTATCGGCTCCGATGCGGTGCTGCCGGTTATCGGCACCAAGGAACTGATCGCCGGATTGCCGCGACTGCTCGGCCTCGGCCCCGCGGATCTGGTGGTGATTCCGGAGGTGGCGTATCCGACCTACGAGGTGGGTGCGCTGCTGTCGGGTTCGCGAATTCTGCGCGCCGACGGCATGACCCGGCTGGGCCCGGAATCACCGGCGCTGATCTACCTGAACTCGCCGTCCAACCCCACCGGCCGGGTGCTCGGCATCGATCATCTGCGCAAGATGGTGGCCTTCGCGCGCGAACGCGGAGCGATCGTCGCCTCCGACGAGTGCTACCTGGGCCTGACCTGGGACGCCGAGGCGGTGTCCATCCTCGACCCGCGCGTCAGCGACGGCGACCACACCGGTCTGCTGGCCATCCACTCGCTGTCGAAGACGTCGAATCTGGCCAGCTACCGGGCCGGTTTCGTGACCGGCGACATCGAGCTGATCCGGGAGCTGCTGGAGGTGCGCAAGCATTCCGGCATGATGGTCCCGTATCCGATCCAGGCCGCGATGACCGCGGCACTGGCCGACGACCGGCACGAGGCGCAGCAGCGCGAACGTTACCGCGCCCGCCGCGAGGTGCTGCGAAAGGAATTGGTGGAGGCGGGTTTCCGCATCGACCACTCCGAGGCCGGCCTGTACCTGTGGTCCACGCGCGGCGAGAACTGCCGCACCACCCTGGACTGGCTCGCCGAACGCGGCATCCTCGCCGCACCCGGTGACTTCTACGGCCCGACCGGCACCGAGCACGTGCGCATCGCCCTGACCGCGACCGACGAGCGCATCGCGGCCGCGGCGGTCCGGCTGTCCGCCTGAGACGGCGGCCGGGCCGCGCCCAGGCTCGGTCAGCTATCGACCGGCGACGCGACGCGCGTCGTACTCGCCGGTTTATCGCTGCATCGGGGCATGACCGGACTAGCCTGGCGTTATGGACGCTGTCACGGTTGTCCCGACTCCGGCGAACGAGCCGGTTCACTCGTATGCGCCGGGGAGCCGGGAACGAGAACTACTGATCGGCAAACTTGCCGAAATTTCCGGGCAAACGGTCGATGTGCCGCTGGTGATCGGCGGCAAGCATCGGCCGGGGACCGGGCCCCGCTCCGAGATCGTGATGCCGCATCGGCACGCGCACGCGTTGGGCACCTACGCCGATGTGACTCAGGAGGAAGGCCGGGCCGCGATCGAGGCCGCGACGGCCGCGGCGCCGCAGTGGCGGGCGCTGCCGTTCACCGAACGCGCCGCGGTGCTGCTGCGGGCCGCCGATCTGCTGGCCGGCCCGTGGCGGGAGACGGTGGCCGCCGCGACCATGCTGGGCCAGTCGAAATCGGTGTATCAGGCCGAAATCGACGCGCCCTGCGAGCTGGTGGACTTCTGGCGGTTCAACGTCGCCTTCGCGAGCCACATCCTGGCACAGCAGCCGGAATCGTCTGCGGGCGTGTGGAATCGGATGGATTACCGTCCGCTCGAGGGGTTCGTCTACGCGATCACCCCGTTCAACTTCAGCGCGATCGCCGGGAATCTGCCGACCGCGCCGGCCCTGATGGGCAATACCGTGGTGTGGAAGCCCTCGCCCACCCAGACGCTGGCGGCCTATTACACGATGCGAGTGCTCGAGGAGGCCGGGCTGCCGCCGGGTGTGATCAATCTGGTCACCGGTGACGGCATCGAACTGTCGGAGGCCGCGCTGACCGATCCGCGCCTGGCCGGTATCCACTTCACCGGCTCGACCCGCACCTTCCAGCACCTGTGGCAGCGGGTGAGCTCGAATATCGGTCACTACCACGGATATCCGCGGCTGGTGGGGGAGACGGGCGGGAAGGATTTCGTGCTCGCGCACCGCTCGGCCGATCCGGATGCCTTGCGTACCGCGCTGATTCGCGGTGCCTACGAATATCAGGGACAGAAATGTTCTGCTGCCTCCCGCGCCTATATTCCGCGCTCGCTGTGGCGGGAGATGGGCGACGATTTCCTCACCCAGGTCGACGAACTGAGCTACGGCGACGTGGCCGATCTGACGAATTTCGGTGGGGCCGTGATTGATCGGCGCGCCTACGACAAGAACGTCGCCGCGATCGAGCGGGCCCGCGCGGCCGGTCTGGGCCTACCCGCCGGCGGCACCTACGACGACAGCGAGGGCTTCTTCGTCCAGCCGACCGTGCTCCTCGCCGATACCCCGCGTGACGAGGCGTTCACCACCGAATACTTCGGCCCGATCCTGGCGGTGTACGTCTACGACGACGATCACCCCGAGGCATTCGATGCGATGCTCGCGGAAGTGGATTCGGCGGCGCCCTATGCGCTGACCGGCGCGGTCTTCGCCCGCGATCGAGCCGCGATCGACCGGGCCGCCACCGCGCTGCGCTTCACCGCGGGCAATTTCTACGTCAACGACAAGCCGACCGGCGCGGTGGTCGGTCAGCAGCCGTTCGGCGGCGCGCGCGCATCCGGCACCGACGACAAGGCCGGGTCGTATCTGAATCTGCTGCGCTGGGTCGCGCCCCGCACACTGAAGGAAACCTTCGTGCCACCGACCGATTACCGGTATCCGCACATGGAGTCGGAATGAACGGCGAACCGGTGGCCCTACCCGGCAGGCGACGATGAACCCGCTGCGCCCCGCCATCCTCGCCGCCGCCGGTTCGGTGCGGATGAAGCGGGCGATCACCGGGTTTCCGGTCACCGCCGAGGTCGTGCATCGATTCGTGGCCGGTGAGAAGCGCACCGACCTCGCTCCGGTCGTCGCCGCGCTACTCGACAGCGGCCGGATGGTGAGCGTCGACTTTCTCGGTGAGTACACGACCGAGCGGTCGATGGCCGACGACGCGGTCGCCGAATATCTGGCATTGATCGACGACCTGGCCCGATGGAATCTCCAGGCCCGGTGGAACCGATCGTGGTCGGTGCAATCCGTTGCACCGGTGGAGGTTTCGGTGAAACTGTCCGCGCTGGGGCAGTCGCTGGGGCTCGACGGCCCCGAGATCGCCACCGCGAATCTGCATACGCTGTGCGAGCGGGCGCAGCAGGCGGGGGTCTGGATCACCGTCGACGCGGAGGACCACACCACCACCGAAACCGCCGAGTCGACCGTGCGCATGGTGCGAGCCGACTATCCCTGGCTGGCGGTCGCCACCCAGACCTATCTGCGCCGTGCCGAGGATCGCTGTCGCGCCGCCGCGGCCGAGGGCGCGCGAATCCGGTTGTGCAAGGGCGCGTATCGCGAGCCGGAGTCCGTCGCCTACCAGCGCACCGCCGATGTGGACGAGTCGTACCTGCGCTGCCTGGAATTTCTCATGGCCGGGTCGGGATATCCGATGGTCGCCACCCACGACCCGGTCATGATCGCCGCGGCGCACGACATGGCCGCTCGGAACGGTCGCGCGCCGGGCGATTTCGAATTCCAGATGCTCTACGGCATTCGCTCCATCGAACAGCAGCGCCTCGCCGAGGCCGGTCACGCCGTGCGGGTCTACGTGCCCTACGGCAACCAGTGGTACGGCTATCTGATGCGGCGGTTGGCCGAACGCCCGGCCAACCTCGGCTTCTTCCTCCGCGCCCTCGCCGAGCGCTGAATCAGACCAGCGGCCGGCCGAAGCGCCGGCGCAGCCGCATATCCGCGAGATAGAAGTTGAACGGGAAGACGCGGATCACCGTGGGCATCCGCGTCCACACCGCCGAGATCGAGCGCAGGACGAACCGGAACCGGCGTTCGTCGCGTGCGGTCCAGCGCATCCCCATCTCGTCGCGCAGGTGCTGCGGAAGCAGGGCGGTGACGGTGAATCGGTGGAAACGCCCGGCCAGCAACTGAATCGGGCGCGGCTGCATCTTCAGATCGATCAGATCGTTGAAGTAGCGGCGCACCGGCTCGTCGATGGTCTTCGTCGCGAGGTTCTCCTCCCAGAACGCGTAGAACGCGTCCCGGTCGGCCGGCCACATCTCCGGACGCATCTGCAGACCGGTACCGAGCCGGACGCTGTAGCGGTAGAAACGTTCGGCGAGTTCGGGATCCATCGGTCCGCGCATGCGCTGGTACAGATCGTCGACGCCCCAGTACAGGCAGGCCGCCACCCACAACTGCAACTTCGGATCGAAGGCGTTGTACTTGACCGGGCTGTTCGGACCCGAATGCACGGGACGGTGCGAGGCGTTGACCGCCTCCCGGTAGCTCCGCACGTCCTCGTCGTTGCCCAGCCACGCCACGGCCAGATAGGTCAGCGTGGTCCGCAGGCGCTTGATCGGATGCAGGGTCACCTTGCCGCTGTCGACCGTGCTCTCCAGGACGCCGTAGCCGACCGGCGGGTGGCTGAGCTGCATGATCACGTTCGCGGCGCCGCCGAGGAAGGCGGCCACGCCGTCGATGTGTTCGCGCACCGTCTCCCGGGTGAGTTCGTCGCCCGGAACCTCGGGCTCGTAGTCGGTCGCGCGCAGGGGGGCGGTCATCGTCGACTCGTCTCCTGTTCCTCCCCGCCGGATCGGCGAGAGAATATGAGAAGCTTTCGTGTAAACCTTCTCATCGGTGTGGCATCATGTCAATCAGGGCCGCTGACCATGTGGGATGATGAGAGCGTCACCGTGTCCGCGACCCGGGTGAAGGAGAGGAACGACCATGACCGGCTCGACCAAACTGTCGACTCGGCTCCTGCCACTGGTGCGTGGCGCGGGTCCGGAGGACCGCAATCAGACCACGGTACTCGACGCGGCGCTGCTGGCTTTCCTGGATTTCGGCATCAAACGCACCAGCATGGTCGAGGTCGCGCGGCGTGGGCGGCTGTCGCTGGCGACGTTGTACCGGCGCTTCGCGGGTAAGTCCGATCTGATCCAGGCCGTCGGGCTGTGGCAGGCGCGCCAGTTCGTGGAACAGGTCGACGCCGCGGTGCAGCGCCAGATCGATCGAGACGCCAGCGCCGAGGATCAGATCGTCGAACTGTTCGTCGCCTTCCTGGACGGGTTGCGTGGCAACAAACTGCTGGACCGGCTGCTGACCACCGAACCGGAGGTCGTCTTGCCCTATCTCACCGTGCAGGGCGCGCCGGTGATCGAGCTGGGGCGCGACTACGTCGCCGAATTCATCACCCGCCTGCAGACGGAAGGCAAACTGCCGCAGTACGATCCGCTGCCGCTGGCCGAATTGGTCGCCCGCAACGCGCTCTCGCTCGCGCTGACTCCGCAGACGCTGATCCCGGTCGACGACGAGGCCGCCTGCCGGCGGTTCGCCCGCGACCACGTGGTTCCCGGTTTCCGGATCCCCTAGTCCTACCGGTTCTCCAGTCGCCCGGGGCGCCGCCACGCCTTCCGGATCGCGCCCACGAGCCGGGGCACTCACACAAGTCGCAGCCCCAGGCGGCGCCGGACTCGCATGTCGAACATATACGCGTTGACCGGAAACATCTTGAGCTGCTTGGGGACTCGATCCTCCACCACGCCGACCGCGTGCAGGAGCTGGGCCAGGCGGCGGTCGTCGGACGCCGTCCACGGCATCTCCATCTGCGCGCGCAGATTCGGCGGCAGCAATCCGGCGACCACCCAGCGGTGAAATCGCCCGAATGCCAAGCGAATCGGGGGCGGGAACATCTTCAGATCCACCAGATCGTCGAAGTACGCGCGGATCACCGGATCGATGCGGACCTCGGCGAGCTGCCGGTTCCAGTAGGCGTCGAAGGGGGCGCGATCGGCCGGCCACATCGCCTGCGGCATCTGCAGTGTGGTCCCGAACCGGGCGGCATGGCGGTAGAAGGCCTCGGCCTCCTGCTCCGGCATCGGGCCGTGCATCCGCTCGTAGAGGTCGCGTGAACCCCAATACAGGCAGGCTGCCACCCACAGCTGCAGCTTCGGATCGAAGGCGTTGTACTTGACCGGGCTCTGCGCGGTCGAGCGGACCTGGCGATGCTGCCAGTTCACCGCCGCGCGGTAGACGGCGCGCTCGTCGTCGCTGCCCAGCATGGCCACGGCGAGGTAGGTCAGCGTGGTGCGGGTGCGTTTGACCGGATGGAGCATCACCTTGCCGCTGTCGACGGTGCTCTCCACCACGCCGTAGCCGACGGGCGGGAGTGACAGCTGCATGATGACGTTGACCGCGGCACCGAAGAAGGCGGCCGAACCGTCCAGGTGCGCCGCGACATCGTATTCGGCGACCGGTTGCCCGGGCGACGTGCGAATGGACGTGGTCATCGTCGACCCCCATCTCCGCGTGAGAAGACTGCACTTCGACAGTCTCACCACCTCACTGCGCTGTCAACGGCCGCGCGACGACGAGACGAATTCGCAACAGGCCGCCCGGCAGGGAAGAGTGCCGACGGTGCCGATGCGATGGGCCCGATTGATAGGTTGGCCCGATGTCCTACGGTTCGCTGCCGCTGTTGCCCTCGCTGAATCCGGCCGCCGTGGCCGCCGGCTACGACATTCCCGATGCGGTCACCATCGACGGTGAGACGCTCTCGCGCAGCGATCTGGTCGGCGCCGCGACCTCGGTGGCCGAACGGATCGCCGGGGCCGGCCGGGTCGCGATCCTCGCCCGTCCGACCGCCACCACCGTGCTGGGCATCCTCGGCTGCCTGATCGCCGGGGTCGCCGCCGTGCCGGTGCCGCCGGACGCCGGATCGGCCGAACTGGACCACATCCTCGCCGATTCCGGGGCGCGGGCCTGGCTCGGTGCGGCGCCGGAAAACTCCACGCTGCCGGTGATCCCGGTGCGCAAGCACGCCCGTTCGTGGCACAGCCATCCCGAACCCGCCGCTAACACAACGGCTTTCATTCTCTACACCTCGGGGACCACGGGGGCGCCCAAGGGGGTGGTGCTCAGTCGCGGCGCCATCGCGGCCGGTCTCGACGCCCTGTTCGAGGCGTGGTCGTGGACCTCGAAAGATGTTCTGGTACATGGGCTTCCGCTGTTCCACGTGCACGGTTTGATCCTCGGTGTGCTGGGGCCGCTGCGGATCGGCAGCCCGCTCGTGCACACCGGTAAATCGACTCCGGCCGCCTATGCCGCGGCAGGCGGAACCATGTACTTCGGTGTGCCGACGGTCTGGTCGCGCATCGCCGAAGATCACGACGCCGCAAAGGGATTGGCGAATGCCCGGCTCCTGGTCTCCGGTAGTGCGCCGCTGCCGGTTCCGGTCTTCGAACGGCTGCGCGAACTGACCGGGCAGGCGCCGGTGGAGCGTTACGGTATGAGCGAAACCATGATCACCCTGTCCACCCGGGCCGACGGCGAGCGCCGGCCGGGCTGGGTCGGCCTGCCGGTGACGGGTGTGCAGACCCGGTTGCGCGACGAGGCGGGGGCGCCGGTTCCGCACGACGGCGAGAGTATCGGCGGACTGCAGGTGCGCGGGCCCATGCTGTTCGACGGCTATCTCGGCCGGCCGGAGGCCACCGCCGAGAGCTGGACCGAGGACGGCTGGTTCGTCACCGGCGACGTGGCGGCGATCGACGCCGAGGGATTCCATCGCATCGTCGGGCGCGAATCGGTGGATCTGATCAAATCCGGCGGGTATCGCGTCGGGGCCGGCGAGGTCGAAACCTGTCTGCTCGGCCACCCGAGTGTGGCCGAGGTCGCCGTGGTCGGGATCGAGGACGCGGATCTGGGGCAGCGCATCCGGGCCTACGTCGTGCCGCGACCCGACACCGCGATCTCCGAGCGCGAACTCGTCGACTTCGTCGCCCAGCAGCTCTCGGCGCACAAACGCCCGCGTGAGGTGCTGATGGTGACCGAATTGCCGCGCAACGCGATGGGCAAGGTCCAGAAGAAGCTGCTGCGCTGACGTATCGATCCGGTGCCGGGAACGTGCCGGGTTGACCTGTACCGCACTCGAGGTTCTAAGGTCGGCGCATGATCGCAACGCTGTCTGCAGCCCAGATCGAGTATCTGGCGGGCCAACGCCTGGGTCGGCTGGCCACCATCCGCCCGGACGGATCGCCGCAGAACAACCCGGTGGGTTTCCGCTACAACGAAGCCCTCGGCACCATCGACATCGCGGGCCACAACATGGGCGCCTCGCAGAAGTTCCGCAACCTCGGCAAGGAGGAGCGGGTCGCCTTCGTCGTGGACGATATCGCCTCGGTGAATCCGTGGCAGGTGCGCTGCCTCGAAATCCGCGGCGTGGCACAGGCTTTGCGAGATGTGGACACCTACCTCGACGGCGGCTCGCGCGAGTTGATCCGCATCACCCCGCAGCGCGTGCTCGGCTTCGGAATCGAATAGGAGCGCTGATGCGAAACGCCCCACCCGGGCCGGGTGGGGCGTTGGTACAAAGTCGGCTATACCCCGAACTTTGCCGCGTAGTGGTCCGCCGCGGCATCGCGATCACGCACCGAGCGCACCTTGTCGACTGGAGGAGTGATCCATCGCAGCGACCGCCACCCCGACACCGGCCGCAACACCCACGCACCGAATTCCCGGTGCATCGTGTATCCGCCGCCTTCGTCACGGGGGTCGCGCCGCAGCGACCGCAGCACTTGGCCGGCGTTATGGCGTAACCAGAACAAGCGGTGGTGTTCGGTGCTGTCGCCGTATCGTCCCTGGGTCATCGGCATGTCAGTTCCCTCTCGCGCATTCCTCGGCGGTGACGATCCGCTCGATGCTGGAGTCGACGAAGTCGAACCTGATCAGTGCTTGTCCTTGCCGGCCGTCGCGAGTCCGAAGCTGCAGGGCGAGCCGCAATTCATGACGTTCAGGCGGGACATCGCAGGCCGCCCAGGCGTTCCCGATGATCGAGCCGACCCCGACGGTCGGCTTCGTGGGCATGAACCCGAGATTGCACGACTTCGCCGCGGCGTGCACAGGCGAGGCCGTGATCACGGTCCCCGCCAATGCCGCCACAGCAGCACTGATGATGGTGATTGCTCCGATGCGCATCGTTCCCCCTGTCTTGTCTATCGGTCTGTTGTCATGCCCGCAGAGCGGACTGGAGTTGTGGTTCGGCACCTTCGTTCCGAGAGCTGCCAGCACGGCAATGTCCTGCTCGGTGGGGGCAGCGGGCGGCAGCTGGGAGGGCTGCCATGCCTGCAGGGCAGCGAGCAAGCTGTCCAGCAGTGCGATGCTCGCTGACCAGCTCGTCTGGGTTTCATCCGGCGGGCGACGTTGTGGCAGTGCAGGTTTCATGACGGTGCCGCCAACGGGTTCGGCCGATGCCCCTCGTCGGGTGCGTATGCACCCTCCCGCTCGTAGGTGTGGCCGGTTGCCAGATCGTGGATGTCGGTGACCTCGGCAAGCTCGGGCGGGACTTTGTCGCGCAGGTGCGCCATGTCGGGCACGATCAGCAACTCGACCTCGTGCGCCCTGATGTGTTCGGGCAATACTCCGGGATCGATCAGGCTGCTGCTTTTCGTCATCCCGAGGTAGACATATCCGAGCCGTGCCGCGACTTGCCGTGCGGCCCGATCGACATCGGACATGGTCGCGATCAGGTCGACGCAGACGTAAGCCATCGCGCGCGGCTCAGTCTCGTCGTCTGCAGCGCAAGTTCGCCTACACGTCATCGCACTGGACCTCTGATGCGCATCGAACCCCCTGCGGATTACGAACTTTCGGGATTCGCTGCGGCCAGCAGACGATCGCTGTGTAGATCGCGATCGAAAGAAGAATGCTGCCGACCAGGAGCCAGATCACGAGCATCGCTCCCATACGCCAGTAGGGGCCCAGGTGACAGCGATGGGTTGGTGTGTTTGTCCGATCGAGTTTCGGTGTGCACTCGATTCCTCGGTTCTCACGGTGGCATCCCTCCGGGAATAGTCGATTGCCATCACCCGGCGCCGGGGCTGAGACCATCGGTGTCGGCCGTTCGAGCACCGATGCGCCGGATCGGCGACCACCCGGCGCCGGGGTGAACCGACCGTAAGAATCAGGAGCACCCAACCGCAAGGAATATTCTAGAATATTCTTATTCAATTTCTGGAACGTCGCGTTGACATGCACTAACCTCGCATGCATACCGATCCTTCAAGAATGATTGGACCTCACATGCGAGTAACGTTCATTGGCGGCGGTAGCGGCGATGGCGGGTCACCCCGGTTGTGGCAGCCCGACGATCAGCAGCGCATCGTGATCCAGGGGTACCGAACTGGAGAGGACGCGTGTGTCGAGATTCCGCACGAACTGTTAGGCCTCGCCGTTCCGGGCACCCGGTTTCCGGTCTTCGAAGACACAGGTCACGGCACTTACCTCGTCCGAGGTGATCTTGTCGATGACGCGGAAGCGTTGGAGATCATGAATATTCCGGATCATGAGGCCGCCGTCGAGATTGCGCTCGTCCAGGGGGTTCGGTAGATGCGTCTGTACAGCCGTACCGAGCTTCCACAACTGCTTGGGCTTGCGACAAGTCGTGCGTGTCACCTCGAGACGCGAGACGAATACCGCTCGGACTCTGAGCATTCGGCCATGCTGCAGTTTCTGGACGGGGAGATCGACGATCCCGGCGGCGCCTGGTTCGATCCATGGGCCCGCACGGTCGCCGATCTGGTCGGCCGAGGTGTCGCCGTGCAACGTGCGCGCATCGTGTCCGTGCCGCTCACCGACTACACCCGCTACTTGATTGCGCTGACTCCGCACAACCTCGAGGCGGGTGAGGATGTGCGGTGGCTCGCCCGAGACCATGCAGATCGGGCCGACGCCGCAGCCGACGACTTTTGGCTGATCGACGACCACACTGTGGCCTACAGCGTGTTCGACGCGGACGGCTGGTGGTCCGGTGTCGCCGCAACGAGCGATGCCCAGATTGTGGGTTACGCCTGTGCTCTGTGGGATCGTGTGTGGCACAAATCTGTATCCCACGAGCATTTCCGGACGTGACTATGAGTGATGATGCCCGTCGAGCACTGGGGGCCCGCCTGCGCGAACTTCGCAAGCAGGCGGGCCTTACCGGTACAGCTCTGGCTCACGAGGCAGGATGGGCACAATCGAAGGTTCCCAAGATCGAGAACGGCCGTCAGCTTCCGTCCGACTCCGACCTGCGCACCTGGTGCCGGATTACTGGTGCCGACCTAGCGCTTCCGGATCTCATCGCGACGGCCGCCAATATTCACGCCGCCTACCTCGAGTGGAAGCGAATCACCGATACCGGCCACGCTCGCCGACAGCGAGCGAGTATCGAACACGAATCCGGCACCAGGCTCATCCGTGGATACGGTCCGCTGATCCCCTCCGGTCTGCTGCAGACCCGAGCGTACGCGGAGATCATTCTGCGACGCTGCATCGACTTCGTCGGCAGTCCCGATGATTTGAGCGAGGCGCTCGAGGCTCGCATGCAGCGGCAGAAGATTCTGACCGAGGGCGCACATCAATTCCACTATCTGATCGGTGAGGCCGCGCTGTACACCGGAGTCGGAGACGACGCGGTCCGACTCGGTCAGTTACGGCATCTTCTGGAGCTGATGGAGCTGTCCAGGCTCGTCGTGGGTATCGTTCCCACCGATGCCGAGTTCGTATATACGACAACAAACTTCGTGATTCACGACCGCCGGACGGTGTTGGTGGAAACGATTGCCGCGGAGCTCACCATCACGCAGCCACGAGAACTCGCCTACTACGAGAAGGCTTGGACGGCCCTGCAAACCCAGGCGGTCTACGGCGACCGAGCACGTGCCACCATCGCCCGCGCCGTGAACCGGGATTGAGCCGCGTGGCCGTCGCCCGACCGGGCTCACGAAGCAGTCTGTCCGCTGGTGCCGGAGTCCCGGGACGGTGACGTGCCGACGGACGGCGCCGGTACATCACCTACTCAACCCGAGCGGCCAGGGGTGTTTCGCGATGCCTCAGTTGGCGTGCAGGGCGGCGTTGAGTTCGATGCCGGTGCCCTTGCGGGCGACGACCTCGACGCTGCCGGTGAGCGAGTTGCGGCGGAACAGCAGGTTCGACTGCCCGGACAGTTCGGCAGCCTTGATCGTGCGGCCGTCCGGGAGGGCGACCTTGGTGCCCGCCGTGACGTAGAGGCCGGCCTCGACGACGCAATCGTCGCCCAGCGAGATGCCCAGGCCGGCGTTGGCGCCGAGCAGGCAGCGCTCGCCGATCGAGATGACCTGCTTACCGCCACCGGAGAGGGTGCCCATGATGGACGCGCCACCGCCGACATCGGAGCCGTCGCCGACCACCACACCGGCCGAGATGCGGCCCTCGACCATGGACGCGCCGAGGGTACCGGCGTTGAAGTTCACGAAACCTTCGTGCATGACCGTGGTGCCCTCGGCCAGATGCGCGCCCAGCCGCACCCGGTCCGCGTCGGCGATGCGGACGCCGGCGGGCAGCACGTAGTCGACCATGCGGGGGAATTTGTCGACGCCGTAGACGGTGACCGGACCGCGGGCGCGCAACTTCGCGCGCACCAGCTCGAAGTCCTCGACCGCGCACGGGCCGTGATTGGTCCACACGACGTTGGCCAGTAGCCCGAACTGCCCCTCCAGGCTGAGCCCGTGCGGCCGGACCAGACGGTGGGAGAGCAGGTGCAGGCGCAGATATTCGTCGTGGGTGTCGATCGGCGGCGCCGACAGGTCCGCGATCGTGGTGCGCACCGCGACGACCTCGACCCGGCGGGCCTCGTCGGGGCCGACCAGATCGGCGAAGCGTGCGTACTCGGCGTCGGCCGGGCTCAGCCGCGTGGTCTCCGACGTCTCGAACGTGCCCAGTTCCGGATACGGGTACCAGGTGTCGAGGACCGTCCCGTTCGCGGTCACCGTCGCCAAGCCGACTGCGGATGCTCCCTGTGTGCTCACGGCACTTCAGCCTACTGGGTGCGGATCGCGAGGTGGTGGGCTACCTGTGCCGCCCGCCCCGACCGAGCCGCTCGGCCCGGTCGTGAGACGGGCGAAGACTTAGGCTGGTCCGGTGACCATCGATCTGCGCGCCGACCCGATCTCGATCACCGCGACCCTCGTCGACATTCCGAGCGTCTCCCGCGACGAGGCGGCGATCACCGACACCGTCGCCTGGGCGCTGCGCGAGCAGACCGAGGGTTTCGAGGTGCTGCGGCACGGCAACACCGTGCTGGCTCGCACCAATCGCGGGCTGCCGCACCGGGTGATCATGGCCGGTCACCTGGACACCGTGCCGATCGCCGACAATGTGCCGGGCCGGTTCGAGACGATCGACGGTGAGGAGGTGCTGTTCGGCTGCGGCAGCGTCGACATGAAGTCCGGCGACGCGGTGTTCCTGCATCTGGCCGCGACCGTCGCCGATCCGGTCTGCGATCTGACCCTGATCTTCTACGACTGCGAGGAGATCGCCGCCGAATACAACGGTCTCGGCCGCATCGAACGCGAACTGCCGGAATGGCTCGACGGTGATCTGGCCATCCTCGGCGAACCGTCGGGCGCGTGGATCGAGGCGGGCTGTCAGGGCACGCTGCGGGTCCGCCTCGGTCTCGGCGGCACCCGCGCCCACACCGCGCGAGCGTGGCTGGGCGACAACGCCATTCACAAACTCGCGCCCGTCCTGCAGCGGCTGCGCGACTATGTGCCGCGCGAGGTGGACATCGACGGCTGCGTGTATCGCGAGGGGCTTTCCGCGGTGAAGGTCGACGGCGGCGTGGCCGGCAATGTGGTGCCAGACGAGGCCGAGGTGCTGGTGAACTTCCGGTTCGCCCCCGATCGCACCCTCGACGAGGCGACCGAGCATGTGCGCGAGGTGTTCGACGGACTGGATGTGAGCTTCGAGCGGACCGACGGTGCGCCAGGCGCGCTGCCGGGCCTGTCGTCTCCGGCCGCGAAGAACCTGGTGGAGCGCGTTCATTCCCACGGCGGGGGCGGGGTGCGCGCGAAATACGGCTGGACCGATGTGTCGCGATTCGCCGCGCGCGGCGTTCCGGCGGTCAATTTCGGGCCCGGCGACCCCAATCTGGCGCACAAGGTGGACGAGCGCGTACCCACCCGCCAGATCACCGTCGTCACCGAGATCCTGCGCAACTACCTGACCGGTCACCAGGGCTGAACCGGTAGGTTCGGTCCCATGTCCACCGCGCCCGAGCCCGCATCGACCAGATCACCGAAGTCCACTCCCAAGTTCCGCGGCCCGATCATGTTGCGCCGGGCGCGCAAACAGGGCACCGGAACCACCGACCAGCATCTGCTCGACGGCCGCGGACCCACCGACTGGGTGCACACCGACCCCTGGCGGGTGCTCCGGATTCAGAGCGAATTCGTGGAGGGATTCGGCGCACTCGCCGAAATCCCCAGGGCCGTCGCGGTTTTCGGCTCCGCGCGCACGCTGGTGGACACGCCCGAATACGAGGCGGCGCGGGCCATCGGCGCCGCCCTGGCCGAGGCCGGTTTCGCGGTGATCACCGGTGGTGGTCCCGGAGTGATGGAGGCGGCCAACCGCGGCGCCTGTGAGGCGGGCGGCTACTCCGTGGGCCTCGGCATCGAACTGCCGATGGAACAGGGACTCAACGAGTGGGTCGACCTCGGCATCAACTTCCGCTACTTCTTCGCCCGCAAGACGATGTTCGTCAAGTACTCCCAGGCGTTCATCTGCCTGCCCGGCGGCTTCGGCACCCTGGACGAGCTGTTCGAGGCTCTCACACTGGTCCAGACTCACAAGATCACCCGCTTTCCGGTCATCCTGTTCGGCAGCCGGTACTGGGCAGGGCTGGTCGACTGGCTGCGCGATTCGCCGAGCGGCTCGGGCAAGATCTCGCCCGGTGATCTGGAACTGCTGCACGTGACCGACAGTGTGGAGGAACTGGTGGACATCGTGCTGCAGGCCGCCGCGCGTCGCGGCGAGGAATCCACCGGGACGGAGGATCGGTGGTGAGCGGGCAGTTCGCGGTGTGTGTCTACTGTTCGGCCAGTGCCGTGGATCCGGACGCGCTGCGCCTGGCCGCCGAGGTGGGCAGTGAAATCGCCCGGCGCGGTTGGCAACTGGTGTCCGGCGGCGGGCATGTGTCGATGATGGGGGCGGTGGCGGTGGCCGCGCGCGCGGGAGGCGCCCGCACCACGGGTGTGATCCCGAAACGCCTGGTGCATCAGGAAGTCGCCGATGTGGACAGCGACGAGCTGATCGTCACCGACACCATGCGCGAACGCAAACAGATCATGGAGGATCGCGCCGACGCCTTCCTGACGCTGCCGGGCGGAATCGGCACGCTGGAGGAATTCTTCGAGGCGTGGACCGGCGGATATCTGGGACTGCACGGCAAACCGCTGGTGGTGCTCGATCCGAACGGCCACTACCGCGGACTGTTCGCATGGCTGGACGAACTGAGCGCGGCCGGGTTCATCGGGCGTCCCGCACTGGATCGGATTACCGTGACCGCGGATGTGGCATCCGCATTCCGAGCCCTGACGGCGCCGCGCATCGACACCGCCTGAGCGCATCGACACCGCCCGACCGGAAATCGTTGGAGGAGAATGTGACCGCCGAGGCCCGCAACACGATCAGTCTCTGGGATCTGACACGCAGACTGCCCGCCATGGCGATGGAGACACCGGGCATGCTGCGCGGCGCCACCGGCATGCTGGTGCGCGCGGACGACAAATCCTCGGTGGGGCTGTACTTCCAGAAGGCGGCACGGCGGTATCCGAATCGGCCGTTCCTGCGCTTCGAGGGCCGCGAATACACCTACGGCGAGGCCAATACCGAGGTGAACTGCTTCGCCGAGGTGCTGGCACAGCGCGGTGTGCGCCGCGGCGATGTGGTGGGCGTGCTGATGACCAACCGCCCCGAGACGCTGTTCGTGGTGCTGGCGACGGTGAAGCTGGGTGCGACGGTCGGGCTGCTCAATCACAATCAGCGCGAACAGGTACTCGCCCACAGCTTCGGGCTGCTGAACAGCACGGTCAACGTGATCGGCGAGGAATGTGAGGAGGCACTGCGCTCACTGCCCGAGCCGCCGCCGAATCTGCTGTATACGCAGGAATTGCAGGAGCTGGCTCGCGCGGCCGATCCGGCGGATCCGGCGGTGTGCGCGGACGTCCGCGCCCGGGAGCGCGCCTTCCTGATCTTCACCTCCGGCACGACCGGCCTCCCCAAGGCCAGCGTGATGACCCATCTGCGCTGGACGAAAAGTATGGCCGGGCTGGGTGGTCTGGGTATCCGCCTGCGCGGCGGTGACACCATGTACTGCTGTCTGCCGCTGTATCACAACAACGCGCTGACGGTCGCGCTCGGCGCGGTGCTCGGCTCGCGGGCGACGCTGGCGCTGGGCCGCAAATTCTCGGTGTCGAATTTCTGGAACGAGGTCGTCGCGACCAGGTCGACGGCGTTCATCTACATCGGCGAGCTGTGCCGGTACCTGCTCAATCAGCCGGAATCGCCTCGCGAACACGAACATTCGGTGCGGCTGGCGGTCGGCAACGGCCTGCGCCCGGAGCTGTGGGACGAATTCCGGCGGCGCTTCGGCATCGGCCGGGTGGTGGAGTTCTACGGCGCCAGTGAGGGAAATATCGCCTTCATCAACGCCTTCGGCGTGGATCGCACCGCCGGATTCGGACCGTTGCCGTACGCGGTGGTGGAATTCGACGAGGAGACCGGCAAGGCGCGGCGATACCCCGACGGGCGACTGCGCAAGGTCGCCTCCGGCGGTGTGGGCCTGCTGCTGGCGAAGGTCACCGACCGTTCCCCGTTCGACGGCTACACCGACAAATCCGCGACCGAATCGAAGTTGGTGCGCAACGCATTCGACGACGGCGACTGCTGGTTCGACACCGGAGATCTTGTGCGCGACCAGCATTGGCGCCACATCGCCTTCGTCGACCGTCTCGGCGACACCTTCCGCTGGAAGGGTGAGAACGTCGCGACCACCGAGGTCGAGGGCGCCCTCGACGGCGCGCCCGGTATCACCGAGGCGGTGGTGTACGGCGTGGACGTGCCCGGAGCCGACGGTAAGGCGGGGATGGCCGCGGTAACCCTCGACGCCGATGCCGCCTTCGACGGCTCCGCGCTGGCCGCCCGGCTCTACGACCGCCTGCCCGGGTACGCGGTGCCGCTGTTCGTCCGCGTGGTGCCCGAACTGGAGACCACCTCGACCTTCAAGAGCCGCAAGGTGGATCTGCGCAAACAGGGCTTCGCGTCCGACGACTCCACCGCGGTCTATGTGCTGAAGGGCCGCGACCAGGGATATGTGCCGTTCTACCCGAGCTATCCGGACGAGGTGGCCGCCGGTACCGCGCCCCGGGGCTAGGTCGTGCCGGAGGGCGCCGAGACCCCGGCAATTAGACTCACCACCATGAGTTCTGCGTCACCGCTGTCCACCCTGTGCGGTAAGCCGGTGGCGACGGATCGGGCGCTGGTGATGGCGATCGTCAACCGAACCCCCGATTCCTTCTACGACCGGGGAGCCACCTTCTCCGACGACGCCGCGATGGCCGCGGTGGCCCGCGCGGTCTCCGAGGGGGCGGATCTGGTCGACATCGGCGGGGTGAAGGCCGGTCCGGGGGACGAGGTCGACGCCACGGAGGAAGCGCGGCGGGTGGTGCCGTTCGTGGCGGCCATCCGCGCGCGTTATCCCGGCCTGTTGATCAGTGTGGACACCTGGCGCAGCGAGGTCGCGCGAGCGGCGGTGGCCGAGGGCGCGGATCTGATCAACGACACCTGGGCCGGCGCGGATCCGCAGCTCGCGGGCGTGGCCGCCGAACTGGGGGTGGGGATCGTGTGCAGCCACACCGGCGGCGCTCAACCGCGCACCCGGCCGCATCGGGTCCGGTACGCCGATGTGGTGTCCGAGGTCACCGATACCCTGGTCCGGGCCGCCGAGGCGGCGCGCGCGGCGGGGGTCGCCGCGGACGCGATCCTCATCGATCCGACCCACGATTTCGGGAAAAACACCTACCACGGGCTCGAACTGTTGCGGGCCGTGGACATTCTTGTAAATACCGGATGGCCTGTCTTGATGGCGCTGAGCAATAAGGATTTCATCGGAGAGACTCTTGGTGTCGGACTTTCCGAGCGATTGGAGGGGACATTGGCGGCAACCGCGTGGTCGGCCGCGGCCGGCGCCCGGGTCTTCCGAGTTCACGAGGTCGCCGCAACCCGGCGAGTAGTGGACATGATCGCGGCGATTCAGGGCATCCGGCCCCCCGCACGAACCTTGCGAGGTCTGGTATGACGTTCGATTGGACTGCCACGCATACGTGGGATCGACCACAGTGGGCGATCGACGAGTTGGTCGACGCGAAGGACGGGCGCACCGTCTCGGTGGTGCTGCCGGCATTGAACGAGGAACGCACGGTCGCCGATGTGGTGGCCAGTATCCGGCCGCTGCTCGGCACGCTGGTCGACGAATTGGTGGTGCTGGATTCCGGCTCCGTGGACGCGACGGCCGAGCGGGCACGGGCGGCCGGGGCGCAGGTGGTCACCCGTGAGCAGGCCGTGCCCGAACTGGAGCCGGTTCCCGGTAAGGGGGAGGTGCTGTGGCGCTCACTGGCCGCGACCTCCGGCGATCTGGTGGCCTTCGTCGATTCGGATCTGATCGATCCCGATCCGATGTTCGTGCCGAAACTGCTGGGTCCGCTGCTGACCGTGGACGGTATGCATCTGGTGAAGGCCTACTACCGGCGTCCGCTGCGCCAGGGTGCGGCGGTGGAGCAGCACGGTGGCGGCCGGGTGACCGAACTGGTGGCGCGACCGCTGCTCGCCGCGCTGCGGCCGGATCTGTCGAAGGTGTTGCAGCCCTTGGGCGGTGAGTACGCGGGGACGCGGGAACTGCTGACCGCGGTGCCGTTCGCGCCGGGCTACGGTGTGGAGATCGGCCTGCTGCTGGACACTTTCGACATGCTCGGCCTCTCGGCGATCGGCCAGGTGAATCTGGGCGTGCGCACGCACCGCAATCGTCCGCTGTCGGACCTTGGCGTGATGAGCCGGCAGATTCTCGGAACCGTGCTGGGGCGCAGCGGAATTCGCGACTCCGGTGCGGCATTGACGCAATTCCCGCTCATCGGTGAGGAATTCACCGCGCTGAGCACGGATGTGCACCTGGCGGATCGGCCGCCGATGAACACCCTGCGTCCCACCGAAGTCGCGGCCTGATCACCGTTCGTGGCGGTAGATCGGCGTGAGGAGATCCACCTCGATCGGTTCGCCGGTGTGGCGGTCGTAGCGGACGCCGATCACCGCCGAGAAGGCCCGGGTGTCGGCGCGCTCGTGCAGGGTCGCCAGCCGGGTGCCGAGAAGCCGTATCGCGCCGAGTGATCCGGGCGGATGGAGGCCGTCGATGACGAGAATGGTCCCGCGCCCGTCCGGGCGGGGCAGGCGCGCCAGATAGGCGATGTCGAAGGGTTCGGTGCCGCCCGGCCGGTAGATCCGCCGGGCGGCCCGGTCCTCGATCGCGCGGCGCACTCGCCCGGCCCGCGCGAGGGTCCGGCGCAGTCGCGGGTCGGCCGAGACCAGATAGCGCAGACTGGGCGACAATTCGGGCCCGCCGAGCACGATCAGGCCCTCACGGTCGAGATCCACCGGGCGCCCGGGGAGGAACCGTTCGACCGTGACGGTGAATCCCAGCTGTCGCAACAGTTCCGCCAACCGGTGCGGCGCGGCGGCATCCGGCGCGCCGATCAACGGCGTGGCACGGGTGACCGCGCGCAGATCAGGCGTCAGCACGGTGAGCGGTCCGTGCCCGAAGAACAACCCTTCCGGTACCGGCCCCTGGGTACTGACCTGGTGAATCCGGGCGCGTGAAAGTCCCGCTGCCGCACCGATCCTGGCGAAGGTCCAGCCCTCGGCATGCAGCTCTCTGATCACCGCTCGGCGGATGCGGGTGAGCTCGTTGATGGTCTGCTGGGCCGCCGCGACCCCTTCGGTGGCAGCCTTGAGACGTTCGACCTTGTCTTCGATCGCGAACACCCGTGCCACCTCGTCGGCTGACATGTGCGAAGTCTAGATAGCTCGACAGCCGGATGTGTCTAGTCCGGTTGACGAATCCGCCGTCTGCGGCGAATCAATCGAGCACACCGGGCATTTGGGCCGGACCGGGCGGTCCGTACGGGGACTATCAGTGCTTTTCGATCAGGTGGCGTCGAAATCGATCGGCGGTTTCTCGTTGCGGTCGAGCGGTTTCGGCGGTTCGGGCACCGAATAATTGGGTGGGGTCACAGAATTCGGCGTGCCGGTCTGTGAGGTCGCGGAATTGCCGGACGAACCGTTACCCGGATTCGCGCCGCCGAAGGTGCCGGTGAACAGCGAATCGTCACCGTCGAAGAGATGTTTGGTGACCATCGACCGCGGCGTCATCCCGCGCAGACCTTCGAGTGGTTTGCGCAGTTCGTTGAGCTCTTCCAGAGGTTTGCGCAGTTCGTCGAGCTCGGGTCCGAGATCGTTGCGCAGCTGGCTGGTGGCGCCGGAGGCGTAGTCGCGGACCTGACGCAGACTCTGCGCGGTCCAGCGAATCGCCCCCGGAAGCCGCTCCGGGCCGAGAATCACCAGCGCGGCGACCACCAGGATCACCATCTCGGGCCAGCCGATATTGAACATAAGACCAGGCTACTGGGGTGCTTGCGGGGCGTTCTTATCGGATTCCAGCGTCACCGGCACATCGACCTGGCGGCCGTCGCGGATCAATTGGAAATTCACCGTCTCGCCGATCTGATGGGACTGCACGGCGACGGTGAGTTCGGCCGGTTCGGTGACCTGCCGATCGCCCACCTTGACGATCACGTCGCCCTCGGCGATACCCGCCTTGGCCGCCGGGCTGTTGCCGACCACATCCGCCACCGCGGCGCCGCTCATGACGTCGTTCTCGACCTGCTTGGTCTTCGCGCTGACCCCGAGCCACGGGTGATACATCACACCGTCGCGAATCAGGGTCTGCGACACCCGCTGCACGAGATCCACCGGAATCGCGAAGCCGAGGCCGACCGATCCGCCGCTCTCGCTGCGGATGGCGGTGTTGATGCCGATCAACCGGCCCTCGCCGTCGACCAGGGCGCCGCCGGAGTTGCCGTGGTTGATCGCGGCGTCGGTCTGCACGGCGTCGAAGGCGCCCGCGGTGTCGTCGCCGGCCTCGGGGCTCTCCTGGATCGCGCGGTGCAGCGCGCTGACGATGCCGGAGGTGACGGTCTTGCTCAGGCCCAGCGGCGATCCGATGGCCAGCACATCGTCACCGACCTGCACATCGCCCGACTTCCCGAGCCGGGCGACGGTGAGGTTCTTGACGTCGACCTTCAGCACCGCGAGGTCGGTCTTGGGGTCGCGGCCGACCAGCTGGGCCGGGGCCCTGGTGCCGTCGGAGAAGGTGGCCTGGATCTTGGCGCGCCCGGATTTGTCCTGCGCCGCCATCGAGATGACGTGATTGTTGGTGACGATGTAGCCGTTGCCGTCGATGACCACGCCGGAACCGAGGGCGCCGTTGTCGCCGACGGTCTCGCGGATCGAGACGACCGACGGCAGCACCGCGTCGGCCACCTTGGCGACCTGGCTGTGCGGTTTGTCGGTATTGCTCTCCTGCTGCAGCGCGATCTTGCGCGAAGTCAGCGCTCCGGTGTTCTCGGCGGTGAACCGGCCGACGAGGCCGCCGAGCACGCCGATGATCAATGCGGCCACACCCAGGATCGCCAGGGCCTTGGGCGCGACCTTGCCGCCGAACAGCACCTCGCGGGCGCCGAGTTTGACGCCCGGCGGCAGCGGCTGTGGGGCGGGGGTGTGGATGGCGGGATCGCCGAGCCGGGCCGCGGCCGCGGGATCGCGCCACGGATCGACCGGGGCGCTCGGATCGGGCGTGTCGGCCCCGGCCTCGGGATCGCGCTGGAGGAGCTCGTCGGAACCCGCCGGCCGTCCGAAGGCCTCGGCGAGCACCGCGTCCGGCGGGCGATTGACCAATTCGGGAGCGTCGTGGCGCGGCGCGGGCGCGGCCTGGGTATGCGAAGCGAAAGATCCGGCCTGCCCCTCGGGGCGGCGGAAAGCGCGGGCGGTGTGTTTATCGATATCCGGGCGGTACACCGGGCGCGGCCCCAGCACGGGCGCGTCCGACGGCCTCAGGTTCCCCCTGGCCGCCGAATCCGATGAAGCGGACGGCGTCGATTCGGTGGTCACGTTCGCAAACTCTACTTGCGCCACCATCCCGTCCACCGCCTGCTCTCGAATCCCATTTCTCGATTCGAGGAGGAGGCGAAACGGAACGAATCCGCCCGCAGGCCGAGGAAACTCGCGCCACGCGACATATCGTCGGTGCTACTACCGGTGAGGTCGGCCAACGGAATTCGGCTCAGCGTGTCCTGCAGGTCCGTCGGCGCGGAAATCTGCATCTGTGCCGCCCGGCGCAATGCCACCCGGGCCTGCTGCTGCGCCTCGACCTCGGCGGCGCATTCGGGGCAGCGGGACAGATGTTCGGCCGCGCGCAGATAGGCGTTCATTCTCAGCTCGCCGTCGACATACGCGACGACGGCCTCATTGGCCAGGTGTTCGGTGGGGGCGAATCGACCCTCGCCGGTCATACGGATGCACACCCTTCCGACGGACTGCAGCTTCGCCGGGCACGGCCGCGGCGCTGCACCGCTGTTTACCCGACTTTCTCCTCAGCGGCGAACCGCTGCTGAGAACCATTATGCGCAAGGTATTCCCGCAACGCCTGACGGCCGCGGTGGATACGGCTGCGCACGGTACCCAACTTCACCCCGAGGGTAGCGCCGATCTCCTCGTAGGACAGACCCTCGATATCGCACAGCACGACGGCCGCGCGAAACTCCGGCGCCAGCGCGTCGAGCGCCCGCTGCAGGTCCGGATCCAGCCGGGCATCGTGATAGACCTGCTCGGGGCCGGGACCTTCGGACGGCACCCGGTCGTAGTCCTCGGGCAGCGCCTCCATCCGGATGCGGTTGCGCCGGCGAACCATGTCCAGGAACAGATTCGTGGTGATCCGGTGCAGCCAGCCCTCGAACGTGCCGGGCTGGTAGTTCTGCAACGAGCGGAAGACCCGGATGAACGTCTCCTGGGTGAGGTCCTCCGCGTCCTGCGGGTCACCCGTCAGGCGGTAGGCCAGCCGGTACACCCGGTCGGCGTGCTCGCGGACCAGTTCGTCCCAGGACGGCATCATGGTGCGGTCGCCGGTGGCGTCGAAGGCGGCGGTGCCACTCAGCGCATCGTCGTCCGCGGCATCGACCGCGACGGCTTCGGTATCGTCGAAGTCGGCGCCGTTCAGGACGTCGGCCCCGGCTTCGGTACGGGCATCGCTACGAGCGGCACCGGGCAACTCGTAGTCGGCCGAGACGCCGATCGGCAGACTCGACTCGGGCAGGGTGGCGTACTCGCGCGCCGCATCGACCTTGTGGATGGGGTGACCTCCTACTCGGGACCGTGGCAGGCGCACGACGACTGGTGGTCGTCGCGTACCGGGTACAACCGCGAACCTGAGTCCGGTGTTCCCGGGCGCCGTCCGACGGTCGGCCGGCCCTTGCTTGGTCATTACTCTGGCGGTTCCCGATGTGCCGGTGGTATGGGGAGGCTGAGGGACACCTGAGAAAAACACCGGCCGTCGTCGCGCCCCCGGACTGCCCCGCCGTTAGCCTCATATTCGTGAGCCACATCCCAGCGGCATCGGCCCTGCAGCGCAACCTCGCCTACGTGGAGGAATCCGTGGTCGAGGACGAGATCCTCATCGCGGCGCGGGAGCGGGCCACCGAACTGGGCGCCGCGCCGGTGCCGCCGTCGGTGGGAGCGCTGCTCAGCATGTACGCCCAGTTGCTCGGCGCGCGGGCGGTGGTCGAGGTCGGCACCGGCGCCGGCATCAGCGGCCTGTGGCTGCTCGACGGCATGCGCGAGGACGGCACGCTGACCACGATCGACTCCGAGCCGGAACATCAGCGCGCGGCCAAGGACGCCTTCCGCGCGGCCGATATCGCCCCCGCGCGCACCCGGCTGATCAACGGCCGTGCTCTGGACGTGCTGCCCCGGCTCGCCGACGGCGCCTACGACCTGGTGTTCATCGATGCGGCGCCGCTCGAACATCCGCAGTACGTCGAGCAGGCCGTACGTTTGCTGCGCGAGGGTGGGGCGGTGCTGATGTACAACGCGCTGCTGGGTGGGCGGGTGCCAGATCCGGCGCAGCGCGACGCCGCGACCCAGGCGGTGCGGGCGGCGACGCGGGCCGTGGCCGAGGATCCGGACCTGACCAGCGTGCTGATCCCGGTCGGCGACGGCCTGCTCTGCGCCTCGCGCGGCTGATCACCGCTCGCGATCACCCGGCGGCTCGATCCCGCCGGCCCCGAAATTAACTCGCGGGACGCTGCCGACCTGCGCATTCGATCGCCGAAATTCAGTGTGTGCCGAGTCTTGCGTGCGGATTGAACGAGTGTTTAGTATATTGAACATGTGTTTAAGGGAGCAGCCGTACCGGAAGGATCCGCCTCGGATCTGAGCACGCCCGCCCGGATCCGGGACGCGGCGATCGTCGTCTTCGGAGAAGAGGGATTCGGGGTCGGGGTGCGGGCCATCGCCAAGGCGGCGGGGGTTTCGCCCGGACTCGTCAATCACCACTTCGGTTCCAAGGACGGCCTGCGCGAGGCGTGTGACGAGCACGTACGTGCCGTCATTCGGGCCGCGAAGACGGAATACGTCCAGCAGCCCTCGCCGACTTCGACCCTGAAGGCCCTCGCCGAGATCGAGGAGTTCGCGCCCTACACCGCATATCTGATGCGCAGCTTCCAGGCCGGCGGAACGCTGATGACCTCGCTGTTCGATCAGATGCGCGCGGATGTGGAGTCCTATCTCGAGGTCGGCATCGCGGCCGGCACGTTGCGCCGGCCCAGGGACGTATCGGCGACGGCGAATTATCTGGCGGTGCAGAACGGCGGGGGATTCTTCTTCTACCTGCAGCTCTACGCCGCCCGCCACGAAGGAAAGCTCGACTTTCGACAAGCGTTGCGCGAGTACGCCGACCAGATGGTGCTGCCGGCCATCGAGGCCAACACCCACGGCCTGTTCACCGATTCCTCGGTGCTCGACTCGTTGCTCGCCGAAATGTGAACCCATATCTCACAAGGAGATTCGATGTCATCGGCAATCGAGGTCCGGAAGCTGCACAAGCATTTCGGATCGGTACGCGCCCTGGACGGCCTCGACCTCGAGGTCGCCGAGGGGGAGGTGCACGGCTTCCTCGGGCCCAACGGGGCCGGCAAGTCGACCACCATCCGCATTCTGCTCGGCATCCTGGCACGCACCTCGGGGCAGGCGCGGGTGCTCGGGCGCGACCCGTGGACCGATGCGGTCGACCTGCACCGCGATATCGCCTACGTCCCCGGCGATGTCACGCTCTGGCCGTCGCTGTCGGGCGGGGAAACGATCGATCTGCTGGGGCGGATGCGCGGCGGAATCGATACCGGGCGCCGCGCCGAGATGATCGAGCGCTTCGAACTCGATCCGCGCAAGAAGGCGCGCGCCTACTCCAAGGGCAACCGGCAGAAGGTCGCCCTCGTGTCCGCCTTCTCCTCGAACGCGCGCCTGCTGCTGCTCGACGAACCGACCTCGGGCCTGGATCCGTTGATGGAACAGGTTTTTCGCGACTGCGCGCGGGAGGCGGCCGAGCGTGGCGCCACCGTGCTGCTGTCGAGCCACATCCTCTCCGAGGTGGAGGCGCTGTGTGATCGGGTCACGATCATCCGTGCCGGCAAGACCGTGGAGAGCGGCACCCTGGCCGAGATGCGTCATCTCAGCCGCACGGCGATCACGGCCGAACTCGTCGGCGACCCGGGCGATATCGGCGCCATCGCGGGCGTCGAGGACGTCACGATCGAGGACCACACGCTGCGCTGCCAGGTCGACAGCGAACATCTCGGGGAACTGATCCGCGTGCTCGGCGACGCCGGCGTGCGCAGCCTGGTCAGTCAGCCGCCGACGCTGGAAGAGCTGTTCCTGCGCCACTATTCGCTCGACGGCGACGGGCCGGACGAAGCCCGCCGGTCGGCACACACTGCCGCGCGGGGCGGGCAGGCATTGAGCGAGGCGACGAAATGACCACCGCCACCCTCGACCGCCCGCACGGCGGTTTCACCGAATCCTTCGCTCGCGCTGCGGATTTCACCGGCACCGGCCGGCTGCTGCGGCTGTACCTGCGGCGGGACCGGATCGTCCTGCCGCTGTGGGTGCTGTTGTTCTCGGCGCCACTGGGCAGCGTCTACTTCTCCAGCGTGAAGAATCTGTACTCGTCACCGGCGGATCTGCAGAATTTCGCGCACACCATCCTGTCCAGCCCGGCGCAGCTGGCGCTGTACGGCCCGATCTACAACACCAGTCTCGGTGCGGCCGGAGCGTGGAAACCGGGAGCGTTCTACACCCTGATCGGCATCGCCACCATCCTCACCGTCATCCGGCACACCCGTGCCGAGGAGGAGACCGGACGCGAGGAGCTGCTCGCCTCGACCCGGATGGGCCGCTTCGCCGCCCTGACCGCCACCCTCCTGCTGACCTGTGCCGCCTGCGTGGCGGTCGGAATCGTCGCGACGTTGAGCATCGCCTCGTCGGGAGTGCCGTTCGACGGCTCGCTGGCCTTCGGCGCGGCGCTGGCCGCTTCGGGCATCGTCTTCGCGGCGGTGGCCGCGGTCGCCGCGCAGCTGAGCGCGAGCGCGCGACTGGCCCGCGGCATCGCCCTGGCGGTACTCGCGGTGACCTTCACCCTGCGCGCCATCGGTGACGCGCGCGCCGGAGACGGTCCTGCCGACATCCTGACCTGGTTGTCCCCGCAGGGCTGGTCGCTGCAGGTCCGTCCCTTCGCGGGAGATCGCTGGTGGGTGCTGCTGCTGCACGTGGTGACCACCGTGGTGTTGATCGCGGTCGCCTATACGCTGCTGCGGCGGCGCGACCTGGGGGCCGGACTGATCGCCGACCGGCCCGGTCCTCCGGCGGGATCGGCCCTGTTGAGCGGGCCGTTCGGGCTGGCCTGGCGGTTGCAGCGCGGCACCCTGGTGGCGTGGACGGTCGGGCTCGCGCTCTACGGTCTGATCATCGGCAGCGTGGTCCACGGCATCGGTGACGAGATCGGCTCCAGCCAGACCGTTCGCGACATCATCGCCAGGCTCGGCGGTTCGCAGGCAGTGGAGCAGGCCTTCCTGAACACCGCCTTCTCGATGGTCGGACTGGGCGCGGCGGCCTTCTCGATCTCGGCCGCGCTGCGCATGTACGCGGAGGAGAGCGACGATCGCGCCGAAACCGTGCTCACCGGCGCGGTCGGCCGAATCCGCTGGGCCGCAAGTCATCTGATCTTCGCCTTCGGCGGCCCGGTGGTGGCGCTGTTCGTCTCCGGAGTCATCGGTGGCCTGGCCTACGGGATCGCCGCATCGGATATGGGCGCCAAGTTCCCGGAGGCGCTCGGCGCGGCGATGATCCAGATTCCCGCGGTGTGGGTCTTCACCGCGATCACGGTGCTGCTGTTCGGACTGCTGCCGCGCTGGACGCCGGTGGCGTGGGGAGTGTTCACCGCGGGCGTGGCGATCTATCTGCTCGGCTCGATCTCCGGTATGCCGCAATGGGTTCTGGACCTCAACCCCTACGGTCATCTGCCGAAACTGCCGGCGGAGGGTTTCCGCGCGGTGCCGGTGATCGTGCTGCTGGTGCTCGCGGCGGTGATCACCGCGGTCGGTCTCGTGGGCTGGCGCCGACGCGATTTGCGCTGATCCGCAGGCTATTTCGCCGCCCGGTCGCTCCCGTTCCGGAGCGCCGGGCGGCCTTTCCCGTGGCCGGGATCACCCGCCAGCCGATACCATTGGCACAGTGGGTAATTCGGCGGTACCGGGAGGCGGGGAGTGTACGAGCGCGGAATCCTGATCGAGGTCGCGCCGCGCGGGTGGCTGGTCCTGGCTCTCGTCAGCCTCGGCGCGGCGGTCTTCGTGGCCCTGCTGGTGATGTTGCTGGTCAGTGACGACAAATTCGACGATCCGGCGAGATATCCCAGAGTGCCGCACGGCACCTGTGCGCCGTTCTGCTACACGCCGGAGAGTCCGGGTGTCACCGAACCGGCTCCGCCGCCGCAGTATCCGATGCCGGGCCGCTGAGGCTCCGCAGCGTCGAAGTTCGCGGGTCAGACCCAGACGCCCTTGCCGACGGTGACCACGCCGCCGTTGCTCACCGCGAACCGCTCGCGGTCGCGGTCCAGATCGACGCCGATGATCTCGCCCTCGCCGACCATCACGTTCTTGTCGAGGATCGCGCGCCGCACGACCGCGCCGCGGCCGATCCGGACTCCGGGCATCAGCACACTGCCCTCCACGGTCGCCCCGTCCTCGATGAACACGTTCGAGCTCAGCACCGAATTGCGCACCGTCGCCGCGGACAGGATGCTGCCCGCCCCCACGATCGACTCCTGGGCCAGCCCGCCCTGCGCGAATTTCGCCGGCGCCAGATTCTCCGCCGTGCCGCGGATGGGCCAGTGCTTGTTGTAGAGATTGAAGATCGGGTGCACCGAGACCAGGTCCATATGCGCCGCGTAGAAGGCGTCGATGGTGCCGACGTCGCGCCAGTAGCCGCGGTCGCGGTCGGTTGAGCCGGGAACGTCGTTGCGCGCGAAGTCGTAGACACCGGCCTGCCCCTGGGAGACCAGCGCCGGAATGATGTCGCCACCCATGTCGTGATCGGAATCGACATCGTCGGCATCGGCGCGAATCGCGTCGACCAGCACCTTGGTGGTGAAGACGTAATTGCCCATCGAGGCGAAGGTCACATTCGGATCATCGGGGGTGCCGGGCGGATGGACCGGCTTCTCCAGAAATTGCGTGATGCGGCCCGATTCGTCGGAATCGATACAGCCGAAAGCGCCCGCCTCACTGCGTGGCACCCGGATTCCGGCCACGGTCACCCCCGCACCGGAATCGATGTGGTGGGCCACCATCTGTTCGGGATCCATCCGATAGACGTGGTCGGCGCCGAACACCACGATGTAGTCGGGGTCCTCGTCGTAGATCAGATTCAGCGATTGCATGATCGCGTCGGCACTGCCGGTGTACCAGCGCGGTCCCAGCCGCTGCTGGGCCGGGACCGGAGTGATGTATTCGCCGCCGAACCCGGACAACCGCCAGGTCTGGGAGATGTGCCGGTCCAGAGAATGCGATTTGTACTGGGTCAGCACACAGATGCGCAGATAACCGGCGTTGACGAGATTGGAGAGGACGAAATCGATCAGGCGGTAGGCGCCCCCGAACGGGACCGCCGGCTTGGCGCGGTCCTTGGTGAGGGGAAAGAGTCGTTTGCCCTCACCACCGGCTAGCACTACTCCGAGTACGTGCGGCTGGCTCCTCACGGAATTCAACCTACCGTCCCAGGCCACGGCGTGTCCGATGCCGGTTCACTCCGGCGTGGCCGGGCAGGTGTGGTGAGGCGAGGGCGCACCGATTAGGTTGGACCGGTGAGTTTCGCGGATGGCGACCGCGAGCCGATATCGATTGCCGGCCCCGACCTGCTCCGGGTCGCGATGTTGACCCGCGAATATCCCCCCGAGGTGTACGGCGGGGCAGGCGTGCACGTGACCGAACTGGTCCCGCAGTTGCGCCGGCTGTGCGAGGTGACCGTGCACTGTATGGGCGCCGACCGCGCCGACGCGGTGGTGCACCAGCCCGACCCGATGCTGTATGCGGCCAATTCCGCCCTGCAGATGATGTCGGCACAGCTGCGGATGGCCGATGCCGTCGGCGCCGTCGACGTGGTCCACTCCCACACCTGGTACACCGGGCTGGGCGGGCATCTGGCGGCGAGCCTGTACGGCATCCCACATGTGCTGACCGCGCATTCGCTGGAGCCACGCCGGCCGTGGAAGGCCGAACAGCTGGGCGGCGGCTACCGGTTGTCGTCGTGGTCGGAACGGACGGCGATGGAGAATGCCGATGCGGTGATCGCGGTCAGCGAGGGTATGCGCCGCGACGTCCTCGACGCCTACCCGACCGTCGACCCCGCGCGAGTACACGTCGTGCACAACGGGATCGACACCCGGGCCTGGTTTCCGGGCGGTCCGGTGCCCGAGGCCCGCGATGTGCTCGCGGAACTGGGAGTGCGCGACGATGCGCCGATCGCGGCGTTCGTCGGCCGCATCACCCGGCAGAAGGGAGTCGCTCACCTGCTCGCCGCGGCCCGCGACATCGATCCCGGGATTCAGCTGGTGCTCTGCGCCGGCGCCCCGGATACCCCGCAGTTGGAGGCCGAGGCGGCCAGGGCGGTGCGCGAACTCGCCGCGACGCGCGGCGGGGTGTTCTGGGTCCGCGATATGTTGCCGACCGAACAGGTGCGCCAGATCCTTTCGGCCGCAAGCGTTTTCATCTGCCCCTCCGTGTACGAGCCGCTCGGGATCGTGAATCTGGAGGCGATGGCCTGCGGCACCGCGGTGGTCGCCTCGGATGTCGGCGGAATTCCGGAGGTGGTCGCCGACGGGCAGACCGGGCGGCTGGCCCATTACGACCCGCAGGCGCCCCGCGACTTCGAACGAGACCTCGCCGACCTGGTCAACGACCTCGCCGGTGACGCCGAGACCGCGGCGCGATTCGGGGCGGCCGGGCGGGCGCGCGCGACGGCCGAATTCAGCTGGGCGAAGGTCGCCGCCCGCACCACCGATCTCTACGACCGCATCCGCAAGGGCTGACGGCCGGGCAGGCACCGGTCGGCGGGCCGCAGTGCCCACGACGTGACGGTCAGCAGGGTCATGGCGCTCAGCACCGCGACTTCCGCGCGGGCGTAGCCGGTGATCAGATGCGACGCGATGGCACCCGTGTAGACGAAAAACGTTCCGGCATAAGCCCATTCCTTGCACAGCGGGAGCCGGGGAGCGGCCAGCACGATCGCGGCCGGGAGCTTCCACGCGCCGAGCAACACCAGGAAATAGCGCGGATATCCGAGATGAGTGACCACATCGGTCACGAACGGGATGCGGGCGAGATCCCAGACGCCACCCACCCCGGCCTCGGCGACGATGGCGACGGTCGCGACCCGATAGCCGACGGTGCGGTAACGGCCGACGGGCGCCGGTTCGCGGCGGAAGAAGCGTCCCGTGGGGCGGGTCGACGTGGCCGTACGGACCGGCTGAGAGCGGGAAAGACTGCGCATGGCTGCCTCCTGGCTGATTATGGTGAGTTGTCGCACTTGATATGGCCGCACTTGATATGGCGTAGCGCGTGGCGAGGATGTGACCGGCGTGAGCGAGCGCGAACAGGCCCTGCAACGGCTGCACGACCAGCGGCCGCGACTGCGGGCGCTCGCACACCACATCCTCGGCTCGGCGGTCGATGCGGAGGACGCCGTTCAGGAGACCTGGCTGCGCGTGCATCGCAGCCCGCCCCGCGCGGTCGGCAATATCGATGCCTGGCTCACCACGGCCGTGGCGCACACCTGCCTGGATCTGTTGCGCGCCAGGCGGTCTCGGCCGGAGTATCCGAGCGGTGCCCGGCTGCCGGATCCGCTGCTCGTCGCCGATCACCGCTCGGGACCGGAAGAGCAAGCGCTGCTGACGGATTCGGTGAGCCTGGCGATGCAGAGGGTGCTGTCACAGCTGGACCCGGCCGAACGTGTCGCCTTCGTCCTGCACGACATCTTCGCGGTGCCGTTCGATCCCATCGCCGCCCTGTTGGACCGAACCCCCGCCGCCGCACGGCAATCGGCGAGCCGCGCGCGGCGTCGGCTGCGCGCCGCGCCGATACCCGAAGGGGGCCTCGGGGACCAGCGCGCGGTGGTGGACGCGTTCTTCGCGGCCGCTCGTGGTGGCGACTTCGAGGCTCTGGTGGCGCAGTTGGCCCCGGAGATCGTGCTGCGCGCCGACGCCGGTGCGGGAGGCGGCTGGGAGATCCACGGCCCGCACGAGACGGCCGGTCGTGCACTGCTGTTCGCGCGGCCCTCCTCGGACGTACGGCCGGTGCTGGTGAACGGCGCCGCCGGCGCGGTGATCAGGTTCGACGGAAAGCCTGGGGTGCTGATCGCCTTCACGGTGACCGGCGGTCGTATCGCGGAGATCTACGTCTATGCCGACCGGGAGCGGGTGGCGGCTTTCTTCCGGTGAGGGCATGTGGGTCGCCGATGGGCCGCTGTGTCCGGAACTCAGCTCGTCCCGCGTTCACACCGGGGCGCTGACCATCGCGGCCAGGGTGGGCGGACGCCGACCATCCTGCCGAGCGGGCGGCGGCCTATCGTGCCGAGCGGGCGGGCAGCCGCTGACCACCGTCGCGAGCGGGTGGTCGATCACGCTGTCGGCCGACTGGCCGGACATCCGGTGGATCTCGTCGGCGAGAACGATCAGCGCTGGTAGACCGTGACCGTGACCGAGGCGGTGACCGACATCGTCTCCGGGAGGGCGGCGATCAGGTCGCTGCGGGATTCGGCGGCGTGGTGCGCGGACGGGCCCATACCGGCCACATTCGCGATCGACGCGTGGTCCAGGGGCATGTCGTACTCCACCGTGACGCTTCCGGTGCGACGGAAATCGGCGGACAGGGCGTCGGTCAGGCGCGCGTCCTTGTCCGTCTGCACGCCCACCATACCGAGCGGGGCGATGAGTTCACCCAGGTGGCGTGAGGTGGGGGTGACCACGACGAAAGTGCCGCCGGGGCGCAGCACCCGCGCGACCTCGGCCGGATTGCGCGGCGCGAATACGCACAGCACCCGGTCGAGCGCACGGTCCCGGATCGGCAGCCCCCGCCAGACGTCGGCGAGTATCGATGCCGCACGCGGGTGGGCGCGAGCGGCCCGGCGCGCCGCCGGTTTCGAGACGTCGAGTGCGATGCCGTGCGCGGCGGGGGCGGCCGTCAGCCCGGCCGCCAGGAAGAAACCGGTGCCGGCGCCGATTTCGAGAATCGTGCCGGTCGGCGCGCCGTCCGCCACGGCCTCGGCCGTCGCGCGCGCGATCGGGTCGAAATGGCCCGCGCTCTGGAACCGGGCCCGGGCGTCCAGCATGTCCGCGGTATCGCCGGTCATTTTGGTCGCGGCGCCGGTCAGCAGGCTGACGTAGCCCTGTTTGGCGAGATCGAAGCTGTGGCCGGACTCGCACACCAGGCGCCGATCCCGGAGCACGACGCCCGCCCGGCATTCGGGGCAGGCCACCGCGGATGCGATCGCCGCCAGGGGCGTGGCGTGGACTGTGGGCGTCCTCGGCGTGCGGCCGGGGATCGCTTCGCGCGCCTCGTGGTCCGGACCGTTCATGTGATCCAGCGGGCGGATACGGCCGCCCGGTCGGGGTAGCCGCCGCGACGGGCGCAGATCCGGCCGGTGACCCGGCCGGATCTGCGCGCGCGGGTTCGCGCCGGCAATTTCATCACCGGTGTATTTCGTTGGGTCGAGCGGCTAGCTGGTCACCGCGGTGAGCTCTTTACCGAGAGCTGCCGCTTCCTCCGGCGTGAGCTCGACGACCAAACGCCCGCCACCCTCGAGTGGAACCCGCATGACGATTCCACGCCCTTCCTTGGTTGCCTCGAGGGGACCGTCCCCGGTGCGGGGCTTCATGGCCGCCATCCTCTGCTCCCTCCAGATCCGCGCGGTCTGCTGCGCACTTCTCGGAACTAATGTGTTGTCACCAACAGGCAGCCGCCGGACACGACAGGCATGTCCGGTGGGCTGCACCACGCCTATTCTTCCTTATCAGCGAACCGGCCGGGTACCTGAGTTCGAAAACCGACCGGCGTGGCGCGCGATCAACGCCGCAGATCGACCCAGCAATCGGCCAGATGGTCATCGACCATTCCGGTCGCCTGCATCAATGCGTAGGCCGTGGTCGGCCCCACGAACCGGAACCCGCGCTTCTTGAGTTCTCTTGCGAGAGCTACGGATTCGGGTGTGACGGCGGGCACGTCGGACAGCGCGCGCGGACGCGGGCGAACCGGCGGCGCGAACGACCAGAGCAGCTCGTCCAGCCCCGGGCTCAGGTCCCGCGCAACCCGGGCATTGGCGACACACGCGAGGATTTTGGCGCGATTGCGCACGATGCCTGGATCGGCCAGCAGCCGTTCCACGTCGTCGTCCCCGAATTCGGCCACCCGGTCGATGGCGAATCCGGCGAACGCCGCCCGGAACGCCGGCCGCTTGCGCAGGATCGTGATCCACGACAGCCCCGACTGGAATGCCTCGAGGCACATCCGCTCGAACAGCGCGTCGTCCCCGTGCAGTGGCCGGCCCCACTCGGTGTCGTGATAATCCCGGTAGAGCTGCGACGACTGCGACCAGCCGCACCGCACCTTCCCGTCGTCCACTACCGCCGCGACGCTCATCGAAGTCCTCCGGCGGATGTGGGGGGATCGCCCGGCAACGGCGGTGGCGCCCACCCCGTCGCGGATGCCTCCGTCGCCGGGACGAATCCGGTGTTCTGTTCCGGTCCCGGGGCGGCGATGTAACCGGTGGTTCCGGCCGCTTTCGGTTCGGTCGTGGGCTCCGAGCCGGGCCGGTGTTCGGGCGCCGAACCGGTCGGCGCCACGGCGTCACCCCCTGCAGCAGTCTGCGGGGTGGTCCCGTGCTGGACCGATCCCGGAGCCGGTACCGCGGCCTGCGCGGTGGCATCGGTCGGTGAAGTGACGCCACCGGGCGGTGAAACGACACTGCCGAGAGTGTTGTGGGCCTGACCGATCCTGCCCGGCTCACCGACGGTGGACCCGGTGGGCGTGGCAGTGCCGGGGCCCGGGACGGTCGGGGTGGTGCCGGTGGCCGGTGCGTATCCGCTCGCCGAATAGCCGGCCACCGGGAAGGTGGTGCCGGTCGGCGTCCCCGGCCCGATGGGGAGGTTGCCGAAACCTCCGCTGATGGCGACGCCGGGCCCGGCGGTGAGGCCCGCTTCGGGAGTGAGGCTCGCCCCGGAAGCGAAGCCCGGCCCGGGACCGAAACCGGTGCCGAAGCCATCGACCGGACCGATGGACGTCGGACCGGTCGGTCCACCGAGGGCCGGGTTACCTGGATCGGCCAGACCGCCGAGAGCGGTGTTGTCCGGACCCGCCGGAGCGCCGAACGCGGGGCTACCCGGATCGGCCGACGCCGGCCCGCCCAGGCCGTTGAGAGTCGCGCCGGTGGGACCGCCCAAGGGAGCGCCGCCGACAGTCGGGGTGCTCGGTCCAGCCCAAGCCGGCCCACCGAGGCTGGTGGGACTCATGCCGCCGGGACCGCCGAAGGGGGCGCCGACAGCCGGGGTGCCCGGACCGGCCGAAGTCGGCCCGACTATGCCGTTGGGAGTCGCGCTGCCGGGACCGGCAAAGGGGGCGCCGCCGAAGAAGGTTCCGGTGCTGAAGTTGGTGGTCGTGCCGTTGGTGGCGGCCGGGGGAGTGTCCGTGGGCGGCAGCGTGCTTCCCGTATTCGGTTGCGCCGCTGAGGTTTCCGGTTCTCCGGCGGCGGACGGAGTGGCGACGCGGTTGCGCTCGAGCTGGAGTTCCAGCTCGTCGATCCGTGCGGCCAATCGGCTCAGCGCCCAGTCGACCTCGCCCGCCTTGTACCCCCGGAAGACCTGCTGGAATCGCAACGCACGCACATCCGAGCCGCGAATCCCCGCGGTGGGCAGCACCGTCACCGTCGTGCCCTCCGGCAGCGGACCCAATTCCTCCCCGCGCCCGAACACCGCACTGGCCACCAGGAACAGCAACGCGGCCACCAAGCCGACGATGAGCACGTACAACAGCAGCGTGAGCATAGGTCGAGCTTAGGTGGCGACACCGACAGCGAGCCCGGCAGCTGTGGCGAGTCGGTGTGATCAACTTCGAGGACCGGATCGCTGTTCGTCGCGCAGCACGTGATCGAGCGCGGCCAGCATCAGCAGGCTCACCCGCCGATCCTCGGTACTCGGTACTCGGTTCGCGGATCACGAGCCCGCGGGCCACCAGATCTCGCACCGCCGCGCTCACATTGCTGTGCCGCATACGCAGTCGGCGGGCCGATTCGGTCACCGTGGTGCCCGGGGTGGTGAGCACGTGCATTGGGTGAGGACACCGCCCGGCCGATGGCGGTGATGACGGTCCTCACCCGTGCTGGGTCAGCGCGGGGCGCGGCATCGGTGGTGTCCGGAACCCGCTGAGCGAGCGCGGTGGGGGCTCGCCTACAGGTGCCGGGTGGTGTCGATGCCCAGCGACATGCCCGCCAGCCCGCGGCGGCGCACCGCCAACTTGTCGGCGATGCCCTGAAGCGCTTGTGCCGCAGGGTTTTCCGGGTCGCTCAGGACGATCGGGGTGCCTTCGTCGCCGGCCTCGCGCAGTTCCTGGGTGATCGGGATCTGGCCGAGCATCGGCACCTCGGCGCCGACCGCGCGGGTGAGCCGGTCGGCAACGGCTTGGCCGCCGCCCGAACCGTAGAGCTCCATGCGGGAACCGTCGGGCAGATCCAGCCACGACATGTTCTCCACGACACCGGCGATGCGCTGCCGGGTCTGCAGGGCGATGGCACCGGCGCGTTCGGCGACCTCGGCGGCGGCCGGCTGCGGCGTGGTCACGACCAGGATCTCCGCGTTCGGAATGAGCTGCGCGATGGAGATCGCGACGTCACCGGTGCCGGGCGGCAGGTCCAGCAGCAGCACGTCCAGGTCACCCCAGAACACGTCCGCCAGGAACTGCTGCAGCGCGCGGTGCAGCATCGGGCCGCGCCACACCACCGGGGTGTTGCCCTGGGTGAACATGGCGATCGAGATGACCTTCACGTCGTGCGCCACCGGCGGCATGATCATCCGCTCCACCTGGGTGGGCCGCTGGTCGGTGCCGAGCATTCGCGGTACGGAATGGCCGTAGATGTCGGCGTCCAGCACGCCGACCGACAGACCGCGCGCGGCGAGCGCGGCCGCGAGATTGACGGTGACGCTCGACTTTCCGACGCCGCCCTTACCGGAGGCGACCGCGTACACGCGGGTCAGCGACCCCGGCTGGGCGAACGGTATCACCGGGTCGGCGGAGTCGCCGCGCAGCTGCTTGCGCAGTTCGGTGCGCTGCTCGTCGCTCATCACATCGAGGTCGACGGTCACGGCACCGACGCCGGCCACATCGGCCACCGCCTTGGTGACCATCTCGGTGAGCTTGGTGCGCAGCGGGCAGGCCGCGGTCGTCAGGTAGATCTCGACGTGGACACTGCTGTCGTCGCGGACCGAGACGCTCTTGACCATGCCGAGTTCGGTGATCGGCTTGCGGATCTCCGGGTCGTCCACCTTCGCGAGCGCGCCCCGCACATCCGTTTCCGTAACCACTGGCATAGCGGTGAGTCTAGCGACCGTGGCGACGGGGCCGTTCGGGGCAGCCTGGCCGGCTACCGTCCGGCTCAGATTCGCGGCAGCTGGCTGGGCTTGGGCGCCACACCCGTCCGGTACGCGACCTCCCACGCCATCACGTTGGCGACGTAGGCCATCGAGTTGTTGTAGCGCATGATCGCCTTGGACTGCTGCGACAGATCCGACATATCCAGTCCGCCCGAGCAGAGGTAGTTGCCGGCGGTCAGGGCGGCGTCGAACAGGTTCTGCGGATCGGCGATGCCGTCGCCGTCGCCGTCCCCGGCGTATTTGCGCCACGTCTCGGGCAGGAACTGCATCGGGCCGACCGCGCGGGTGAAACCGTGCATACCGCCGTCGAGATCGTCACCGGTCGCGTGCACGACGTTGTTGCCCGCCAGGCTGCCGTCGAGGACGGGGCCGTAGATCGGATCGAGCGCGACGCCCTTGGAATCGGCCTTGCCGTAGGCGTGATGCGATTCGACCTGTCCGATACCGGCCAGCACCGACCACGGCATATGGCAATCCGGCTGCTCCTGGGCCAGAACGCGTTCCGCGTTCTGGTAGGCCGCGTAGGCGATGCCCGGCAGACCGTTGGGCCCCGGCGGCAGATCCGCGGCGACCCGGCCTTCCGGCTGCGCAACGGTTTTCACGATCGGCGGGCCGGGATGCTTTGCGGCGCGCATCATTTCGTCCGGCGCGGCCTGCTGGTCCACGGCTTGCTGAGCATCCGGAGTGTGTTGCGGCAGCGCCACAGCGGTGAATTCGCCGGTGTTGACCTCGGCGGCGGAGGCGCCGACAGCCACGAGTCCCGCGGGGACGAGGCCGGTCAGAGCGATAACGGATCCGCGCCGGACAGGGGTGGCCGGCTGCTTACGGTGACGTCCCACGATGTGGTGACCCTCCAATGCTCGCTGTGAGCTTTTCGTGACACAACGAGATCAGATTACCGCATCCGAGACCTTTTCGTTACTGCTTCGTGACCGCCTGTCCCGTTTACGCCGAAACCCCCGCCTCAGCGGGGTTTCGGGTCGAACGAGGGTGTCGGGCGACTACTGCGGCGGCGCCGGCGGACCCGGCAGGACCGGCAGCGGGACGACGATTCCGAACGGCAGCGTGATCCCCGGCTGCTGTGTCGGGCTGGGCGGCGCGGCGGGTGCGGGCGCGGCCGCCTCCGGGCCGGGTTCCGGTGTCTTGGACGGCGTTTGCGACTGCTGCTCGGGTGCGGCCGGCGCCGGTGCGCCGTTCGGCTGTGCGGGTGCGCCGGGCTGGGTGCCGGGCGCCGGCTGTCCCTGCGGCTGCGTGCACGCCGGGGCGGCCGGCTTCGGTGCGTTCGGATCGGCCGGGGCCGCATTCGGATTCGCGGGCGCGTTCGGATCGGCGGGCTTGCCCTCGGCGGCCTGCGGATCGACCGGACGCACCGGGTCACCCGCCGCCCAGCGCTGGGTCTGGGCGGGTGCGGCCGGTCGGGCGGGTTGCCCGGGTTGCGGCATCGGAGCCGGCACCGCGGCCGGATCGCACGGATTCGGCTTCGGCGGCGGGCAGAAGATGCCGCACGGAATCGGCGGCAGGCCGGGGATATTGATCATCACCTGCGTCGGCTGCTGCGGCGTGGGCACAGTGGTGGTGGCCTGCGACGGCGGCTCGGTGGTGGTCGGGATGCTGCCGTTCGCGGCGAGGATGTCCGGACCCGCGGGCGGGGCCTGCATCGTGCCCGGCGGAATCAGATCGGGCGAGATCTGCACCTGGGTCGGGGCGCCACCGGTCTTGTAGGCGTTGGCCCAGCTCAGCACGTTGGCCGCATAGGCCGTCGAGTTGTTGTAGCGCAGGACCGCGCGCAGTTCCTGCTGCGGGTCACGCAGATTCAGCCCACCCGAGCACAGGTACTTGCCGGCGGCCAGCGACGCGTCGAAGACGTTGTTCGGGTCCGCGACACCGTCGCCGTTACCGTCGGACGCGTACAGCGACCAGGTGCCGGGCAGGAATTGCATCGGGCCGACCGCCCGCACGAAATTGCCGTCTGCGGCCTTGATGACCTCGTTACCCGGCAGTGTGCCGTCCAGCGACGGTCCGTAGATGGTGCCGATGGTCGTGCCCGCGGCGTCGGTGCGGCCGTGCCCGGCGTGATTGGACTCGATGCGCCCGATCCCGGCGAGCAGGCTCCAGCTCAGCCCGCAGTTCGGCTCCGAGGACTGCAGTGTCAGTTCGGCATTGCGATATGCGGCGAGCACGATCTCCGGAATACCGAAGGCTCCGCTACCGCCCGGCAACGCGATGTCCTGCAGCGGAACGGTACCGCCGAACAACGGCGCCCCATCCGCGGGCGCCGTCATAGCTCTGAGTTTGCGAGGAGGTTCGGGGGCGGCGGGTACCAGCCCCACCGCCTCGGCGTCGGAGTTGCCGGCGTCGGTGGGGGAGCTCGCTGCCGCCAGGCGCGCCTCGGTCGTCTTCGGCGCACTGGTCCGCGCGGTCGTGTGCGCCGCCGAACCCGTAGCCATCAAACCCGCAACCACCAGCGCCGATACGGTAATCGGTCCAGATATTCGCATCGGCACAACCAATCCCCTCGTAGTCGTTGAGCGACCTGGTACGCGCGGGGCCGCCACGGACAACGTGATCCAGGTTACCTGCCAGTCAGCACGTTGCTATCGATAATTGCGGTCAGCCGCCATCTATTTGAGGCGAAATCGGTACTCGACCCCTCTTCCTATCGGTACTTTTCTTGGACTTCGCGGTCTCGACAGCATCTTCGTCGTCCAGCGGCGCGTGTAGTTGGAGCCGCGCCAGAGCGTCTTTGATGTCTTCGAGTTCGCGGCGCAGATAGTCGCGAGTGGCGACCTCGCCCACCGCGATCCGCAGCGCCGCCAGCTCGCGGGCCAGGAATTCGGTGTCGGCCTTGGTCTGTGCCGCGCGGCGGCGATCCTCCTCGAGAGATACCTTGTCGCGGTTGTCCTGCCGGTTCTGGGCCAGCAGGATCAGGGGTGCGGCATAGGCGGCCTGCGTGGAGAAAGCCAGGTTCAGCAGGATGAACGGATACGGATCCCACTGCAGGCTCACCGCGAAGACATTGAGCCCGATCCAGACCACGACCACGACGGACTGCAACAGCAGATATCGGCCGGTTCCCAGGAACCGGGCCACCGTCTCACTGCCCCGCGCCACCGCTTCGGCGTCGATCTCGAACCGGAACCGCGATTCGACCGGGGTCTCCAGGCGCTGTCGCGCGATCGGCTTGTCCGGACGGGCAGCGCGTTCGCTGCGCTCACTCATGCTTTCGCCTTTCCGGCCGCCGCTTGCCCTGCCTCCGCCGCGCGGCCCGCCGCCGCGATCGAATGAATGGTGCTCGCCGGCTCGGAGGCGTCCTCATCCTGTTCGCGCCAGTCCTCGGGCAGCAGATGATCCAGCACGTCGTCGACGCTCACCGCGCCGAGTAGGTGATTCTCCTCGTCCACCACCGGCCCGCAGACCAGGTTGTAGGTCGCGAAATAGCGGGTGACCGCGGTGAGCGCGGCATCGGGATGCAACTGGGTCAGATCGCTGTCGACCAGGCCGCCCACCAGCGTCGCGGGCGGCTCCCGTAGCAGCGCCTGAGTGTGCACGCAGCCCAGGTAGCGCCCGGTCGGCGTGGCCGTCGGCGGGCGCACGACGAACACCATCGAGGCCAGCGCCGGTGTCAGATCGGGATCGCGGATGCGGGCCAGCGCTTCCGCGACGGTCGCCGCGGGGGTGAGCACTACCGGGCGGGGCGTCATCATGCCGCCCGCGGTGTAGGGCGAATATTCGAGCAGGCGCCGCACCGGCTCGGATTCCTCGGGATCCATCAGTGCCAGCAGCGCCTCGGCCTCACCCGTCGGCAGTTCGCCGAGCAGGTCGGCGGCGTCGTCGGGGTCCATCGCCTCGAGCAGATCGGCCGCGCGTTCGACGCCCAGATTCTGCAGCACGTCGACCTGGTCGTTCTCCGGAAGTTCCTGCACCACGTCGGCGAGACGTTCGTCATCGAGGGCCCGGGCCAATTCGATCCGGCGCTTCTCGGGCAGTTCGCGCAGCAGATGCGCCACATCGGCCGGGCGCAGGCCCTCGAACTGGCCGAGCAACTGGGTGACGTCCTGACCGGGCAGGTTCAATTCGTGCTGGGTCAGCCCGCGCACATCCGACCACTCGACCACGTGCACCTCGCGGCGCCGGCCCAGGCGCCGATGCCCGCGCACCGCCACCCGCGAGAGCACCCAGTCGCGGGTGCGGCTCTGTTCGATGCCCAGGTCGACGACGAAGACGTCCACCCCTTCGAGGTCGGGGAGTTCGGGATCGACCACGCGCACCTTGGAGTCGAGTACCTGCGCCAACGCCAGCATTTCGCCGGGCCGCTGTTCGAAGCGGCGCAGGCTCACGGTGCCGGTGTTGAGGTTGACCGAGTTCGGCTCGATCGCGTTGACCCGGAGCATCGGGACGAAAATACGTTTGCGCGTGGGTAATTCGACCAATAGTCCCAGCACCCGGGGTTGCTGGCGGTCGTAGCGGATGGAGATCACCACGTCCCGCAGACGGCCGATAGACTCGCCGTCCGGACCCAGTACCACCAGGCCCGCCAGCCTGGCGGCGAAAACTTTCGTTGCTGCCATAAGTGCAAGGCTATGTGGTGCAGCCCCGCGAGACGATTCAGGAGCCGCCCATGTCAACGCGTCGTTCGGTGCTCGCCGTACCCGGCAGTAATCTTCGGATGATCGACAAGGCCAAGGGTTTGCCCGCCGACGAGATCTTTCTCGACCTCGAGGACGCGGTCGCCCCGCCCGCCAAGGCCGCCGCACGCGCCAATATCGTCGCCGCGCTGAACTCGCCCGGCTGGGGCAAGCAGATCAAGGTCGTGCGGGTCAACGACTGGACGACGGAGTGGACCTACGCCGACGTCATCTCGGTGGTCGAGGGCGCCGGTCGGGATCTGGACGCGATTCTGCTGCCGAAGGTCCTCGACGGCGCCCAGGTGCGCGCGCTCGATCTGCTGCTGACCCAGCTGGAGAAGGCCAACGGCCTCGAGGTCGGGCGCATCGGCATCGAACCGCAGATCGAGAACGCGCAGGGGCTGCGCAATATCGACGAGATCGCCACCGCCAGTCCGCGCGTGCAGACCCTGGTCTTCGGCCCCGCCGACTTCATGGCCAGTATCAATATGCGCACCCTGGTGGTCGGGGAACAGCCCGAGGGCTACGAACCCGGCGACGCCTACCACCACATTCTGATGACCATCCTGCTCGCCGCCCGGGCGCACGGCCTGCAGGCCATCGACGGTCCCTATCTGCAGATCCGCGACCTCGACGGCTTCCGCCGCGCCGCATCCCGCACCGCGGCCCTCGGATTCGACGGCAAATGGGTGCTGCACCCCACGCAGGTCGAGGCGTGCAACGAGATCTTCAGCCCTCGCCAGGCCGACTACGACCGCGCCGAGGAGATCCTGGACGCCTACGCCTACCACACCTCGACCGCCGGCGGAGCCCGCGGCGCGGTGATGCTCGGCGACGAGATGATCGACGAGGCCAGCGCGAAGATGGCCCAGGTCGTCGCGGAGAAGGGGCGGGCCGCCCCCATGACGCGCACCACGAGTTTCGTACCGCCGCAGGCGTAACGACAACTCACAATCGACCGCCGCGTTACTCGTGAAACCTCTTGAACGGCGGGCGAATCCGGTGAGCGCCGGCTCCGGCGCGCTTAGGCTCTGCGCAGCCGAGCGTTGAGGAGTGTGGCTTGTCCGAGGCAACCGTGGACCAGGCAACCGTGGACCAGGCGACCACAGGCGAGGCGAGCGCGGATGCGTCGGCATACACGCGGTCGCTGGTGGGATATGCCTACCGTGCCGAGGACTATTACGAGGTCGGGCGGGAGAAGATCCGCGAGTACGCCCGCGCCGTGCAGGATTACGGCGCGGTGCACTGGCGGGAGGCCGACGCGGCGGAGTACGGCTACGGCGCCGTGGTCGCGCCGCCCACCTTCCTGTCGATTCCCGCGATGCTGGCCAATCGCCGGTTGTTCGAACGCGTCATCACCGGCTACGACGTGTACGTGCAGACCGATCAGGTCTTCGAGTTCCATCGGCCGGTGGTCTCCGGCGACCGCCTGGTGAGCGATGTCGAGGTCAGCGCGGTGCGCACCATCGCCGGGAAGGATCTGATCACCGTCACCAACACCTTCACCGATCAGTTCGACGAGGTCGTCCATGTGATGCACACGACCGCGGTCGGTGTCACCGGGGAGGACATCGACTCGGGTATCGCGGGCGCGATCGAACGGGTGATCATGCACGGCGTCGGTGCGCCGTCGGCCGCGCCGGGGCTGTCCGAGGCGGAGTTGCTGGACGCCGCCGTCGCCCCGCACCGCGACCACCGCTTCTCGGAGGTGTCGCGAACACGAGTGCCGCACACCGCTGTCCGGTTCGACGACGTCGCCGTCGGCGACGAACTCCCGTCTCGCACCGCGCGAATCACACGCGGCGATCTGGTGAACTACGCGGGCGTCTCGGGTGACGCCAACCCCATCCACTGGCACGACGGCGTCGCCACGCTCGCGGGCCTGCCCGACGTCATCGCGCACGGCATGCTCACCATGGGGCTCGGTGCGGGCTTCGTCACCGGATGGCTCGGCGACCCCGGAGCGCTGATCAGGTACGCGGTGCGGTTGTCGAACTACACGATCGTGGATGCCCGGTCCGCCGGCGTCGTCGAATTCACCGGCCGGATCAAATCCCTCGATCCGCGCACGCGCACCGCCGTCGTGGTGGTCGTCGCGAAGTCGGCGGGCCGCAAGATATTCGGACTGGCGACCGCCGAGGTCCGCTTGGCGTGACGCGGGGTCGCTCGGCTCGGTCGAGACGACGAGTGCTGCCCACCTGCTGTGATCCTGGCAGTGTGATGTCCGATTTGCTGCTCTTCGGCGGTAAAATCGGACACGCGGGGCGGCCGCCGGGTCGCCGCATCCAGCCACAGCGGCGATATCGACCTAGGATCGTGGAGTTATGACCAATCCGTTGGGTAGTCCGAATCGCAATCGGCCCGGCTTGCCGACGCCGCCGTCGGGGTGGCCGGTCGCCTCCTATCCGACCTACGCCGAGGCACAGCGGGCGGTCGACTATCTGGCCGACAACCAGTTCCCGGTGGAGAACATGACCATCGTGGGTGTCGATCTGATGCAGGTCGAACGCGTGCTGGGCCGGCTCACCTGGGGCAAAGTCATTGGCGGCGGCATGGTTTCGGGCGCCTGGCTGGGCCTGTTCCTGGGGTTGCTGCTGAGCCTGTTCACCACCGGTGGCGTGATCGGGCCGCTGGTGGTCGGCCTGGTCGGCGGCGTCATCTTCGGGCTCATCTCGGCGGTGATCCCGTACGCCGCCACCCGCGGCACCCGCGACTTCGCCTCCACCATGCAGTTGGTCGCCGGACGCTACGACGTGCTGTGCGATCCGAAGGTCGCCGAGCAGGCGCGGGATATGCTGGCGCGCCTGGCGCTGTAGGGCTCTGGCACGCTCTAGGGCTATGGAACTCGATCAGGTGCGGTCCGCGGTACTGACGCATTTCGGCATTCCCCGGACGGGGCCGGGATTCGACGACACGCGCTTCGACTCCGCGTCGGTGACCTTCCTCGGCCTGGAACCGATCGACATCCTGCGTATCCCCGACGGCGAGTTCGTGCACTACGTCACCCTCGGTGGCTCCCGGCATCCGATGACCGATTCCGCGGCGGCCCTGGCCGATCCCGTGCGCGGCCCGCGCGCCGAATTGGTGCTGACGCTGCGCGGCGGCGCCGGTGCCCAGGCGGGGCTGCCGCGCGGACTCGGTGTGCTGAGCGCCGCTCCGTCGGTGGAAGGCGTTGTGCTGCAACCGGATGCGCTGCTCGACCTGGGAGAGCCGCTGTGGCACAACGCTCCCTTCACCGCGGTGCTGCTGGGCGAGGCGGATATCGATGAGGTCCCCCTGCCGGAGCCCGCCGATCCGGTGCGATTCCTGTCGGTCGCGCCGATCACCGCCACCGAGGCGGCGTGGGTGCGAGTGCGCGGGGCCGCGGCGCTGCGGGACGCGTGGACCGAAGCGGGGATCGACATCCGGGATCCGCACCGGGCCGCGGCGAATCTGTAGTCCTCACAGCCACTTGTTGCGCCGCAGCGCGACGAACAGCGCACCGCAGATGACCAGGATCACCACCCACACCATCCCGTAGCCGTAGGTCCACGACAGCTCCGGCATATGGGTGAAATTCATGCCGTAGATCCCGGCGATCATGGTGGGCACCGCGGCCATCGCGGCCCAGGCCGAGATCTTGCGCATATCGGTGTTCTGCTGGACGCTGACCTTCGCCAGCGCCGCGTTGATCAGCGCGCTGAGCGCCTCGTCGAAATCGCTGATCCGTTCGGCGACCGCGGTGTGGTGGTCGGCGACGTCACGCAGATAGCGGCGGATCTCCTTCGGCATCGGCAGCTCCGAACTGCGGCTGAGCACCTGTAGCGGCAGCGCCAGCGGGTTGACCGCCCGGCGCAATTCCACCACCTCGCGCTTGAGCTGATAGATGGCCTCGATGGTGAGCCGGCTGCGCGGGGTGAAGACCTCTTCTTCCATCCCCTCCACATCGTCTTCGACCGACTGGGTCACCAGCAGATACGTATCCACCACGTGGTCGGCGACGGCGTGCAGGACCGCCCCGGGCCCCAGCGCCAGGCGTTCGGGATGCTTCTCCATCTCCTCGCGGACCACCTTCAGCGCGGTGTGTTCGCCGTGACGGACGGTGACCACGAAATTCGCGCCCACGAAGATCATGATCTCGCCGGTCTGAACGATCTCGCTGACCGAATTGGGGTCGTGCTCGAGATATTTCACCGTGCGCAGCACCAGGAACAGCGTGTCGTCGTAGCGTTCCAGTTTGGGGCGCTGATGCGCGTGCACGGCATCTTCGACCGCGAGTTCGTGCAGGCCGAAAATCTCGGCGACCTCGGCCATCTGATCCGCGTCCGGAGCGTGCATACCCACCCAGACGAAGCCGTCGCCGCGCTCACGTACCTGCGCCAGCGCGTCCGCCGGGGTCACATGCCCGGACTGCCGGTGGCCGTCGACGTAGACGCCGCAGTCGACGATCGCGCGGGCGGTGGGAACCGGGATCCGGGGCAGCTGCGGCCCGCGCCGCGACCTCCCGGAGCCACGGAACGGGGGAAACGGCGGTATCGAGGGCACGTCCCGGATGCTAGTTGGGCAAGATGGAACGCGTGCGCATCGACCTCCACACCCATTCGACCGCATCCGACGGCACCGACACTCCCGGCGAGCTGATGCGTGCGGCCGCCGCCGCGGGGCTGGACGTGGTGGCGATCACCGATCACGACACCACCTCCGGATGGGACGAGGCGGTCGCCGCGCTGCCGGCGGGGCTGCGGTTGGTGCGCGGAATGGAGATGTCCTGCGTCGGCATGGGGGAGGACGGCTGGCCGGTGCCGGTGCATCTGCTGGCCTACCTGTTCGACCCGGCCGATGCCGCCTTCGCCGCCGAACGCGAACGGTTGCGCACCGAACGGGTGTCGCGGGTGCGCGCGATGGCCGATCTCATGGTGGCCGACGGCCTGCCGATCGATCCGGACGCGGTCCTCGCGGCCGCGGGCCCGGCGGCGGGACGACCCCATCTGGCGCGAGCGCTGGTCGAGGCCGGTGTGGTCCCGACGGTCGGCGCGGCCTTCGACGATCTGCTCGCGCCGCGCGGCCGCTACTACGTCGAGAAGGCCGACACCCCGTTGCGGCAGGCGGTGGAGATGGTCGCGGCGGCCGGTGGCGTGACCGTGGTCGCGCACGCGCGTGCCCGCACCCGCGGGCGGCTACTGGCGATCGACGACATCCGCGATCTGGCCGGGCACGGGCTGGGCGGACTCGAGATCGATCACCCCGATCACAATCCCGCCGACCGGGCGGTGCTGCGCGAGCTGGCGCGCGAGCTGGACCTCATCGGTACCGGATCCTCGGACTATCACGGCGCCGACAAGCCGGTGGGTCTGGGCGAATGCACCACGGACGCAGAGCAATTCGAGCGTCTGGCGGAGAAGGCGAGCGGCGTCGCGGTGATCGCCTCGTGAGAGTGGTGCGGGCGCTCAGCGGAACCGTGGCCGCCGGACTGGTGGTGCTGGCGGCGGTCGTCGTCGGCGCGGCGGTCCTCGGGGTGCGGCGCGGATTTCCCGGCCCGGGTGCGAGCAGTGTCGGCTGGCATATCGGAATGGCGGTGCTGGCACTCGGCGCGCAAATTTTTTCCGACCGACGTCGGGGAATTCCGGCGTTTTTCGGATCGCTGGTCGTCTTTGTGGCGGCGGGTTACCTATTGGTTACGCAATGGTGGAATTAGCCTTCGCGTAACAGTTGCGGCCGGATGAATTGTGGCCGAATATTTTCCTTTGTGAGCGTGCGTAGCCGGTCCACTATTCGCGCGGAATCCGAGATCGCGGCGGAGGCGTCCGCCGATGTACTGGTGGTGGGCGGCGGTCCGGCGGGCGCCTGGGCGGCGTTGACGGCGGCGACGGCCGGAGCGCGGGTGATCCTCGTCGACAAGGGCCGTTCCGGGGAATGCGGCCCGACGTCGAAAGGTGTTGTCGCACTGTGGGATATCCCGCCGGGGCCGGATCGGGAGCGGGCACTGGTGCGCAGTCTGTCGCACGGCGGCGACCTCGGTGACCCCGAGTGGATGGACCGGGTGCTCGGCGAAACGCATCACCGCATCGCCCATCTGCTGCGCTGGGGATACCGGCAGACCGGAGACGGGCTCGCGACGCGCGTCCATCTCGATGGCCGGCGGTATCTGGCGGCGCTGCGGCGCACCCTGTTCCGGTTGGGTGTGCAGGTCGTCGACCACCATCCGGCGCTGTATCTGCTGGTCGACGGCGACGGTGTGGTGTGCGGGGCCGGTGGGCCGGCCGGCGACGACCACTACCGCGGCTGGACGATCCGCGCGGGTGCGGTGGTGCTCGCGACGGGTGGCTGCGCATTCCTGGCCGGCGGCGCCGGAACCGATGTCGACACCGGTGAGGGTCTGCTGATGGCGGTGGAGGCGGGCACCGAACTGTCGGGGATGGAGTTCTCCGGCGCGTACGGACTCGCCACGATGAGCGATCTGCGCGAGCCCCGGTTCGCGAACCTGTACGACGAATCGGGGGCTCGCATCGACGGTGACGACTTCACCGCCCGGTCCGCGGCCCTCGCCGCGCTCGCTCAGGGACAGGCGGTCTACGCCGACATCCCGCCGGCGCCCGCGGTCCGGTACGGCCCGGCGTCGGCGGCGCCCGCGGGAACCACGGCGGTGTCCGCGACCGGTGCCGGTTCCGTCGGGACGTCGATCGATCCTCGGTCCGGCCGGGTGCGGTTGCGTCCGGTCCTGCAAGGTACCGTGCGTGGTTCGGGCGGGGTGCGGCTGATCGGATTCGATTGCGCCACAACGGTTCCCGGGCTGTATGCCGCAGGCGACGTGGCCTCGCGGGAACCGATCACCGGCGCCGTCGGCGGCTTCGACGGGCACGGAGGCGGGTGGGCGATCTCGTCCGGGATGTGGGCCGGATCGGGCGCGGCGCGGTTCGCGCGCCGTCGCGGCCGGATCGGGGACGCACGGCCGGTTCCGGGGGCCGGGCTGAATCTGCACCTCGGGGCCGATGCGCGCACCGACATCGATCCTCGTGCGGTGATCGGGCTGGTGCAGGAACATACGCTGCCGCTGCGGCGCAGCTACTGGCGCAGTGCGGGCAGCTTGCGCGACAGCATCGCCGAACTCGACGCGATGTGGCCGGTCACCGAATACGGACTCGGCGGCACCGGCGCCGACCAGGTTCTGGCCCGGCAGGCCGCGGCGCTGCTGGCGGTGGCCCGCTGGACGAAATACAGCGCCCTGGCCCGCACCGAAACCCGGGGCCTGCATCGGCGCACCGATCATCCCGGCCCGGCCCGCGACTGGCGGCGCCGCCTGCTCACCGGCGGCGTGAACGAGATCTGGGTGCGCCCGGCATGACGTGCCGGGTGGGCGCGCCATGAGCTCACACCGGCGTTCCGGGTTTCGGTGGGACTGTTCACCGCTGCTTCCCAGCACGGGCGAGTTTCCCCTTACGCGCAGGTAATTCGGCGGCCCTACCCTCGGAAGATGGCAGTAGACACCCGGCCTCGGGCCGGCCCCGCATCCGAGCGGATCGCGTCCCGGTCGAGGAGCGATTTTGCAACTCCCTGTTCCTACTGGCAGAATGTTGCGGATTCCCGGCCGACGCCACCGCCCGGTCCGGGACGGTTGGTGACCTTCGGTTCGTGACGCACGGCTCCGATCCGCGGATCACCCCATAGCCTTGCCCGGACTACCCGTCCGGTTCTCGCTCGACGGATCGTGCGCGGCCAGATCGCAAAGAAGCCCAGATCGCAAACACGCGATGCGATGTAATCACCGAACGGTTTTGCGCGACCGCGTGAACGCCCGGTCGGCGCACATCGTTCGAATTCCGAAGACCTTTTATACGAAAACCCGGCGGTAACCGTGAGCCGGTTCAGCCCGGACCGAGCAGGAGTGAAATCGTGTCATCTGTGACTGACGCACCGAATGCCACTACAGCGAGCCGTGAAACCGATACGACCGATCTGTCCGCTATCACGCACGAGGAAATTTTCGCCGGCCATCTCGGTGGCAAGCTTTCGGTGGAATTGTCCTCACCGCTGGAGACCCAGCGGGATCTGTCCATCGCGTACACGCCGGGCGTCGCGCAGGTGAGTCGCGCCATCCACAAGGACGAGGCGCTGGCCAAGCGCTACACGTGGACCGACCGGCTGGTGGTCGTGGTGAGCGACGGCACCGCGGTGCTCGGCCTGGGTGATATCGGCCCGCGGGCGTCGCTGCCGGTCATGGAAGGCAAGGCCGCGCTGTTCAAGAAGTTCGCCGGACTGGACTCGATTCCGATCGTGCTCGACACCAAGGATGTCGACGAGATCGTGGAGACCCTGGTGCGCCTGCGGCCGAGCTTCGGTGCGGTGAACCTGGAGGACATCTCCGCCCCGCGCTGCTTCGAGATCGAGAAGCGCGTCGTCGAGGCGCTGGACTGCCCGGTCATGCACGACGACCAGCACGGCACCGCCATCGTGGTGCTGGCCGCGCTCAACGGTGCCGCCAAGGTGCACGGCCGCGATATCGCCGACCTGAAGGTGGTCGTCTCCGGCGCCGGCGCCGCGGGTGTGGCCTGCTCGAACATCCTGCTGGCCGCGGGCGTGTCGGATGTGGTCGTGCTCGACTCGAAGGGCATCGTCAGCCGGGACCGCGCGGACCTCAACGAGGTGAAGGCCGACCTGGCCGCGCGCACCAACCCGCGTGGCATCACCGGCGGTGCGGCCGAGGCGCTGGCCGGTGCGGATGTGTTCCTGGGCCTGTCGGCCGGGACCATCGCCGAGGAATTGATCGCCTCGATGGCGCCGGAGTCGATCGTGTTCGCCATGTCGAACCCGGACCCGGAGATCCACCCGGAGGTCGCGCACCGCTACGCCGCCATCGTGGCGACCGGCCGCAGCGACTTCCCGAACCAGATCAACAACGTGCTCGCCTTCCCGGGCGTGTTCAAGGGTGCGCTGGATGCCGGTGCGCGCCGGATCACCGAGGGTATGAAGGTCGCGGCCGCCAACGCCATCTTCGGTGTCGTGGCCGACGAGCTCTCGGTCGACAAGATCATCCCCAGCCCGCTCGACCCTCGGGTCGCGCCGGCGGTCGCCGAGGCCGTGGCCGCCGCCGCGCGCGCGGAAGGTGTTGCGTAACACCGGATTCGAACACACAGCGAGGGCGCCCCGGGAACTCCCGGGGCGCCCTCGCCGTATTCGGATGCCGATGCGCGGCCGCTACTTCTTGTGGCAGGACTTGCGGTAGTCGATCAGCGGCTGCCGCACCCCGCGGAAATCCTTCAGCTCCTGCTGGTGGCCCTGGCGGTAGGCCTGCATCTCGGCCTTGCGCTGCTCCTTCGGCAGCCCCTTCACCTTGGCCAGTTCGGCGGCCAGATCCGGGTGGCTCGCCAGGAATGCGGCGACCTGCGGAGCGGTCTGGGCCTGAACCTGGGCGCGAGCCTGCGGGCTGCACTGCGGGGCGTCGGCCGAGGCGACGCCGGGCACGGCGACGGCCAGGGCGGCGATTCCGGCGGTGCCGGCCAGCAGGGCGGCGACAGTGCGCTTCATACCGGTAACTCCATTCGTGACGGGATGATGTCGGATCCGAATCTGCGCGCCGAATCTGAAAGGACCCTGAAAACACCGAGTGGGCATAGGTGATCTTCAGCCGATCTTCAGGCGGGGGACGGGCTTTCCGGGGACCAGGGACCGGCGTCCCGGGCGGGCAGCGTCAACACGAACACCGCCCCCGAGGTCCCCGGTGGAGGCTCCACGCAGCGCAGGTCGCCGCCGTGGGCGCGAGCGATACCGCGGGCGATGGCCAGCCCCATCCCGGCCCCGTCGCGGCGGCGGTCCCGACTCGTATCCAGCCGGACCAGGCGGCCGAAGATGTGTTCACGCTGGGCGGCGGGTACACCGGGACCGGTGTCGGCGACGCGGATCTCGGCCCGGACTTCGCCGGTTCCGGCGCCCGGTAGGGCGTTCGGGGTGGCCACGTCCGATGAGGTGGTGCCCGTGCCGGGGGCGGGACCCGCCTGGTCGGCGGGTGTCGCCGGGATCGGCATCGGCTCGGTGGGCATCGAGCCGGCGGTGTCGCCGATCGCTCCCACGGTGAGGGAGACCGCGCCGCCGGGAGGAGTGGCCTGACAGGCATTGGCGAGCAGGTTCACCAGGATCTGGCCCACGCGTTCGGGATCGGCGACGACGAGCGCGGTGTGGCCGGTGAGCCGGAAGTCGATGTCGGGGTGCAGGATTCGCATGCGATCGACCTGGGCGTGCGCGAGGTCGTACAGGTCGACCGTTTGCCGATACAGGGTGAGCCCGGCGTCGATGCGGGCCATGTCGAGCAGATCCTCGACCAGGCGCCCGGCGCGCTGGGCTTCGCGGACCAGCAGCAGATACATGCGCTCGCGATCTTCGGGTCCGGTGTCGGCGGGTTGATGCAGGACCGCTTCGGCCATGGCCTTGATTCCGGCGATGGGCGTGCGCAGTTCGTGCGCGGCATCGCCGACGAAGGCGCGCATCTGCTGTTCGGAGGCCCGGGCGCGGGCTTCGGCGCCCTCCAGGGCGTCCAGCATCTCGTCGAAAGCGCTTGCCGTGCGGCCCAATTCGGTATCCGTGCGGGTGGGGGAGAGGCGGCGGCCGCGGCCACCGCGCGCGATCTCGCGGGCCAGCCGGGTCATCGAATCCAGGGGCGCCAGCGCGTGGCGCAATCCCACCCACAGCGCGGCCGTGATCGCGACGATGGCGGTGGCGGTCACCCCGATCAGGACGAGGCCGAGTCGTGACCGCAGCGCGGTCAACAGTGGGGTGTCGACCTGCAGCGTGAGCCGGGCGCGGTCCACCGCGCCGCCACCGCCGAGGGTGACGGTTCTGGTCCGGGGGCCGCCGTCTCCGGCGTGCCGGGGCGAGAGGCTGCCGTAGACACTGCCGTCTGCCAGGACCAGCCGGGCTCGTACCGAGCGATTGTCGACGCGGGCGATCAACTCCGCGGGCGGGGTGTTCTGCTGCGCGAGTTGCCGGGCCAGCTGGACCCGGTCGGTGAGTACCGTATTCGCGCTGCGCGCCACCACGATCCCGAACAGACCGTGCACAGCCAGCGCCACCACGATCAGGGCGAGCCCGGAAATGACCGCGGCGGTGAGGGTTACCCGGCGCCGCAGCGAAATCGTCGGCAGTGCAGGCGGCGCGGTCCGGTCCGTGTCGCCGCTCATCGCGGATTCGCCCGTAACGCGTAGCCCATGCCGCGCACCGTGTGCAGCAGGCGTGGGCCGTGTTCCTCCAGTTTGCGGCGTACCGCGCTGACGTAGACCTCGACCAGATTCGGGTCGTAGTCCTCGTAACCCCAGACCGCGGTGAGGATTTGGGTTTTCGTGACGACTCGGTCGCGGTGGGCGGCGAGGTAGGCGAGGAGTTTGAATTCGGTGGCGGTGAGGCTGATCGGTTCGCTGCCGCGCAGCACCACGCCGGAATCGGTTTCCAGCACCAGATCGGCGATGGTGATGCGGCTGTGCATACGTCCCATCCGTCGCAGCAGCGCCTCGATCCGTGCCATCAGTTCGGCCAGGTCGAACGGTTTCACCACGTAGTCGTCGGATCCGGAACGCAGTCCGCGCACCCGGTCCTCCACACCGTCGCGCGCGGTCAGCATCACCACACCGGCGCCGCTGCGGGCGCGCACCACCTCGAGCAGGCCGAAACCGTCGCGACCCGGCAGCATCACGTCGAGGACGACGACATCGGGACGAAACCGTTCCAGATCGGACTCCAGCCGATCGCCGTGCTCGCGGGCGAGGACCTCGTGTCCGGCGGCGTGCACGGCCGCCGCGACCGCCGTGCGAATGGCGTCGGCGTCTTCGATCAGGAGAATGCGTCCCGGCTGCACTCGCACATTATTCGTCGCACAGGCTGAGATCTCGCTGAATAACCGCCGCTGCGGTTGGCCATGGTCGTCGCAGGGCGGGTGTGGATCGGATGCCCGGATGCGATCCACCTACGATTCCTGTGCCGGGGCGATCCTCGGCCGCCGGAAGTGGTTGTCGCTGACTATCGGGAGTGGGTGTCGCCGGATGGGATTGGCCGGATCGGTGCGAGTGACGGCCCGGGTGCTGGTCGCCGTCACCGCCGCCACGCTGGCGGTGGCATGTGCCAACGATGACAGCGAGTCGACGATCGTCGTCGGCGCCGGTGATTCGGCGCAGTCGGAGGTCGTCGCCGAAATCTATGCCCAAGCGCTCGCGCGCACCGGCACGCGGACGACGGTGAAAAAGCATCTCGGACAGCGTGCGGACTATCTGGCGGCGCTGGACGCGGGCACGATCACGCTGGTCGGCGATACCAGTGGTGATCTCCTGACCGCCTTCGACTCCTCGTCGTCGGCGACCGCGCCGGATCGGGCGACAGCGGCGAGCGTCGCAGAGCACCACGAGCCCGGCCCGCCGATCGACATGACCGCGGGGACGCCGATGCCGTTCGAGGCGCGCTATATCGGCTCGGTCGCCGACGATCTGAGCCGGGCGGTTCCGGAGGGTCTGGCGGTGTCCGATCTCGCCGACGCCACCGATCTGCGGCCGCAACTCGCACTCGGTGCCGCCGCGGCCGCGCGCTATCCGGCGAATGCGGCCGACCTCGCCAAGCATTGCGGTGAACTGACCGTGGGCATCGCCGGCGGGCGCGAACTCGACCCGCTGCGGACGCCGCCGGACCCGCAGCGCGATGTGCTGACGCCCCTGCGCACGGTCTACGGCTGCGATATCACCCACCACGTCGAATTTCCCGGTGACGCCGAACTGCGAAAGGCATTGCGCGACGGAGCCGTCGACGCGGGCGTGTTCACCTCGGCCGTCGCACTACTGCCGGGCGGCCCCGGTGACACGGCCGTCGGCACCGATCCGGCCGTCGTCACCGATCCGGCGTACGCCTTCCGCGCTCAGAACATCGTCCCGCTGCTGCGTCAGGGTGCGTTGGACCAGCGGCAGATCAAGAAACTCAACTACGTAGCCGGGGAACTCACCACGGCCGACCTCGCGACCATGGTCCGTCGCGTCCGTGACGAACACGCCTCGGCGGCCGGCCTCGCCCGGATCTGGCTCGACGAACACGCCCTCTGAGCACCCCGTTCGTCCGCCGTTTCCGCCCATCGACCATGATCAGGTTCGGTACGGATTCGGGCGTACAGTGCGAATAGATCACCTGAGCGGGGGTCCGCATGGTCCTGGTCATCGCGTTGGGAGTGCTGGCCGCATTCTTGTTCGCCGCGGCCGGTTATCTGCAACAGCGCGCGGCGCGCACCGTGGTCGCCGAACAACCCCGGGCGGCCCGGGTCTTCGGTATGACCACACTCATGCAGCGCCTGCTGCGCAGTGGCACCTGGCTGCGCGGCTGGATCACCAATCTCGCGGGTTTCTTCACCCAGGCGGTCGCGCTGCATCTGGGCTCGGTGGCCGCCGTGCAGCCGCTGATGTCGACTCAGCTGCTGTTCGCGGTCCCGCTCGAGGCGTTCGGACGCCGGCGTCGCCCGCGTGGCCGCGACATCTGGTTCGCGCTGCTGGTCTGCGCCGGCCTGGGCGTGCTGTTCGGCGTCGGCGGTGTGGCGCCGCTGGCGGGAGATCCGGATCGCGGCCGGGTGCTGCTGGCCACCTTCTCCGCCGCGGGTCTGGTGGCACTGCTGGCCCTGATCAGCATCCGCTGCCCGATCTGGGTGGCCGCGAACCTCGTGGCGGTGGCCGCCGGCGTCTGTTTCGCGATGAGCGCCGTCTTCATGAAGTTGACCACCGAGGATCTGGTCTATCGCGGCATCCCCGCCACCGCCACCGACTGGCCCGGCTATCTGCTCGCCGTCTCCACGCTCAGCGGGCTGGTGCTGGAACAGACCGCCTTCGCCGCCGGGCCGCTGCCCTGGGCGATCGCGGCCATGAGCGTGACGAATCCGATCGTCAGCTACGTGGTCGGCGTGCTGGCGTTCAAGGTCGAGCTGCCGCACACCCCCGGGGCACTGGCCGGAGTCGCGATCGCCGGGGCGCTGATCGCGGCCGGGATCGGCGGACTCGCGCATTCGCCGCTGGCCCGCGCCTTCTATGCCGGTAACGAGGAGATAACCGACGAATCGCCCAGCTTGATGTCGTAAAAGCTTGCGACGCCTGTGTTATGACGGTTGTGTGGGCAATCCGTCGCGTCAGGTGCTGTGGCGGGACTGTGTGGCCGGGCTCGCGGTATTCGGGCTGTACCTGGCGGTCGATGCCCTGCACACCCCGGCCCGCCGCGAACTGGCCGACCGCAACGCCCACCGCATCTTCGATCTCGAACAGTGGCTCGCGATCGACTTCGAGCGCCCGCTCAACCGCTGGCTGGAGTCACAGGCGCTGCTCGCGACACTGGCCAACTACGAATACGCCTTCACCTACATCGTCAGCGCGTTCGCGCTGCTGTTCTGGCTGTATTTTCGCCGCCGCGCCGAATACGCCCGCGCCCGCGACTCGTTCCTGCTGCTGAACATCCTGGCCATCGCGTGCTTCGCGCTCTTCCCGGTCACCCCGCCGCGACTACTGCCCGAACTGGGCTTCACCGACACCGTCGTCGCCGGCCATACCTGGGGCTCCTGGGGTTCGTCACTGGTGTCGGGGGCGAATCAGCTCGCGGCGGTCCCCTCGCTGCACGTCGGCTGGGCGCTGTGGGTGAGTGTGGTGCTGGCCCGGGTCTCCGGCGGGTGGATCGTGCAGGTGCTCAGCGCGCTGCACGTCGGGCTGACCACCTATGTGATCGTCGCGACCGCCAACCACTTCGTCCTCGACGCGGTGATCGCGGTGGCCTTCGTCGCGGTGAGTATTCAGCTGGTCGACCGCTGGTACGCGCGACCACCGGTGGTGCCGCCCGCCGACGCGTTCTTCCTGCACATCGAGAAGACCGGCATTCCGCAGCAGGTGGGCGGCATGGTCGTGTTCCGGCCGCGGGTCGACGGCGGGACCGATCTCGCCGCGGTCCGGAAACTGGTCCAGGGCGAGCTGGCACATCTGCCGCGCTTCCGGCAGCGTCTGGACCAGCCGGGACGGTGGCGCCGGGCACGCTGGGTGGACAGTCCGGTCGACTGGGACTGGCACGTCACCGAGCGCACGATTCCCGGCACCGATCCGGACGCCCTCGGCGAACCGGATGGCCGAGCGGCGGGGTCCGGGGCGGCCTTCAGCACAGTCCTCACCACCAGTGTCGCCGTCGGCCCGGCAGCCGGCAACGGGGAGTCCGCGGTGGAATCACGTGGTGCGGTGTCGGCCGAAGCGACCATGGCACCGGGCGTGGTGGCGCGTCGGGTGGACGGAATCAGCCGGGTGGTCACGGATCTCGCCGCCGAGGTGCTGCCCAAGGATCGGCCGTTGTGGCGACTCGTCCTGGTGCGCGACCCGGAGGCGGGCGCGATCGGCGTGGTCCTGCTGCTGCATCACGTGGTCGCCGACGGTATCGGCACGGTGGTGCAGGCTCTGCGCCTGCTGCGCCCGACCATCGATCTGCCGGTGGCCGAGCGAAAGCCGCCGAGCTGGGGGACCACCGTCGCCGGTACCGCGGCCGGTCTGGCGCAGTTGGCCGCCGATGCCCAGCCGAAGGGAACGCTGCCCGACGACTGTGTGCGACGCGTATTCACCGTCTGTTCGCTGGACCTGGAAACCGTTCGGGCCGTGGCTCGTTCGCATCGCGTCCGGGTGACCGACGTACTGCTGAGCGTCACCGTCACGGCGCTGCAGCGTCTTCGCCCCGATCTGGGGGAGCGCTTGGGCGGGCAGATCCGGGTGGCGGTGCCGTTGATGGTGCGCGACCCGACGTCGGGGGCGGAGGGCAATTCGACCGCCGCCGTGATGATCGACATTCCGCTGACGGCGGCGACCCCGGCGCAGCGTCTTGCCGAGATCCGCACCCGCAGCGACCGGCTGCATTCCGGAACCCGCGCGCTCGCCTCGCATTTCGTGATGGATCGAGTGCTCAGGCTGTTTCCGGAACCGGCCGTCGGGGCCTTCGCGCGGTCGGTGTACGGCGGACGGTTCTTCCACGCCATCGTCTCCAACATGGCCGGTCCCGAACTGGCGATGACCTTCGCGAATATGCCGATCACCCGGGTGTTTCCGATCCTGCCGTCGGCCCCGGGAGTTCCGCTGGTCGCCGGGGTGCTGAGCTGGAACGGCGCGTTGGGGATCGGGCTCTCGGTGGATCCGGCGCTGCTCGACGCGCCGGCGGTCGCCGCCGAGTTGCCCGATGTCCTGGCCGAACTCGCCGACACCACGTTCGTGTCCGATAAGCGTCCGTGGCCCGGTTCCGGCGAGTAGTCTTCGAGCGAGTTGATCACCGAGCCTACCGTCACCGAGGGAGGCCGCCTCATGTTCGATCGCGGGTCAGTGGCGAAAATACTTGCGGCATGCGCACTTACCGCGCTGGTGACCGCCGCTGCCGCCTGCGGCAGCGATGACTCCGGCGGCAAATCCACCGAATCGTCCAGTACCGGCACGCCGACGGTGACCCAGGCGGTGACCCGGAACTTCGAGCGCTTCTTCGACGGATCCACCTCCGCCGACCAGAAGGTCGCGCTGCTGGAGAACGGGCCCGCGTTCGCCGCCGCGATCAAGGCACAGGCCGATTCGCCGATGGCGAAATCCGCCTCGGCCAAGGTCACCAATGTCGCCAGCACCAGCACCGACCACGCCGACGTCACCTTCGACGTGCTGTTCAACGGCACACCCGCGCTGTCCGGTCAGCAGGGCGGCGCGGTGCAGATCGAGGGCACCTGGAAGGTCACGGCCGCGACCTTCTGCGCACTGCTCACCCTGGAAGGCGCGGCCCCGCCGGTCTGCGGCGCGGCCTCGGGGACGCCGAGTCCGGGTGCGACGCCGGCCCCCGGCGCGACACCTGGGAACCCCACCGTCCTTCCCGCGCCGACCAGTTGAGATCGCGATGACGTCGTCGGATCCGTCGGACCGCCGCGGCGCCGGATCTGGTCGTCCGCTGCACCGCGACGCATCGGCCGCCTCGGCTGCCGGGGCGGGCTCCGAATCCGCTGTGCCCGGTACCGGCTCCGCCCCGAACGCGGGGGCCGAGACCGGGGCGGCGGGCGGTGCGGCTTCGATGGGTTCCGTTGCGGCGCAACCTGTGTCGCCCGGTGCCGAGCGTCCTTATGTGGCGCTCGCGGTGGTTACCGCCGTCCTGTTCGTCACCTTCCTCGACACCACGATCGTCAGCGTCGTCCTCGGCGATATCCAGTCCGACGTCCATGCCGGTGTGGTGTCGCTGCAGTGGGTGGTGAACGCCTACACGCTGGTGTTCGCGAGTCTGATGCTCACCGCCGGCACCCTCGGCGACCGGTGGGGTCGCAAACGCGTCATGGTCGGCGGGCTGGTGGTGTTCGCCGTCGGCTCGGTGTTGTCCGCGGTGGCCGGAAGTGTGTCGATCCTGATCGCCGGGCGGGCGGTCATGGGCGTGGGTGCGGCGGCCTCCGAACCGGGCACCCTGTCGGTGATCCGGCACATCTTCCCCGATCGCGGCGCCCGCGCGAAGGCACTGGGTGCGTGGGCGGCGGTCTCCGGATTGGCGCTGGCGCTGGGGCCGGTGATCGGCGGGCTGCTGGTCGGGGCGTTCGGCTGGCGCTCGATCTTCTGGTTCAACCTGATCGTCGGCGTGATCGTGCTGGCGGCGGCGCTGAAATTCGTGCCGGAAAGCGCCGATCCGCAGCCGGGCCCGGTCGATTGGGCCGGATTCGTCCTGGGCGCAACGTTTCTCGGCTGCGTGATCTACGCGGCCATCTCCGGTGAGCAGGTGGGCTATTCGGCCGCCTCGGTGATCACGCTGTTCGTGATCGGCGGGATCGCCTTCGTCGCCTTCCTGGTGGTCGAGTCGCGCGCGCGCAATCCGATGTTCGACTTCCGCTACCTGGAGCGCCCGCTGGTGCGCAGTGCGCTGGTGGTGGCGTTCGCGGTCTACTTCGGCATCTTCTCGATCTTCTTCTTCACCGCGCTGTATCTGCAAGAGGTGCTGGACTATTCGGGGTGGCGAACCGCCGCGGTATTCGGCCCGATGGCCGTGGCGATCATCGCCGGCTCGCTGATCTCCGGATTCTGGGTGGCGCTGCGCGGCTCCCGCACGCCGATGATCGCCGGGTGTGTGCTCGGTGCGGCGGGCATTCTGCTCACGCGTCAGTTCCTCGGCGTCACAGTCGAATTCACGCCGCTGGCGCTGGCCCTGATGCTGGCCGGCCTCGGTTTCGGTATCGCGGTGGTGCCGCTGACCTCGGCCGTGCTGTCCGGCGTTCCGGCCGAACATTCCGGTATGGCGGCCGCCGCCACCAACACCATGCGTCAGGTCGGGGCGGTGGTGGGGGTGGCCGTACTGGGTTCGCTGGTCAATTCCTTCCTGAATTCGGACCTGCGGGATCGGTTGCGGCAGATCGGCGTGCCGGCGAATTTCCAGGCCATCGTCATCGACGCCATCGAGACCGGCAATGTCCCGGCCGGGGGTGACGCGGCGGCCTCGGCCGCCTACGGGCCGATCGTGAACCGGGTCATCCACGCCACCTACGAGGCCTTCCATCGTGGACTCGAGGTAGCGCTGCTGGTGTCGGCGATCATGATTCTGATCGCCGCCGTGGTCACCGCGCTCTGGTTACCGCGGCGCGGCGATCGCGCCGGATACGTGCACGAGGACTGAGGTCACGCGGGCAGCTCCGCTGCCGTGGTCACGCGGGCAGCGCGGTGCCGCCGGCCGAACCGGCCAGCCATTCGGTGAGCACGGGATGCATGGCGAGCGCGGGCAGTGCGCCGACCAGGGTGTCGATCAACTCGGTGCGGCCGATCTGCTCCTCGCGCAACCAGATCAGGGTCGTCTCCTCGACGAACGCGATCCAGCCGCGGAACACCAGGCGAAGTCGCGGGAGTTCGGGATCGTCGGCGGCCAGCGGTGTCTCGGCGAGGATGCGATCGACCATGGCATCGCGGGTGGCGTCGGCCAGCGCCATCAGTTCGGGGCTGCCGCTGGCGGGGCCGCGGAGCAGGCCCTGGTAGGAGATCCGGTTCTCGCTGACGTACTCGACGTAGCGTTCGACCGCGTCGCGCAGCATGCTGAACAGATCGAGGCTGCGGTCGGGCATGGTGCGAGCGAGTAGTTCCTCGTTGGCGCGGCGCACGATGGCGCGCTGGAAATCCTGCTTCGACGCGAAGTAGTGGAAGAGCAGGCCGCGGGAGATGCCCGCCTGCCGGGCGATCTCCCCGATGGAGATGTCCTCCAGCGTGCGGTCGCGCAGCATTTTCACGCCCAGCGACACCAGCTGTTCGCGCCGTTCGCCCGGGCTCAGCCGCACCCGTTTGGTGCCGGGACCGTTGTCACTCACGGTTGCCATCCTACTGAACGGTAGTCAATACTGTTGACTCCTGCTCAATAGGATCGTAGGGTTGGATACATGAGTCGTAGGGTTACAGACAACGGCCGTAGCGACGCGCTCGGAGGCGGTAGCTTGCGTGACCACGGAGAGCGCCGCGAAGGCCGTGATGAGCGGAGCCGCAGTGTAGCGGGGGCGCGTCATGTGCATACGTTGATCGTCGGCAGTGGATTCTCGGGCCTGGGCCTGGCCATCCGTTTGAGCCAGCAGCGTCGCGACGACTACCTGGTGCTCGAGCGCGGCAACGATGTCGGCGGTACCTGGCGCGACAACACCTACCCCGGCGCCGCCTGCGATGTGCCGTCGCAGCTGTACTCCTACTCGTTCGCGCTCAATCCGAACTGGTCGCGCTCGTTCTCCAAGCAGCCGGAGATCCAGTCCTACATCCAGGGCGTGGCCGATCGGCACGGCGTGCGAGACAAGCACATCTTCGACTGCGAGATGACCGGCGCCCGGTGGAACGAGGAGCAGGCCCGCTGGGAGGTGCAGACCAGCCAGGGCGCGTTCACCGCCGACATCCTGGTCTCCGCCGTCGGCGCGCTGTGCGAACCGAACCTTCCGGATATCAAGGGCATCAACGGTTTCCAGGGCCGCATCTTCCACTCCGCGCGCTGGGATCACGACGCGGATCTGACCGGCAAGCGGGTCGCGGTGATCGGCACCGGCGCCTCGGCCATCCAGATCGTGCCCTCGATCGCGCCGAAGGTGGCCCATCTCGACGTCTACCAGCGCACCGCCCCGTGGCTGCTGCCGCGGATCGACCGTCCGTACACCCTGCCCGAGCGGCTGGCCTTCAAATACGTTCCCGGCGTGCAGAAGTTGTCGCGTGCCGCCATCTACGCAGCCCGCGAAACGCAGGTCGTCGGCCTGGCGAAGTTCCCGCCGGCCATGCTCGCGCTGGAAGGCCTCGCCCGGCTGAAGCTGCGGCTCGAGGTGCCGGACGCGCAGTTGCGCGAGAAGGTCACGCCGAACTTCCGCATCGGCTGCAAGCGCATGCTGATCTCCAACGAGTACTACCCGGCGCTCAGGCGCGACAATGTCGACGTGGTCACCGACGGCATCCGCGAGATCCGCGCGAATTCGATCGTCACCGCCGACGGCACCGAACGCGAGATCGACGCCCTCATCGTGGCGACCGGATTCCACGTCACCGATTCGCCGGTGTACGAGACGATCGCCGGCCGCGACGGGCGCACGCTCACCGAGCTGTTCGACGAGATCGGGCAGCAGGGCTACAAGGGCGCGGCGATCAACAACTTCCCGAACATGTTCTTCCTGCTCGGCCCGAACGTCGGCCTCGGCCACACCTCGATGGTGTACATGATCGAATCGCAGATCAACTACATCGCCGACGCGATCGCCACCTTCGACCAGCGCGGCCTGCGTACGGTCGAGGTGCGAAAAGACGTGCAGGACACCTACAACCGCGACCTGCAGGACCGCATGTCCAACAGCGTCTGGCTCAACGGTGGTTGTGCCAGCTGGTATCTGGACAAGCACGGCAACAACACCACGCTGTGGCCCGATTTCACCTTCCGCTTCCGCAAGCTGACGGAGAAGTTCGACGTCGCGGCATACGACACGACCCGATCGACCGACGGGGCCGCGCGGCCCGATCTGAAAGTGGTAGCAGCACAGTGAGCAATGACGCTTATTTCACCGGCAAGGTATGTGTGATCACGGGCGCCGGCTCGGGTATCGGCCGCGCGCTGGCCGAGAACCTGGCCCGCCGGGGCGCGAAACTCGCCCTCTCCGACATCGATACCGAAGGACTGGCCGAAACCGTCCGCCGCGTCGAGGCGCTGGGTGCGCAGGTGAAGTCCGATCGGCTCAACGTGGCCGAGCGCGAAGCGGTGCTGCTCTACGCCGACGAGGTGAAGAAGCATTTCGGCGTGGTGCACCAGATCTACAACAACGCCGGTATCGCCTTCCACGGCGAGGTGGTCGACTCCCAGTTCAAGGACATCGAGCGCATCATGGATGTCGATTTCTGGGGAGTCGTCAACGGCACCAAGGCGTTCCTGCCCGCCATCATCGAATCCGGTGACGGCCACGTGATCAACGTGTCCAGTCTGTTCGGCCTGATCGCGGTGCCGGGCCAGAGTGCTTACAACGCCGCCAAATTCGCGGTGCGCGGCTTCACCGAATCGCTGCGCCAGGAGATGCTGGCGCGCAAGCATCCGGTCAAGGTCACCTGCGTCCATCCCGGCGGTATCAAGACCGCCGTGGCGCGCAACGCCACCTACGCCGAGGGGATCGACGCTCAGAAGTTCTCCTCGTTCTTCGACAAGCAGCTCGCCCTGCACACCCCGGAGATGGCCGCGCAGACCATCACCGAGGCCGTGCGCAAGGGTCACGGCCGCGTGCTGATCGGCTGGGAGGCCAAGGCGCTCGATCTGTTCGTGCGCACCACCGCGTCCTACTACCAGCGCATCGCGAACGTCGTCAACAGCCGGTTCCTGCCCTGATTCGCCGCGGGAATTCACTGTGATGCCTGGTTTTTCGAAATCCGTGGCCCTGCCGCTGCCCGTCGCGCGGGCCGTCCTCGGGCCGATGTTCCGGTTCGCCATGCACAGCCGGCTGCCGTGGGCGGCGCAGCGCCACCTGCTCGACGCGGGTTCGGTGCTGCAGACGCTGCCCGCCGGTACACGGGTGCATCGGATGCGGCTCGGCGGCCGTCCCGCCGAGCGGGTGACCGCCGGCGTAGCCGACGGCCCGGGTGCGGTGCTGTACCTGCACGGTGGTGGATACACCATCGGGTCCCCGGCCACCCATCGGTCGCTGGCGGCGCATCTGTCGCGCGACATCGGTTGTCCCGTCTACGTTCCGGACTACCGGCTGGCGCCGGAACATCCGTATCCGGCCGCGCTCGACGACGCCGAGGCGGCCTTCCTGGAGCTGGTGTCCACCGGCCTGGCGCCGCAGCAGATCGCGGTCGCGGGCGACTCCGCCGGCGGCGGACTATCACTCGCGCTGGCGTTGCGCCTGCGTGACCGGCACGGAATGCGGCCCGCCGCACTGGGTTTGATCGCCCCGTGGGCCGACCCGAACGAACTGCCGGCCCGCGAGCGCGACCTGGTGGTCAACAAGGCGTGGTCGCGGTTGTGCGCCGCCGCCTATCTGGGCGACGGCGATCCGCTCGATCCGGGCTACGCGCCGCTGCTCGGATCGCTGGGCGGGCTACCCGCGACCTACGTCCAGGTCGACGAGGGCGAGTTGCTGCATTCGCAGTGCGTGCGCCTGGCGGCCGCACTGCGGGCAGCCCAGGTGCCGGTGCAGTTCTCGGTGACGCGCGGGCTCTGGCACGTCTCGCAGCTGCAGGCGTCGCTGGTGGCGCCGGCCGCGCTCGCCGCGCGGGAACTGGCGGGATTCCTCGGTCAATCGCTGCAACCAGCGCAAACCGGATCCATAGGATAGAAGCCGTAGGACAGGTTCCGTCCGGCCGCATCCGTGTCGAAATTCTCGACCGGGCGGCCGGGCGGAGCCTGCCGTTGCGGCTGGCGTAAATTACTGGCGAGTAGACCACGTGGAAGGGCACCGATGCGAGAGTTCGAAGTCCCGGCTACCTACACCATCCCCGAAGACGCCAATATGTCCGATGGCGCCTTCCGGCACGCCGAGCGTACGCCCGGCCTGGTGGTGTTCAACAGGCCGGACGGCAAGGGCGGTTGGACAGATGTCACCGCCGCGGAGTTCGCGAAACATGTCACCGCGGTGGCCAAGGGACTGATCGCCTCCGGCATCGAACTCGGCGACCGGGTCGCCATCCTGGCCTCCACCCGGTACGAGTGGGTCGTGCTGGACTTCGCGATCTGGGCGGCCGGCGGCTGCACCGTCGCGATCTTCGACAGCTCCTCCGCCGAGCAGGCGCGCTGGATCCTGTCGGATTCGGGCACCAAGCTGATCGTGGTCGAGAACGCCCGGCACCGGGCCACCATCGCCGAGATCGAGGACGGCCTGCCCGAACTGCGCGAGCCGCTGGTGATCGACGACGGTGCGATCGACACCCTGCTCGCCCGGGGCAAGGATCTCGGCGACGAGGCCGTGCACGAGCGGCGCAAGCAGGTCAAGGCGGCCTCGCCGGCCTCGCTGATCTACACCTCCGGCACCACCGGCCGGCCCAAGGGCGTCATGCTCTCGCATGCCAACCTCTACGCCGAATCGGCCGCCGACCGTGCCGCGATGCCGCAGTTCCTCAAGCCCGGTCATCGCTCGCTGCTGTTCCTGCCGCTGGCCCACGTCTTCGCCCGCGCGGTCGCGCTGGCGGCCTTCGACGCCGGGGTCACCGTCGCGCACACGGCCGACTGGTCGACGCTCGTCGAGCAGTTCGGCGAGTACAAGCCGGACTTCATCCTCTCGGTGCCGCGCGTATTCGAGAAGGTGTTCAACGGCGCGAAGCAGAAGGCGCACGACGGCGGCAAGGGCAAGATCTTCGATCTGGCCGCCGACACCGCCGTGGAGTACAGCCAGGCGCTCGACAACGGCGGCCCGGGTCTCGTGCTCAAGGTCAAGCACACGGTGTTCGACAAGCTGGTCTACGGCAAGCTGCGCGAGGCCATGGGTGGGCGCTGCAAGTCCGCCGTCTCCGGCGGCGGCCCCCTCGGCGCGCGGCTGGGTCATTTCTTCCGCGGTATCGGCGTCACGATCTACGAGGGCTACGGCCTGACCGAGAGCACCGCCGCTGTTTCGGTGAACACCCCCGAACATCTGAAGGTCGGCTCGGTGGGCCGCCCGCTCGGCGGTCACGCCGCGAAGGTGGCCGAGGACGGCGAGCTGCTGCTGCGCGGCCCGGTCGTGTTCGCCGGCTACTGGAACAACCCGACCGCCACCGAGGACGCCTTCGACGACGGCTGGTTCAAGACCGGCGACCTCGGCGCCATCGACGAGCAGGGCTTCATCACGATCACCGGTCGCAAGAAGGAAATCATCGTCACCGCCGGCGGCAAGAACGTCTCCCCGGCGATGCTCGAGGACTCCCTGCGCTCGCATCCGCTGATCAGCCAGGTGATGGTGGTCGGTGACGGCAAGCCGTTCGTCGGCGCGCTGATCACCCTCGACCCGGAGGCGCTGCCGGGCTGGAAGACCCGCAACAACGTGCCCGAGGACACCCCGATCGAGAAGCTGATCGAGCTGCCGGAACTGACCGCCGAGATCGACAAGGCGGTGAAGGACACCAACAAGCTGGTCTCCCATGCCGAGGCGATCAAGAAGACCCGCATCCTGCCGGTCGACTGGACCGAGGAGAGCGGTGAGCTGACGCCGAAGATGTCGCTCAAGCGCAATGTGGTGATGAAGAACTACGCGACCGAGGTCGAGGCGATCTACGGCTGAGCCCGCTCGTACGCCCGAACGGCCCGTCTTCATCCGGAAGGCGGGCCGTTCGCGTTCGTGCCGTGCGACGATATGCGCGATCGACCCCGATGATTTTTCCCGGCTGGCGCCGTCTCATCTGTGGGGCAGTGGCCGCCGGCCGCAGGCCCGTATCCCTTCCGGAGGAGGCAATCGTGAAGTCGGCTACCGCATATCTGATGTTCGACGGGGATGCCGAGGAGGCATTCACCTTCTATCAGTCGATCCTGGGCGGGGAACTGCAGATGGTCCGCTATCGAGACATGGGTGACGGCGGTGGCGGGAACCTGCCCGAAGAGGTGGGCAAGCGAATCGCCAACGCCGCGTTGACCTGGCGGGAGGATCAGCTGCTGATGGGGTCGGACTGTCCGCCCGATCAGCAGATCAACCACGACAACGTGCCGTTCAGCGTTTGCCTGGATGTGGACGACGAGGCTGAGGCCGGACGGATCTTCACCGGGTTGTCCGCGGGCGGACAGGTCACCATGCCGCTGGGCAAAACCGAGTGGGCGAAGCAGTTCGGCATGGTCACCGACAAATTCTCGGTGCCGTGGATGATCAATCTGTACGGCGGCGAATAGATTTCGACCGCACGCCGTGGCCCGCCGGGCGGCGTCGGTTGTGGGAGCTAGCTGTAGGGAATGGGTTCGTTGGCGCGCACCCACGCCTGTTCGGCCTCGCTGCCGGCGTCCGGTGGGAACAGTCCGTCGATCATCCACAGATCGCGCGGGGATTCGTAGGTGTGGAATTCCCAGTGCAATCCACGCGCGCCGGTGTAGGGCTCCATGATCGAGTTGAGCCGCTGCGTCGACCGCTTGCGCATCTGCGGGTCGTCCAGATGGCGCGCGAGATGTTCCACGACGATTCGCACCGTGTTGTTCGACGGCTTCCCGCCGACGAAGAAGGACGTCTCCTCGATCTCCCGGAACAGCACGACGACGTAGAACTCCGGCAAGCCGAAGGAGGCGTACAGCGCGGTGATGTCTCGGGCGAAATCCTGTTTGTCGGCGTCGGAATAGGTGCCGGCGGGGTGGTGGACATGCCACAGTGGCATCGGTGATCCCTTCGAAAGATGATGTGCGGTAACGGGTTCAGCGGGAGATGGTCAGTGCGAGGCCTTCGACGGGGCCGGACAGTGCCGCCTTCACGCCGCGCGTGACGTCGTCGACCAGCACTTCGGTATCGCCGCGCAGTACGCCGTCGAAGACGGCCTCGGCCACCACGTTCGGTGCGAGCTTGTCGCCCGGGAGGCGCCGTACCATCTCGGTATCGGCGAATCCCAGATGGACGCCGACCACCTGCGTGCGCTGTGCGGCCAGCTCCAGCCGCAGCGAATTGGTCAGCGACCACAGCGCCGCCTTCGACGCACCGTAGGCCGCCGCGCCCGCGGCCCACGACAGCACCGAATGGATGTCGATGAGGACGCCGCCGCCGTTGTCCGCCAGAATCGGCGCGAATGCCTGGGCCACCCGCAGCGGGCCGAAGACGTTGGTGTCGAACGTGGTGACGATATCGGCCATATCGGCGGTCAGCAGCGGTGCGGGGAGGAGAACGCCGGCATTGTTCACCACGATTTCGACGTCGCGGGCCCGCAATGCCGCGGCGGCGACCGAATCGGCGTCGGTGACGTCCAGCGCGAGCGGCTCGACGCGGGGGTCGTCGGCGGCCTTCGGGGTGCGGGCGGTGGTGTAGACCTTGGCGGCGCGGCGCCTGAGCAGCTCGTCGGTGAAGGCTCTGCCGAGCCCCCGCTGCCCGCCCGTCACCAGTGCGACCGCTCCTTCGATTCCGGCCATCTCTCGTCCTTTCGGATCGTTCGGGGCGACTGCTCACCCTCTGGGTAACGATCTCGTTAGTTAGATGACAGCACAGCCCGGCTGGGTAACGCAAGCGTTAGGTAACATGGGGTCGTGTCGATGATGTTCGAGCCGCGGCTGAGCGACCGGGATGCCTGGTCGATCGGTGACCGATGTTCGGCCGGACGGGTGCTCGAGTTGCTCAGCACCCGGACGGTTTTCCTCGTCGTCCGCGAATGCTTCTACGGCACAACACGATTCGAGGACTTCACGACACGGATCGGCACCTCGGCGCCGGCGGTGTCGCGAGCGCTCAAACAGCTCGAGTCGGCGGGCATCGTGGAACGGGTGCCGTATCGGGAACCCGGCCGGCGCGAACGCGCGGAATACCGCCTGACCGCGGCCGGTGAGGACCTGCTGCCGGTATTCCTGTCACTGATGCAGTGGGGCGACAAATATCTGCAGGACGGGAAGCCGCCGCTGTCGTTCGTCGACCGGGAATCCGGAGCGGTGGTGGGGGTACGCGTCACGCCTGAGCAGGGACCGGACAAGAAGGCCGACGAGCTCGAGATTCGACTGAACTCGTCGGTGCCGGGTCAGCCCACGGGCCCCTGGGCGAGCGACGCCTGACCGGACTCGCTCTGTCCCGAGCGGTCCACCCAGGTGAGCGTGACGGTATCGCCCGGGTGATGCTGATCCATCGTGTTCGTCATGGTGGTCGCCGAATCGATGCCGTGGCCGTCCAGCCCGGTGATCACATCGCCCGGGGCCAAGCCCGCGGCCTGTGCCGGACCGCCACTCACGATATTGCGGACCAGCGCGCCGGAACCGTTGGCATCGCTCATCGTGATACCGAGGAACGCGGAATCGCCGATGTGCACGCGGTCCGAACTCTTGCCCGCCTGGATCTGCGCGGCGATCGTCTTCGCCTTGTCGATCGGAATCGCGAAGCCCTGACCACCGCTCGCGCCGAGCTGGAAACCCTGGGACGCGGCGGTGTTCACGCCGACCACCTGGCCGGAGGTGTTGATCAACGGGCCACCCGAATCGCCCGGCTGGATATTCGCGGCAACCTGGATGAGACCGGTCAACTGCTCGGCGGCGCCGGCCGATTCGTCACTGGCGGTGATGGAACGGTCCAGTGCGGTGACGCGTCCGGCGGCGGCGGTCGGGGAGCCGGTGCCGCCCGCGTTGCCGACACCCACGATGGCATCGCCGACCTTCACCTGGTCCGAATCGCCGAGCGGCGCCGTCCGCAACCCGGAGGCGCCCTGCAACTTCACCACGGCCAGATCGTCCTGCCGGTCGAATCCGGCGACGCTGCCGCTGTAACTGCGGCCGTTGCCGAGGTCGGTGACCGAGATGTCGGTCGCGCCTTCCACTACATGGTTGTTGGTGAGGATCGTGCCGTCGGAGCCCAGCACGATGCCGGTTCCGGCGCCCGCGCCGTTCTGCATGCCGAGTTCGGTATTGATCACGACGATGCCCGGCACCACCGCGTTGGCCGCCTGCTCCAGCGCCGTGGACTGCGGTTGCGAATCGACCGGCTGCACCACCGAACCCTGGCCGTGGCCGAACGGGGCCGCCTGGTTGGGGCCGTGCGCATCGATGCGGGATCCGACCAGGGCGATCGCGAGCGCCACCACCGCGACCAGGGCCGCCACCGCGCCGAAGGTCAGGCCGTGCCGAGGCGTGCGTCCGCGCGGGGAGTACTGCGGGTGAGGCTGACCCGGATACTGCCCCTGGTACGGCGGCTGACCCGGATAGCCGTGCGGGCCGTATGCCCCCGGCCGCTGTTCGTACGGTCCAGGCTGGTGCGGCCGATTGCCCTCGTTCGGATACACGCTCATCACGTCCTGTTCGGTCACATCCTGTGTGTCGGCTCGGACCCGGCCCCGACGCATCTGGATCCTCTATCAATTAAGCGCGCGATTCCTGAGAAGCGGCTGGGTGCTTGCCGTGGAACCGCCGACATGGGCTGGATCACGTCCGGCTTCGAGTTCTGACGAATCCGTGACGCTGCGGCCGTTGCGCTCGTTCGGGAGGGTTCGCCCGGGGCAATCCGCAGTACGCTCGCCGTTATGGCCGGATCGGGACTGCGCGCGGCCTGCGGAATCGTCTCCGCGGGGCTGGCGCTGGGCGCCGCGGAATTGGTGTCGGTCCCGGTGGGGGCGGGGAGCGCGCCATTGGCGGCGATCGGGGCGACGGTGGTCGACCACACGCCCGACGGGGTGCGGGAATGGGCGATCGACACCTTCGGCACGAACGACAAAATGATGCTGTATCTGCTGATGGGCGTGGTGGCGCTGATCGTCGCGGCGCTCGTCGGGGTGGTCGAGCGAACCGCGCGGCCGATCGGCTCGGTGGTGCTCGGCGTCTTCGGCATCGGGGCGGCGTGGGCTGCGCTCGAACGCCCGGCCGCCGACTGGACCTGGGCGCTGCCGTCGGTCGTGGGGGTGGTGCTGGCAATCGTCTCGCTGCGGTGGCTGATTCGGCGATACGAGGCGTTCGGTGCGCCGGCGATGGCGCGGGGTGGTGGCGACGGCGGGCCCGCGGCGCCGGGCTCGGGTGGCGGTGCCGGTGCGGGCAGGGGAGCTGGGGCCGGTGCGGAAACGGGTGCGCAAGACCCTGCCGGTAGCGAGGGCCCCGATGCGATGCCGGCGCTCGTCGAGGGAGACGACGCTCGCCTGAGTGCGCGCGGAGCCGCCTGGCCACGCGTGGTGAAACCCGATGTGGCGCAGGTCGATCGACGGCACGTGATGCGGGGGATCGTCGGGGTGGGAGTACTGGCGGTGGCGGCCGGAATCGCCGGGCGCGTACTCGGGGCGAGCGCGCGCAGTGTGGCGGGGGAACGGGCGGCGGTGCGGCTGCCGCCGCCGAATGTGCCGGTGCCCCCGGTGGATCCGGCCGCGGATCTGCGAGTACCGGGACTGGCGTCGTATCTCACCCCTGATTCCGACTTCTACCGGATCGACACCGCGCTGACCGTTCCGCAGGTCAGCAAGGACACGTGGTCACTGCGGATCCACGGCATGGTGGATCGCGAAATCCTGCTCGACTACGCGGATCTGGCGCGCAGGCCGTCGGTGGAACGCTTGGTGACGCTGACCTGCGTATCGAATCCGGTCGGCGGCGATCTGATCGGCAATGCGAGCTGGCTGGGCTATCGGCTCGACGAATTGATCGCCGAGGCGGGCCCGCATCCCGACGCCGATATGGTCTTGTCCCGCAGTGCCGACGGCTTCACCGCCGGAAGTCCGCTCGCCGCGCTCACCGACGGGCGCGACGCGCTGCTGGCGGTCGGCATGAACGGTGAGCCGCTGCCCGTCGAGCACGGATATCCGGCCCGGCTGGTCGTGCCCGGTCTCTACGGTTACGTCTCGGCCACCAAATGGGTCACCGAACTCGAGATCACGAGATTCGATCGCGCTCAGGCCTATTGGACGCGGCGCGGCTGGTCCGAACGCGGGCCGATCAAAACCGGCACCCGCATCGACACCCCGCGCGGCGCCGTCCGGGCCGGGAGGGTGACGATCGCCGGTGTGGCCTGGGCACAACACCGCGGCATCGACGCCGTCGAGGTCCAGATCGACAACGGCCCATGGCAACCCGCCCGCCTGGCCGCCGAACCGTCCGTCGACACGTGGCGGCAATGGAGTTACGACTGGGATGCCGCCGCGGGAACCCATACGGTCCGCGCCCGCGCCACCGACGGCACCGGCACGGTTCAGACCGCGGAGGTCGCCGACGTCATTCCGGACGGAGCGAGCGGCTACCCCTCGCGGACGATCCGAGTCGGGTAGCCGCGCGACCTCCGCCGACGCGGCCGAGCGGGGATATGCGGCCCGGCGCCGATCGGTGACGCGCACCGCGGCGAAGACGGCGAGGTCCGCGTGGCGTACTGCCACGCGGACCTCGTATCGCGCTGCGCGCACCCTGTTCGGCGCGCCGACCGGCCTCAGGCCTCAGCCGGGGATGCCGGCCTTCTCCGGTTCGGAACCGGCCTCGGCCTCCTGCTGCTTTTTCGCCGAGCTGCCGACGAACAGGGCCGAAGCCACCACACCGATCAGCAGGATCGCGCCGGGCAGGATCATCGCCTGCCCGAGGGCCGTGCTGAACTTGTCGAGGATCTGCTCGGGAATATGGCCCATTCCGGTGCCGCCGCCCTCGCCGAATTGTCCGCTGCCCAGACCCTGCGCGGACATGCGGGCCGAGACCAGCGCGCTGATCGCGGCGCTACCGAGTACCGAACCGACCTGCCGGGTGGTGTTGTAGACACCCGCGCCGGCGCCGGCCTGGTGGATCGGAAGGTTGCGGGTGGCGGTCGACGCCAGCGGCGCCCAGATGCAGGAGTTCGACAGACCGGCGATGCCCGCGACCACCAGGAACAGCACGATCGAGCTGTCCGGCTTCATCAGTGCCGCGAAGCCGAAGACGGTCAGGGCGAACACCCCGAATCCGAGGGTGGGCAGAATGCGCGGCGGCATCCGGTCGGAGATCTTGCCGATGAACGGCGCGGTCAGACCGGTGACGATGGCCATCGGCGCGAAGACCAGCGCGGCGCGGGTCGGGGTGTATTCGCGCACGGCCTCCAGGTAGAAGTACGCCGGCACCATCAGCGAGGTGACCGCGGCGCCCATCGCGGCGATCGCGACGCTCGACATCGAGAAGTTGCGGTCGCGGAACAGGCTCAGCGGAACCAGCGGCTCGTCCTTGTTGCGCGCCTGGTTCACCACGAACAGACCCAGCACCACCAGTCCGGCGATGATCATCGTCCAGATCCAGGCGTCCCAGTCCCGGGTGTTGCCCTCCTGAATGCCGAAGACCAGCAGGAACATGCCGACACCGCTGAGCACCACGCCCACGAAGTCGAACTTGTGCTGGTGGGTCTCCAGATTCGGCACCAGCCACATCGCCAGCGCGAACGCGATCACGCCGATCGGCACGTTGATGTAGAAGATCCAGTTCCAGCCCTGCCAGTCGACCAGCACGCCGCCGAGGATCGGGCCGACCAGTGTCGCGAGGCCGGCGACGCCGCCCCACAGCCCCATCGCCGCGCCGCGCTTGTCCGGCGGGAAGGTGCGGGTGATGACGGCCATGGTCTGCGGCGTCATCAACGCCGCGCCCAGGCCCTGCACCGCGCGAGCCGCGATCAGCATCTCCACATTGGCCGATACCGCGCACCACAGCGAGGCCAGGGTGAAGACCGCGAGACCGGCCAGGTAGATGTTCTTCGGGCCGAAACGGTCACCGAGGCGGCCGGTGACCAGCAGCGGGACCGCGTAGGTGAGCAGATAGGCACTGGTCACCCAGATGACTTTGTTGATGTCGGTATGCAGGTCCTGCATGATCGCCGGATTGGCCACCGCGACGATGGTCATATCCAGCAGGATCATGAAGAACCCGACGACCAGCGCGGTGAGCGCCAGCCACGGATTTCTTTGCGATGTCATAGATTTCGTTCCTGTTCCCGGCATCGATCGACGACGACGACCGATGGGTGGTTCGTATGAAGGTCTCGGGGCGCGCCACGTACCTGCGCCCGATCAGTGCTCGGCAGTGGTCGCACCGCCTTTCCGCAGCTCGGCGAGTACGTCGTCGGTCAGGGCCGCACCCCAGTCATGGCCGAGGTCACCGGTCTTCTCGGGGCAACGGGTTCCGCCCTCGTCGAATTCCAGCCACGGCAGCGAACCGTCGCGCAACTCCTCGATGAGACCGCGCAGCCACGTGACTTCGTGCCGCGCGAGCCCCACCAGATAGTCGATGACCATCCAGTACCGCCGGGGTACCTCGCGGGAGCGCGCCCATTCCCGGATGGCGTCGAGTTCGGTGATGTCGTTGTCCAGCCAGCCGATACGCTCGGTGATCAGGGCGATCACCTCGTCGACCGGAAGGTTGTGGGCCTCCGCCAAGCCGATGGGGAAGATCGGATACTCACGAATCGGCTGACGGACGATATCGGCGATGCGGGTGCGCAGCGCCGCGGTACCGGCTTCGGTGATGCGGTAGGTGGTGCGTTCCGGCCGGTTGCCCGAACGCTCGGTACCCTCCGCCTGGACCATGCCTTGTTCGGCCAGCCGGGTCACCGTGTGATAGAGCGAGCCGGGGCGAATCTTGAGCAGATTGTCCTTCCGGCGCTTGAGCAGCAGTTGATACATCTCGTACGGATGCATGCGGTCTTCTTCCAGCAGCGCCAGTACCGAGATCGCCAATGGCGTCAACGTGGCACCCGGCTGCTTGGACATCGGTCTCGACTCCCTTCGTCACTGCCGCCGCACACTACGCGGACGGCCCGACATGCTCCGGCTCAAATATTCCACGCCGAATATACGACGCGGAAGTGTGCCGGCACAAGGTGGTTCCACTCATGACGACGATCGAGCGTGCCCGAATGTGACACGAATCCGGGCGCCGGAAACGGCGAACGCCGGACCGCACCGCTCCGCAGAGCGATCCGGCCCGGCGTCCGGGCGATACGACCTATTCGGTGCGACCTATTCGGTGGGGGCGAAGGCCTCGTCGACGATCTCCTGCTGCTCCACCGCGTGCACCTTGGACGAACCCGAGGACGGGGCCGACATGGCACGGCGGGAGATGCGGCGCAGCTTGTTGAACCGGTCCGGCAGGATCTCCGGCAGGTTCAACCCGAAGAACGGCCAGGCGCCCTGGTTGGCCGGCTCCTCCTGGACCCACGCCAGATCCGTGGCGTTGGGGTAGGTCGCGAGCTTCTCGTTGAGCCGGTAGGACGGGATCGGGTACAGCTGTTCGATGCGCACGATCGCGACGTCGTCACGGTTCTTCTTGGCCTTCTCGGCGACCAGCTCGTAGTAGAGCTTGCCGCTGGTCAGCAGGATCCGCTTGACCTTCGACCGGTCGCCGTCGCCACTCTCGTAGGTCGGCTCCTCGAGCACCGAGCGGAACTTCGCGTCGGTGAAGTCCTCGACGTTGGAGACGACGGCCTTGTTGCGCAGCATCGACTTCGGCGTGAAAACGATCAGCGGACGGCGGATGCCGTCGAGTGCGTGCCGGCGCAGCAGGTGGAAGTAGTTCGACGGAGTGGAGGGCACCGCCACCGTCATCGAACCCTCGGCGCACAGCTGCAGGAACCGCTCGATACGGCCGGAGGTGTGGTCGGGACCCTGACCCTCGTGACCGTGCGGCAGCAGCAGCACGACCTCCGAGAGCTGACCCCACTTGGCCTCACCGGAGGAGATGAACTCGTCGATGATCGACTGCGCGCCGTTGACGAAGTCACCGAACTGCGCCTCCCACAGGACCAGCGCGTCCGGGTTGCCCAGCGAGTAGCCGTATTCGAAACCGACGGCCGCGAACTCGCTCAGCGCCGAGTCGTGCACCGCGAACCAGCCCGGATTCTCGCTGCCGATGTTGTGCAGCGGGGTGTACTCGGCACCGGACTTGCGGTCGATGATCACCGAATGCCGCTGGGTGAACGTGCCGCGCCGGGAGTCCTGACCGGTCAAGCGCACCGCGCGGCCCTCGTCGATCAGGGTGCCGAAGGCCAGCAGCTCGGCGAAGGCCCAGTCGATCTTGCCCTCGTAGGCCATCTCGCGACGGCGCTCCAGCACCGGTTTCACGCGCGGATGCACGCTGAAGCCGTCCGGCACACCCAGGAAGGCGTCGCCGATGCGCTGCAGTACCGACTTGTCGACCGCGGTGACGACGGTGCCCGGCACGGTCTGCTCCTCCTCGACCGATTCGCTCGGCTCCGGCGGATACTTCTCCAGCTCGCGGACCTCGTTGAACACCCGCTCCAGCTGGCCCTGGTAGTCGCGCAGGGCGTCCTCGGCCTCTTTCATCGAGATGTCGCCGCGGCCGATCAGAGCCTCGGTGTAGGACTTGCGGACGCTGCGCTTGGTGTCGATGACGTCGTACATGTACGGCTGGGTCATCGACGGGTCGTCGCCCTCGTTGTGGCCGCGACGGCGGTAGCAGATGAGGTCGATGACCACATCCTTGTGGAACTTCTCGCGGAAGTCGGTCGCCAGGCGCGCCACCCAGGTGCAGGCCTCGGGATCGTCGCCGTTGACGTGGAAGATCGGCGCGCCGATCGACTTGGCGATATCGGTCGAGTACTCGGTGGAGCGGCTGTTCTCCGGTGCGGTGGTGAAGCCGATCTGGTTGTTCACCACGATGTGCACCGTGCCGCCGACGCGGTAGCCACGCAGGCCCGACATGTTCAGCGTCTCGGCGACCACACCCTGGCCGGCGAAGGCCGCGTCACCGTGCAGCATCAGCGGCACGACCGAGAAGGTGCGCGCCTCCTCGCCCTTGGTGACCAGGTCTTCCTTGGTGAGCAGATCCTGCTTCGCGCGGACCAGGCCCTCCAGCACCGGGTCGACGGCCTCGAGGTGCGACGGGTTGGCCGTCAGCGACACCTCGATGTCGTTGTCGCCGAACATCTGGATGTAGGTGCCGTGCGCGCCGAGGTGGTACTTCACATCGCCCGAGCCGTGGGTGGCGGCCGGGTTCATGTTGCCCTCGAACTCGGTGAAGATCTGCGAGTACGGCTTGCCGACGATATTGGCCAGCACGTTCAGGCGGCCGCGGTGCGGCATGCCGATGACGACCTCGTCGAGCCCGTGCTCGGCGCACTGGTCGATGACGGCGTCCATCATCGGGATGGTCGACTCGGCGCCCTCCAGCGAGAAGCGCTTCTGGCCGACGTACTTGGTCTGCAGGAAGGTCTCGAACGCCTCGGCCGCGTTCAGCCGCGACAGAATGTACTTCTGCTGGGCGACGGTCGGCTTCTCGTGCTTCTGCTCGACCCGGTCCTGAATCCATTGCAGCTGTTCGGTTTCCAGGATGTGGGTGTACTCCACACCGACGTGGCGGCAGTACGCGTCGCGCAGCACCGAGAGCACGTCGCGCAGCTTCATCCGCTCCTGGCCGTGGAAGCCCGCGACGTTGAATTCGCGGTCGAGGTCCCACAGGGTCAGTCCGTGCTGGGTGACGTCGAGGTCGGGATGGCTGCGGAACTTGTCCTTCACCAGCCGCAGCGGATCGGTGTCGGCCATCAGGTGGCCGCGACTGCGATACGCGGCGATCAGCTCCTGGACGCGCACGCTCTTGTCGACACCGCGCTCTTTGATGTCCTTGCGCCAGCGGACCGGCTCGTAGGGCACACCCATGCCGTGGAAGATCTCGTCGAAGAATTCGTCGGAGATCAGCAGGTTGTGGATGGTGCGCAGGAAATCACCCGACTCCGCGCCCTGGATGATGCGGTGGTCGTAGGTGGAGGTCAGCGTCATCAGCTTGCCGATACCGATCTCGGCGAGCTGCTGATCGCTCATACCCTGGAATTCGGCCGGGTACTCCATGGCACCCGCGCCGATGATCGCGCCCTGGCCGGGCATCAGCCGCGGCACCGAGTGGTTGGTGCCGATGGTGCCCGGGTTGGTCAGCGAGATGGTGACGCCGGTGAAGTCCTCGGTGGTGAGCTTGCCGTCGCGCGCCCGGCGCACGATGTCCTCGTAGGCGCTGTGGAACTGCGCGAACGACATCGTCTCGGTGTTCTTGATCGCCGCGACGACCAGGGTGCGGCTACCGTCCTTGCCCGGCAGGTCGATCGCCAGGCCGAGGTTGGTGTGCGCGGGGGTCACCGAATTCGGCTTGCCGTCGACCTCGGCGAAGTGGCGGTTCATATTCGGGAACGCCTTGACCGCCTGGACGATCGCGTAGCCGAGCAGATGGGTGAACGAGATCTTGCCACCGCGGGTACGGGCCAGATGGTTGTTGATGACCAGACGGTTGTCGATCATCAGCTTCGCCGGAATGGCGCGCACGCTGGTCGCGGTCGGGATGGTCAGCGACGACGACATGTTCTTGACGATCGCCGCGGCCGGACCGCGCAGCACCTTCGACTCGTCGGCGGCCGGTTCGGCCGGAGCGGTCTTGGTGGGGGCGGCGTTGGAGGTCGGCGCCGGAGTGGTGCTGGCCTGCGGCTTGCTGCCGCGAGCCTGCGGC
>NZ_CAWMPM010000026.1:0-182632 GCF_963869435.1 Nocardia violaceofusca NBRC 14427
ACCTGCGCCGGCCGGGGAAGTCACTCCGGCCCACCGGCCGTCTCGTGGGGACGCCGAGCCGGCGGACACCGCAGTGGTGTGCCCCTGCGCCGTGCCGGAAGAGCCTAGGGCAGTGGTTGTGCCCCACGCTGGTTCAGCATCAGCGCGATCAACCCGGTCTCCTGACTCTGGGCGACGAGCATGGCCCGGGCCTGCTCCTTCACCGGACCGGAGGCGATCTGTTGATCGGCGGCGCGAGCCATCGCGATACCGCCTTGGTGGTGGCGGTACATCAATTGCAGGAACAGGACTTCCGCATCGCGGCCGCGAGCGGCCGAGAGCCGATCCAGTTCGGCCATGGTCGCCATCCCCGGCATACCGGGCGAGGCGGCAGTGGACGTCGGGCTCATCGAATGATGGTGAGCCGCAGTCGTATCCGCGGTCATCCAGGCCATCGGCCGGTCCGTTGCCGGAGCGGCGTTCGCCAGACGCAGCCAGCCGAGCATGGTGCCGATCTCCACCCGCTGTGACTGGTCGATCTGCTGCGCCAGCCGCGATACCTGGGGATCCACCCTGGGATCCAGGCGCTGCACCATCTGGATCGCCTGCTGGTGATGAGCCGTCATATCCTGGGCGAACCCGATTTCGGTGGCATCGAGAACCGGTGCGGCGGTGTGCTTCTCGGGCAGGACGACCGGACGCAGCGCGGCGCCGATCACCAGCAGGATCAACGCCACCGCCGCGTAGGATCCCCAGCGTAGCCACCGCGACATCTAGGACCCCACGATCGACTGCTGGTCGGCGGGTGGTGAATACACGTCGTTGTCCAGTTGCAACACCATGAATCCGTTGTCGTTGCAGGAGGTCCACAGCTGGCTGCCGTGCCATTCCGGCGGCGCGAAACACCAGTCCGAGGACACGTCACCGAAGGCCAGCATCCCGGTGCGTGGCGACAAGGCCTGGGCCGGATCGAATTTGCCGTCCAGAATGGCGCGCGCCACCGAAAACCCTTCCAGCGCGGGCGGTCCGATCAGGGAACCCAGCGCGTGCGGGGAGTTCCACAGTTGCAGATTCTGTCCGGTGCGGGCGGGGGGATTGAAGTAGGCGATCTCGTGCACCCGGAACGGATCGCGCACATCGAATACCCGGATGCCGGACGATTCCCATCCGCAGGCCAGCGCCGTCGGATTCTCGGGACGGTCGGCCGCGCAGTAGTGCGGATCGTAGGAGAACACCGACCCGCCCATCGACGAGGCGAGCATGCTGTCCTGATTCTCCGGCAGATCGATCCGCAACTTGATCTTCTCGACGACCTTGGGGTTGTTCTCGTCGGAGAGGTCGACCAGTTTCACCCCGCCGGCTCCCGCCTCGTCGACGGTGAACAGATACGGCGTGCCGTCGTAGCTGACCGGCACACTGTGCTGGGTCGCCCAGCCGTCGGTCCAGAACACCCGGCCGATGTGGTTGACCTGCGGATTCGGATCGCGACGCTGCACCGCGCTGATATCGAGCACGGTGAATCCGCCCAGTGCAGACAGATACATGCGGTTGCCGTCGGGGCTGATGCCGAAGCCGTGCGCCTCGATGCCGGTGAGCCCCTGCCAGATCACGTGGGGGTTCGCCGGATCGGTGAGGTCGACCGCGCTGACGAATCCGGGCGCGATGCCCGAGGCCCAGTAGGTGCGGCCGTCGGGGGAGAAGCCGCCCTCGTGGGTGGTGATGGGCAGGGGCATGGCCAGGTTGGTGCCGGGTCCCGGGTTGAGCAGTCGTGGATGCGCGCAGTCGGAGATGTCGTAGACCGACAGGTAGCCCGTGCCCTCGAGGAACGGAACTCCGGTGCCCACCAGCAGTTTCCGTGCGGTGTTGACCTTCAGGCTCTCCCAGGTGCCGGCCATCATCGCCGGTTCGGTGAGGGTGGTGCTCAACACCGGATGCGCCGGGTCGGAGGCGTCGATCACCTGCACGCCCTGTGCGGGACCGAGCAGATCGCCGGGGAAGAACGAGCCTGTGTAGGAGCAGTGATCGTAGGTGGTCGAGGTGATGCCGGCGCCGTGCCCGGCATATCCGCCGACGAACGACATATTGCAGGTGTAGCCCTGCGTGCTGCGACCGGAGGCGCGGTCCGCGGCCGGAACGTCGCCCTGCATACCGGTTTCCGGTCGCGAACCCGGACCGCAGTCGGCCGGGGGCACCGCGACCTTGCCGATATCGAGGAATTCCTGTACCTGGGTGGCGATATCGGATTGCAGATCCGCTGATGCGCCGCCGACCGGCAGGATCGCGGCGGCGAGTACGGCGGCGGCCGCGGCGATGAGTGGTTTGGGCGTGCGTCTGCCAGAGCTCCGCGCCATTGCGGGACCCCCACTTTCCACAGTGAAACGGGCTGGGCGTCACCGCCGCCGAGATAGTCGGTACCACCGGTTGCGGACAACGCATCGAAACGGTAGCTCAGCCACCTTCTCATCGGGTCGGTTTTCGGAGAAAGCGGTCCGGGTGCTCCGAGCTGTTGCGCCGCAGCAACACGTGAGACAAACTCTGCGCATGGGAATGAAACACGTTGCAGTCATATCGGGTGCGGTGGCTGCCGCGTTGAACGCCGGAGTGGGAATGGCTGCGGCAGCACCGAATCCGGCCGATACGCCCCGGCAGGCCGTCGCCCGCGCATATATCGACGCGCTGGTTTCACACGATGCGAGTGCCGTGCCGTTCGCGCCGGACGCCACCCGGGTCGAAGCCGGGCTGAAAACGGGCTATTCGGGGCCGCAGCTTACTCAGGAGCTGAATCACGGCGTCCAATATTCGGTAATTCAGGATATTCGCGATCTGCGGATGACCGAATGCGGTGATGTGGTGACCGCACGCTATCTGCTCGACTCCGGTGTCGCCGGAGTGCGGTTGATGACCGTCGACATCACCGAGACCTTCGTCATTCCCGACGGCACCATCCACACCATCAACGCCACCATCGACCCGGTGGTGTGACCGCGCGCGGCGCGGGATCGGAAAGCACCGGAACCCAACCGGAGAGCGAGGAAAAGGTATGTCCGACAACGACGAACCGCGGGCGGTAGTGCTGCGGCTGTGGGCGGCACTGGCCCGGCGCGACTGGGACGCGGTGGCCGCATCGCTCACCGAGGACTGTATCTACCTCGACGTGCCGACCGGTCCCACGCTGGCGGCGAAGGGACCCGCCGACACCGTCAAGCGCCTGCGCATCGGGCTGGCGGGGCTGGCCGAATACACCAATCACGACGGTCTGCTGGTCGCCGAGGGGCCGGACGTGATCTACGAGCACTCCGAAACCTGGGTGTGGCCGACCGGCGAGCGCGCCGAACTGCCCTTCGTCTCGGTGCACCGCGTACGCGACGGGCGCGTCTCGCTGTGGAAGGACTACTGGAACTTCGAGACGCTCACCTCGGCGGCGCCGTCCACCTGGCTGGCGGATTTCGCGGCGGCGGATATGTCGTGGATCTACGACGCCACGGCGGAATTGAGTATCCGGCGCGCGAGCTGAGCCGCTCACCACGCGGTCAGAACGACGCGAGCAGTGCCCGGCAGCGGCCGAGCAGGTGGGTGCGCAGCGGTTGCGCCCGCCGGGCCAGCTCGGATTGAGCGCGGACGTATTCCGCACGGCCGCCGGGGGTTTCGATGGCGATCGGCTGATAGCCGTAGTCGGTGAGGTCGTAGGGGCTGGCGCGCATATCGATTTCGCGGGCCGCGCAGGCGAGAGCGAAACAGTCCAGCAGCAGATCGGAATCGATCAGCGGCACCAGTTTGAACGCCCATTTGTACAGATCCATGCCCGCGTGCAGGCAGCCGGGCTGTTCCCGGCGGACCTGGTCCTCGCGCGTGAGTTGTTCGGTATTGCGTGGCGCGGCCTCGGGGGTGAAGAAGCGGAAGGCGTCGAAGTGCGTGCAGCGCAACGACATCGAATCGACCACGGCGTCGGTTCCGGCGCGTCCGAGCCGCAGCGGGACCTGCCGGTGGCGCACGTCGTCGCTGCGGTAGACCATCGCCCACTCGTGTAATCCGAAGCAGGACAGGTGCGCCGGCCGGTCCGCGGTCGCCGACAGCAGGGCCGCGACGAATTCCACGGTGTCGCGGCGGCGGTCGAGAAAGGCCGGGTCGGCGGTATGGGCCGGTCCGCCGGACGTCTCGACCCGGTGGTAGCCGCGGCGTTGTGCGTACTCTTCGGCGTCGGCCAGCGCCACGCCGAAACCCGGATGCCAGCGGCGCAGCTGGGCCGGTTTGTGGCCGTAGTAGGTGAACAGGAAGTCGATCACCGGATGTGTGCCGCCGTCGGCGCGGTGGCGCAGGTACGGGCCGACCATCTCGTCGACCCGTTCCCGATGCGCCTGTGCGCGGGCCCGCCATCGGTGCGGCGGCAGGACCCGAAGCCCCTGCGCCGCCGGTGTCGCGTCCACGGTCATTCCGCCACCCGGTGGGTGGCGTCGCGCACGGTGCCCACGAACTCTTCCACCAGATCCTCGAGCGCGACGATGCCGACGGTGTTGCCGCGGGTGTCGATGACCCGGCCCAGATGGCTGCTGGTGCGGCGCAACCGGGCCAGTGCCTCGTAGAGCGTGGTGCCCATGCTCAGCGTCGGCAGCGGCCGGATATCGGTGCGCGGGATCGGTGTCGACGGTCCGGCCGAATCGTCGGCCACCTTGTCCAGTACGTCCTTGACGTGCAGATAGCCCACCAGCGAGCCGTCGGTGGCGCGCACCGGATAGCGGGAGAAGCCGGTTTCGGCGACCGCGGATTCGATATCGCCGAGGGTGGTGCCGTCACCGCTCAGCGGCACACACCGCGTCTTGGCCAGCGGGACCATCACATCGGCGACGATGCGGTCGGTGGTGCCCAGCGCCTGAGTGAGGCGGCGGTGCTCCTCCTCGTCGATGAGACCTTCCGAGCGGGATTCGCCGATCATCTCCGCCAGCTCCACCGACGACACCGTCGCGTCGAGTTCGTCCTTGGGCTCGATGCGCAGTGCACGCAGAGTGAGATTGGCGGCCAGGTTGTACAGGCCGATCAGCGGGCGGGCCAGGCGCAGCCACCACAGCATGATCGGAACCAGCAGCAACGCCACCCGCTCCGGCCCGGCCAAGGCGATGTTCTTCGGGATCATCTCGCCCATCAGCATGTGCAGGATCACCACGATCCCCAGGGCCAGCGCGAATCCCACCGGATGCAGCAGCTGATCCGGTACGCCGACCAGATCGAACGGACGCTCGAGCAGATGTGCGATCGCCGGTTCGCCGATGCGGCCCAGCAGCAGCGAGCAGATGGTGATGCCCAGCTGGGCGGCGGCCAGCATCATCGACAGATGCTCGGCCGCGCCGATCACCGTGCCGGCTCCCCGTTTGCCTTGGGCGGCAAGGGTTTCCAGCCGGTCTCGGCGGGCCGAGATGAGCGCGAACTCGGCCCCGACGAAGAAGGCGTTGGTGCCGAGCAGGACGACGGTCAGCAACAGTCCGAACAGATCACCCATGGCTGAGCTCCCACGTCGTCACCGCATCGGCGTCCACCGGCTGCATCAGCACCCGGTCGATGCGTCGTCCGTCCATTCGTTCCACCCGGGCCAGCCAGCCGCCGTGGGTATGCGGCTGCATCGCGTGCCCGTTGGTCGAGCTGGGGGTGGGCAGCAACACCTCGTCGCCGGCCACCGGAATCCGGCCCAGGGTGGTCAGAACCAGCCCGCCGAGGGTGTCGTATTCACCCTCGGGCGCGTCGTAGCCGGTGGCCCGCGACACCTCGTCGATGCGCAACAGGCCGGAGCAATTCCAGCCCAGGGCGGTGCGGCGCACGTCGAGTTCCTCCTCGTCGTGCTCGTCGCGGACGTCGCCGAGGATCTCCTCGATGATGTCCTCCATGGTCACCAGGCCCGCGGTGCCGCCGTATTCGTCGACGACCAGCGCGAGCTGCATCCCGTCGGCGCGCACCCGTTCCAGCACGGTGTCACCGTCGAGGCTGGCGGGCACGATCGGCACCGGACGCGCGATCGAGGACAGCGCGATCGTGCCACGCTGCCCGCCCGGATACAGGAACGCCTGTTTGACGTGCACGATGCCGAGGGTGTTGTCCAGATCGCCGTCGATGACCGGAAAACGCGACAGTCCGGTGCGGCCGGCGGCGGCGATGAGATCGGTGATGGTGTCGTTCTGATCCAGCGTTTCGATCTTCACCCGTGGCGTCATGAGGTCTTCGGCGCTGCGCTCGCCGAACAGCAGCGAGCGGTCCACCACGAGGGCGGTGCGCTGATCGAGCGATCCGCGCATGGCGGAGGTGCGCACCAGCGAGCCCAGTTCCTGAGGTGAGCGTGCCGACCGCAATTCCTCGGCCGGTTCGATACCCATCCGGCGCACCGCCCAGTTCGCGGCGCCGTTGAGCAGTTTGATCAGCCAGGAGAAGACCGTGGTGAACACGATCATCGGACCGGCCGTCCAGCGCGCGGTGGTCAGCGGTTTGGCGATCGCGATGTTCTTGGGAACGAGCTCGCCGTAGGTCATCGACAGCGAGGTCGCCAGCACCAGGGCGATCACCAGCGAAATACCCTGCGCGGTCCCGGGGCCGGCGCCGAGTGCGGTGCAGATCGGCTCGATGAGGCGGGCCAGCACGGGTTCGGCGATATAACCGGTGACCAGGGTGGTGATGGTGATGCCGAGCTGCGAGCCCGACAGCTGGAACGACAGGGTGCGATGCGCGTGGCGAACCTGGCGGGCGCGACGGTCACCCTCGCGGGCGTGCGCCTCGACGGTGCTGCGCTCGAGTGCGGTGAGCGAGAATTCGGCGGCGACGAAGATCGCCGTGCCCGCGGTGAGCGCGATGAATCCCAGCAGGCTGACGATGGTGAGCACTACGGACACGATCGGCACCGCCCACCGGGTAACGGAGGATCTGCGGAGACGGAGGCGCCGGGTTGGTCACCCGGCTCGGTAGAGGAGCCCTCCTGTGTGGCGCCCTCGGACGCGGGTGACAACTGGTTCCTTTCGCAAGTGGACGAGCCGAACAAAAACGCAATGCCGGTCGGCGGAGCAGTCCCCGCCGGTCGGCACAGCCTATGTTACCGGGATCCCCGCGGCGACCGAGCGGCACGGCGCGCCGCGCCCCCTGCGGCGCGGCGAATCGGCTCGCGGCGGCCGCGGAGACGCCCGGTGTGTGGCGGGCTCCTCCTGGCCCGCCGTCCGCGTGGGTGAGCCTCACCACCCCGAGGGCAGCGGGCGTCCTTCCGCGAAACCGGCGGCCGACTGCACGCCGAGCACCGCCTTCTCGTGCAGTTCGGCGAGCGTGCGGGCGCCGGCGTAGGTGCAGGCGCTGCGCACGCCGGAGCAGATGTGGTCGATGAGGTCCTCGACGCCGGGGCGTTCCGGATCCAGCCGCATCCGCGAGGAGGAGATGCCCTCTTCGAACAGCGCCTTGCGCGCGCGGTCGAATCCGCTGTCGGCGGCGGTGCGGGCGGCCACGGCGCGCTTGGAGGCCATGCCGAAGCTCTCCTTGTAGGCGTTGCCGTCGCGGTCCACGCGCAGATCGCCGGGCGATTCGTAGGTGCCGGCGAACCAGGAGCCGATCATCACGTTCGACGCGCCCGCGGCCAGTGCCAGCGCCACGTCACGGGGATGACGGACGCCGCCGTCGGCCCAGATGTGCACGCCGAGATCCTTTGCCGCCGCGGCACATTCGGCGACCGCGGAGAACTGCGGGCGGCCGACGCCGGTCATCATGCGGGTGGTGCACATGGCGCCCGGGCCCACACCGACCTTGACGATGTCGGCCCCCGCCTCGGCCAGGTCGCGGGTTCCGGCCGCGGACACCACATTGCCCGCCACCAGCGGCACACCCAGTTTCAGATCGGCGACCGCGCGCAACGCCTCGAGCATCTTCTCCTGATGCCCGTGGGCGGTGTCGATGACCAGGACGTCGGCGCCGGCGTCGACCAGAGCCTTCGCCTTCCCCGGAATATCGCCGTTCACCCCGACCGCGGCCGCGATGCGCAGTGTGCCGTGACGATCCACGGCGGGGGTGTAGATACCGTCGCGGACCGCGCCGGTGCGGGTCACCACACCGGCGAGGGTGCCGTCGTCGTGGACCAGCACCGCGAGACCGGCATGGGCCGCCTCGAGCCGGTCGAAGATCTCGCGCGGCGAGGCGGTGGCGGCGGCGCTGACGAAATCGGTGTCGGCGACGGTACGCAGCCGGGCGAAGCGGTCCACATCGGCGCAGGCCGCTTCGGTGACGACACCGACCGGCTTGTCGTTCTCGACGATCACCACGGCGCGGTGGGCGCGCTTGTGGATCAGCGCCAGCGCGTCCGACACCGAATGATCCGGCCCCAGCGTGACGGGGGTGTCGGCGGTGAGCGAACGGCTCTTGACGAAGGAGATGGTGTCGGCGGCCGCGGTGATCGGCAGGTCCTGCGGCAGCACCACGATGCCGCCGCGGCGCGCGACCGTTTCGGCCATGCGGCGCCCGGCGACCGCGGTCATGTTCGCGACCACGATGGGAATGGTGGTGCCGGTTCCGTCGCTGGTGGACAGGTCCACATCGAACCGCGACGACACATCGGTGCGATTGGGTACGAGGAAAAGATCGTCGTAGGTGAGGTCGTACGGCGGCGTGTGTCCTGGGAGAAACTGCACTCCGGCCATTGTAGGGGAATCGATCATGGCAGGGTGGGTGCGAGAGGACCGTCGAGAAAGGATCGCCCATGCCACGGATCGCGACCGCCACCGAGGTCGACCGGACCGAACTGCTCGACTTCGCCCGCGAGCGTCACCGCGGCGTCCTGGTCACCACACGCGCCGACGGCGCCCCGCAGATGTCTCCGGTGACCTGCGGCGTCGACGGCTCCGGCCGGATCGTGATCTCCACCTATCCCGGGCGGGCCAAGACCCGCAACGTCCGGCGCGACCCGCAGGTGTCGATCTGTGTGCTGTCCGACGACTGGGACGGCCCGTACGTCCAGATCGACGGGCGCGCCGAGGTGCTCGACATGCCCGAAGCGCTGGACGGACTGGTGGACTACTACCGCTGCATCGCGGGTGAGCATCCGGACTGGGACGACTATCGCGCGGCGATGGCGCGGCAGAACAAGTCGTTGATCCGGATCGAGGTGCAGCGGTGGGGGCCGGTCGCCACGGGCGGATTCCCGCCTTCGCAGGATTAGGCGGCGCCGGGGCGGTCGCGGCGGAGCAGTCGGCGCCACCACGGTGGGCGGCTGTCCTGTCGGCGCGTGGAAGTGGTTGAGGGAGAGGCCTTTCCGCTACCGGTGGCCGGCCGTTGCCGGATGCGCCGGTCGGCGCGCCAGCGCGCGACCACCTCGTCGGCTCGTGCGGGGGCGAGGCGGACGTGTGGTCCGTGTGGCATCCGGATCCATTCCACGATGCGCATGTTGAGCTCGGAGACGTAGGCGCGGACCTCGGCCTCGGAGTCCATCTCCGCGACCCGCTCGGGCAACCGCTCCAGATCGCGGCGCAGCGTCAGCGAGGTCGGCAGCAACGCCTCCCCGCCCACGCCCTCGCGGCGCAGGTAGTTGTTCAGCCACCAGTTCTCGTCGTACGGCTCGCCCATGCCGGGCAGGGGTTTGCCGGTGCCGGCCAGATTGTCGAATTCGCCGCGCTCGGTCGCCTCGCGGATCTGCTTGTCGATCCAGGATTCGAATCCCATGCGGGCCGGTTTGCGTTCGGTCATGCGCGCCTCCCCGTGGTGTCGGAGTGCTTACCCGATCGTAACGCGTTGGGACATAACGGACATCGCAGGGTGCGGGCGCGGCGGTACGCTGGCAGCCACCACCGGCGGTGAGGGTGGACAGGACGCGCGTATCCGCAGGAGACCCGATGACGCGGTATCAGCAGACCCTCCACGGCCGGACCTACGCCTTCGACGGGCTGGTCGAGCTGCTGGCGAAGGCGACACCGCTGCGCAGCGGCGACGAACTGGCCGGATGCGCGGCGAGTTCGGACGCGGAGCGGGCCGCGGCGCAATGGGCGCTGGCCGAGGTGCCGCTGCGCGAATTCCTGAACGATCCGGTGGTGCCGTACGAGACCGACGAGGTCACCCGCTTGATTCTCGACAACCACGATCGCGCCGCCTTCGCGCCGATCGCGCACCTGTCCGTCGGCGGGCTGCGGGACTGGCTGCTCGCGGTGGCCGCCGGATCGGAGCCGGAACCACCGGCAGCGGTATTGCGTTCCGTGGCAGCGGGTTTGACGCCGGAGATGGTGGCGGCGGTGAGCAAGCTGATGCGCAATCAGGATCTGATCGCGGTCGCGCGGGCCGCCGACGTGCGCTCCGGTTTCCGCACCACTATCGGACTGCCGGGGCGGCTGGCCACCCGGTTGCAGCCCAATCATCCCACCGACGATCCGCGCGGAATCGCCGCGGCGGTACTCGACGGATTGCTGCTCGGCTGTGGTGATGCGGTGATCGGCGTGAATCCGGCCACCGACTCGCCGCGAGCCGCCGCCGAGCTGCTGACGCTGCTCGACGACGTGCGGACCCGATTCGACATCCCGGTCCAGTCCTGCGTGCTCGCCCATGTGACCACCACGCTGGGGCTGATCGAGGCGGGGGCGCCGGTGGATCTGGTCTTTCAGTCGGTCGCGGGGACCGAGGCGGCGAATGCGAGTTTCGGGGTGAATCTGTCGCTGCTGCGCGAGGCCGATGCCGCCGGACGGTCGCTGGGGCGCGGAACCGTCGGCGACAACGTGATGTATCTGGAAACCGGGCAGGGCTCGGCATTGTCGGCGGGCGCGCATCTCGGTACCGGCGGCAGGCCCGTCGATCAGCAGACGCTCGAGGCGCGGGCGTACGCCGTCGCGCGGGAACTGGAGCCGTTACTGGTCAACACGGTCGTCGGGTTCATCGGCCCGGAATATCTGTACGACGGCAAACAGATCGTGCGGGCCGGGCTCGAAGATCACTTCTGCGGCAAACTGCTCGGCCTGCCGATGGGCGTCGACGTTTGCTACACCAACCACGCAGAGGCCGATCAGGACGATATGGACACCCTGCTCACGCTGCTGGGCGCGGCCGGCGTCGCGTTCGTGATCGCGGTGCCCGGGGCCGACGACGTGATGCTCGGCTATCAGAGCCTGAGCTTCCACGACGCGCTGTACGTGCGCCGGCTGCTGGGACTAGCGCCCGCGCCGGAGTTCGAGCAGTGGCTGGCGGGGCTGGGGATGCTGGACGCGGCGGGCGGTATCGCCGCGGTGGAACCGCTGAGCTCGCCGCTGCGGGAATTGGCGGGTCCCCGATGAGCGCGGGGCGCGGTGACGCGGGCGAGATGGACATGGCCGGCGTCGGGCGGGCGCGCCATACCGCTGGAGGTGGCGCGGACAGCGAGTCGTTCTGGCGGGAATTGCGCGCGGCGACGCAGGCGCGGATCGGGCTCGGCCGGACCGGTGACGCACTGCCCACCGCGCGGGTCCTGGAATTCCGGGCCGCGCATGCGGCGGCGCGCGACGCGGTGCACACATCCGTGGACGTGGATGCGCTGTGCGAACGGGTCGCCGCGCTGGACATCGGGACGCCGATCCGGGTGCGCAGCCGGGCGCGAGACCGCGCGGAATATCTGCGCCGGCCCGATCTCGGGCGAGCGCCCGAGGATACTTCCGCGATACGAAAGTTCCCCTCGCCCACAGGTTTCGACGTGGGCTTCGTTCTTGCCGACGGTCTGTCACCCCGTGCGCTCGCGACACACGGGCCGAACCTGCTCGCCGCCCTGGTCGACGAACTCGCCCCGCACTACGCGCTGGCCCCGCCGGTGATCGCGACCCAGGCGCGGGTGGCGATCGGCGACCATCTCGGTGCGGCTCTCGGCGTGCGCACCGTGCTGATTCTGATAGGCGAACGCCCCGGCCTGTCGGTGGCCGACAGCCTCGGCATCTACCTGACTCACCGGCCTCGCCCCGGCCGCACCGACGCCGAACGCAATTGCGTGTCGAATATCCACCCGCCCGACGGGTTGGGGTATCGGCAGGCTGCCTCCGTGGTCGCGGGTCTGGTGGCAGGCGCCCGTGCGCTGGGCCGATCCGGTGTCGACCTGAAGGACGGCTCATGCACCGATGCCGTGAAAACCGCTGTGGTGGAAGGTATTCCGAGAGGCGATGCGACGCCGCCCCGTCGAATACGAACCTTATGGGGACCCGTCGACCACACCGGTGCTGGTTCATGAATCAGTTGCTCGGGTGCGGAAGCGTGATCCAGTACCGCCGCGCGGGGCCGAGAGCGGTGTCGCGAATTCCTTCGAACACTCCGCCCTGGCTCTGGATGGTTTTCGCGGAGGCGACGTTGTCGACGGCGCAGACGAGCAGAAGGCGGTCCATGCCGAGCTGGTGGGCGTGGTCGAGCATTCGTCCCAGCGCCCAGCCGGCCAGCCCGCGCGGCCGGGCGGATGCCGAAGCCGATGTGGCCGGCCCAGCGCACGTACTCGTCGAGATGGTGACGCAGCGCGATCCCGCCGAGGACGTGTTGGTCACGGACGACCCACCGGTATGTCGTGTGCGTCGACTCGTCGGCCAGCCGCGCCACCCAGGTCGCGAATCCGGCCGGCGAGTCGACGTCGTCGGCCGGTGTCAGCCCGAACCCGTCTTCATGTGCGCCGGGGCCCCATTCGGCATGCGCATCGAGCCAGGCGCTGTGCAGTTGCGTGGTCGGCGCGATGAGGTCGAGCACTCGGTGACTGTAGCGAGTCGGCGCTGGGCCAGGCAGATCCCGGTGGGTGTTCAGTGGGCGCGGCGCGTGCGAGGGCGGTGGGGGGCGTGCGATGGCCGGGTGTTTCGCCGGGACGTGCCGGGCGTGTCGACTTTCCGCGTGTCGGCGGCCGCGGGTGGGGCGGCGGCCGGATCGGAGATCGGGCGCCCGGTCGGCGGCCGCGCCCCTGTGATGTCGGTGAGCCGGGGATCGCCCGCGCGTACGCGTATGTGATGGAACTCGATTGCGGCGTCGTGGAGTACTGTCTCCGTGCCCGCATCGGTGCCGATCGTGACGACGACGCCGCTCGCGCCCGCGCGGCCCGTGCGACCGGAGCGATGCAGATAGTCCTTGGCGTCGGCGGCGGGATCGACATGCACCACCAGCGTGACCTCGTCGACGTGGATACCGCGCGCTGCCACGTCGGTGGCTACCAGGACCGGTGCCACGCCGGACGAAAAGACGGCCAGGGTGCGCGTGCGCTGCGCCTGACTCAGCCCGCCGTGCAGCGCGACGGCCCCGACGCCCGCTTCCCGCAGCCTCCGCGCGAGTTTGTCCGCGCCGTACTGGGTGCGGACGAACAGCAGCGTGCGCCCCTCCCGCCCGGCGATCTCCGTGACCACCGCGCGCTTGTCGGATGCTCGCACCTGCAGTAAATAGTGGGCGACCTTCGCCGTGCCGGAAGGGGAGAGCCCACCGAGCTCGCTGCCGGTGCGCGAGCTGCCGGCCCCGGCAGCCGGAGCGTCGGCCGTCTCGGGTGCAGCCACCGAATCCGTTGCCTCGGAGAGCGATTCGGTCCGCGCGGCACGTACGGCTCGTCCATGTGCCGATTCGGCCGGCTGTCCGGTCGTCCCGGAATCCGTGCCGGTTTCGAACGCGCCCGGCTCGAGCGCTGCGGCGTGGCGCCCGGCGTGCTTTTCGGTGTCACCGGCCCCGCCCTCGACTGGCACCGCGATGGCCTGCGTGCCAGGAGCGGCGAGTCCGGGCTCGGCTTCTCCCGCGCGACGCCCGGCTTGCTCGGAGGGTCGCCGCGTCGCGGCGGTGGTCGTCACGTCGTGGTTGACGGGGTCGTTCAGATACGTGTGCACCAGTGTGTCGACGGCGGCGTCCAAGGTTGCCGAGAAGAGCAGGTGCTGGGTGTCGGCGGGGAGGCGGTCGAGGATCGCTCGGATCTGGTCGATGAAGCCAAGTTCGGCCATGTGGTCGGCCTCGTCGACCGCGACCACGCGGACCGCGTCCAGGCCGACCTTGCCCTGGTCGATGAGGTCGGTGAGCCGGCCGGGGGTCGCGACCAGCAGGTCCACCCCGCGAGCCAGGCGATCGGCTTGCCGTTTGATCGGTACGCCGCCGACGGCGGTCGCCACTCGCAGGCCCAGCGCCAGCGCCGCCTCGTCCAGGGCCGCCTCGATCTGCGCGGCCAGCTCGCGGGTCGGGGCGAGTACGAGAGCACGAGGACGGCGTGGTGTGGACGCACCGCGCCGCAGCCGGACCAGCATCGGCAGGCCGAAGGCCAGTGTCTTGCCGGAACCGGTGGCAGCGCGTCCCAGCACATCGCGACCGGCGAGCACATCCGGAATCGCCGCGGCCTGAATGGGAAAGGCGGTCTCGAGACGTCCGCGCCGCAACGCCTGGACCAGATCGACCGGCAGGCCGAGTTCCGCGAATCCGGGCCCTGCGAGCACGGCCGGACCTGGAGAATTTTCGCTGCCGGGCGATGAGGTCGACAGTTCGGTGTCGTGGCCGGCTCGGCGACCGTCCTTCGGCGCCCGGTCTCCGGCACTCGACGTGCGGTCCGATCGTCCCTTGGGCTCGCTCGTCGGCCGGCCGCCCGCGGTCCGCCCGGAACCTCCCGAAGATCGCGTGCCCCGGGGCCCGCCGCGTCCGAAGGGCTTGTCCCCGCGGTTGTTCGACTGCCGGCCGCGAGCTCCCGGTGAACGCCGTCGCTCAGGCACTCAGCAACCGGTTCAATTCGACCAGCCACGGAATCGCCACCGCGAGGGTCGGAACCACCAGGATCGCGGCGGCCGTCGCATAGGCCGCGGTCGCGATGCGCAGATCGCCGAGCGGACCGGTCAGGCGCTGGATGCGGATGAGCGTCGTCGGGCCGCCGGCGGCCATCGCTCCCTGGGGGGCGGTGGAATTCGAGCAGGTCACCAGGGCGCGGGCCAGCGGGGTCGGGCCGGTGACCTTGACGGCGGAATCGTCGGCGAGCAGTTCGATCAGCAGTTTCACCGAATCCAGCGCGGATTTGCTGCGCACCACCCGTGGGAACGCCTCGTGCGCGGCGGTGAACGCCTCCAGCACCAGGTCGTGGCGGGCCCGCAGATGCGAACGCTCGTGGCTCACGATCGCGGTCAGCTCGGATTTCGACAGATTCGCGAACGTTCCCTGGCTCAGCACCACGCGCTGGCGCAGACCGGGCAGGCAGTAGGCGATGGGTTCGGCGGCGGCCAGGACGCGGATATCGGCGGCCCGGGTACCGGCCAGCGGTGAGGTCGCGATCAGATCGCCGTGGGTCGGGTCGCCACCCTGGTCGAGCAGGTCGACCAGCATCCGGTGCCGGGCGCGGCGGCGGCGGGTGTGCACGCCGACCCGGATCGCGGCATAGATCAGGCGCGCGCCGACCAGCAGGGTCAGCGCGAAGACGACGACGTAGATCAGCCAGAGCCCCAGACCGAGCGCGTCGATCTCCTTGGTCGGGGAGGTGGTGGGGCGGCCGTCGGGTCCCGGGACGAGCAGCAGGCTGGCGATGGCCAGCCCGGATCCGAACGCCGACAGCACCGCCGCCAGCGCGACCGCCTGCCACAGCACCAGCGCCGCGCGGGGTGTCCGGTACGGCCAGGTGGCTCGGCTGAGCAGAGCCGGGACCGGTCCCGCGAGAAGCAAGGCGAGACCGGCGAAGACCGGCGCGGTTGCGTTCATACTCAGCTCACTGCGTTGTGGGGCCAGGGGCCCGAGATCGCGGCGGCGGAGAGCACCACGCAGCTACTGCGGCGGGGCGACTCCGTTGTCGTCGGACGCGGTGTTCTCGTCCTCGGACGGGTTGCGCGCGGTCTCGGTTGCTTCGAGCTTAGCGAGTGCATCCCGGAGTGCGGCAGCCTCATCCTTTCCGACCTGTTCGACGAAGTGCACGAGCGCGGCGCGCCGGGAACCGACTTCGTCGGCCTGCTGCAGCGCGTCGACCATCAGACTGGCCACGAGTTCGTCGCGTGTGTGCACGGGCGCGTATCGATGTGCCCGGTCGTCGCGCTGCTGCACGACCAGATTCTTCTTCGCCAGCCGCTGTAGCACCGTCATCACCGTGGTGTACGCGAGCTCGCGGCGCGCGGCGAGGGCTTCGTGGACCTGCCGTACCGTCTGCGGTTCATCGGCCGACCACAACTGGTCCATGACCGCTTTCTCGAGTTCACCAAGACCTGCCATCCCTCCAGCTTACGGAGGCAACGACACAAATGCGTACTACAGTTCGTCGTAACCGGTCGGTAGCTGTGTGGGATTTTTCATAGGGTGGTCGGGGAACTCGCGGAATCGGTCGCGCGTGGTCCGCCGACCGCGCCGATCACGTGCCGGGATCCGATCGGCACGATCATCGGCCGCTCCGACACCGGATCGGTGTGCACCTCGGCGCGCAGGCCGAATACCGTTCGCAACAGTTCGGTATCGATCACCTCACCCGGCGCGCCCTGGGCGACGATGCGGCCCTCGCGCATGACGATCAGCCGGTCGCTGTAGCGGATGGCCAGGTTCAGATCGTGCAACACCATGACCACGGTGCGGCCCAGATCGTCGTGCAACCGGTCGACGAGGTCGAGCACCTCCAGCGAGTGGGCCAGATCCAGATAGGTGGTGGGCTCGTCGAGCAGCAGAATGTCGGTGCCCTGGGCCAGCGCCATGGAAATCCACGCGCGCTGACGCTGCCCGCCGGACAGTTCGTCGAGGGTGCGGTCGGCCAGTTCCGCCACGCCGGTCTGGGCGAGGGCGTGCGCGACCTCGGTTTCGTCGTCGGCCGACCACTGGCGCAGCCACGATTGATGCGGATGGCGGCCGCGCGCGACCAGATCGGCCACGGTCAGGCCTTCCGGCGCGACCGGGGTCTGCGGCAGCATGCCGACGATGCGGGCGACGTCGCGGGTTTTCATGGTGGCGATCGCCTTGCCGTCCAACAGGACTCGGCCCGCGTTCGGCCGCAGCAGGCGGCCCAGTCCACGCAGGAGGGTGGATTTGCCGCAGCCGTTCGGGCCGATCACGGTGGTGATGAGGCCGGGTTCGATATCGACGCTGAGGCCGTCGACGATGACGCGGCCGCCGTAGCCGAGGGTGATGTTCTCCGCGGCGAGGCGGTGCGCGTCGTCGTGGCCGGTGCTCCGGTGCGGGGTTCGGGTGCTCACAAGGTCGCCTTCCGGTTCACGCGTATCAGCAGCAACAGCAGGAACGGTCCGCCGAACGCGGCGGTGACCAGGCCGACCGGCAGATCGACCGGAACGACGGTGCGGGCCGCGACATCGGCGGCGACCACGATCAGCGCGCCGGTCAGAGCCGAGCCGATCACGGGCTCGCCGGGAGTGCGCAGCAGCCGGCGCGCGATCTGCGGCGCGGCCAATCCGACGAAGGCGAGCGGGCCGACCGCCGCGGTGGCCAGCGCGGCCGCCGCCACCGCGGCGCCGATCAGCACCAACTGCTGAGTCTGCACGCGCACACCGAGCGCGCGGGTGGTGTCGGAGCCGAAGCGCAGCGCGGCGAGGGTGCGCGCCGAGCCCGCCGCGATGGCGATCACGACGACGAGCCCCGCGGCCGCGGCCGCGGTCCGATTCCAGTCCGCGCCGTTGAGCGAGCCGGTGAGCCACAGTTGCGCCCGGGTGGCGTCGTCGAGGCTCGCCCGGGTGACGAGCCAGTTGATACCGGCCAGCAGCAGCGCGTTGACCCCGATGCCGATGAGGATGAATCGCATTCCGCTCAGCCCGGTGTCGCCGCCGCTGTTGCGCCCCAGCGCCAGGACGCCGATGAGTGCGGCCGTGGCCAGCCCGCCCGCCAGCGCCGCGAGCGGAACGCCCAGCGATGCCACGATTCCGGTGGCGGTGCCACCCGCTCCGGCCAGGACCGCCACCGCGGCGAAGCTCGCCCCGGAGGTGATGCCGAGGACGTCGGGACTCGCGAGCGGATTGTGCAGGATCGACTGGGTGATCGCACCCGCGATGCCGAGCGCCGCTCCGGCCACCAGCGCGGTGACCGCTCGCGGCAATCGCGATTCCATGACGACGTAGCGCTGCGAGCGGGTCCCGCCGCCGGTCAGCACGTCCAGCACCCGTCCGAGCGCGATGTGATAGTCGCCAACCGAGATGTCGACCACGAACAGCACCGCGATCGCCGCGGCGAGCGCGAGCAGTGACAGCAGCATCGAAAGGCGAAGTACCGCAGACATTCCGGCGATTCGCACGGCCGGCTGGACCCGGGTCAGCTCCGCGCCGGATCGGCCCCCGTCGGGAGCGTTCCTCGAATCGTCGACGGAGCCGGACGCCGCCTCGACAGCACCGGGAGAGTCGCCGCCGAAGCCGGACACCGCCTCGGTGCGGGCGCTCCCGGTCTGTTCGTCTCCAGTGGTCCCCGCCCCGGTATTCGATTCCGTGCCCGCGGCGTCGGAAGTGCGGATATCGCTGCGCGCGTTCACAGTTCGGCCACCTTCCGCCGGCGCACCAGGGCGATGAAACAGGGGGCGCCGATCGCGGCCAGCACGATACCGGCCTGCAACTCGCCGGGCGGTGCGATCACCCGGCCGACGACATCGGCCAGCAGCAGCACGATCGCGCCGAGCAGCGCCGAATAGGGAATCAGCCAGCGGTGATCCGGGCCGGTGATCATGCGGCCCAGGTGCGGAACGACCAATCCGAGAAAGGCGATCGGGCCGACCGCGGCCGTCGCGGCGCCGGTCAGCAGCACCACCGCGGTGAGTCCGATCGCGCGGTTGCGCGCGATGTTCACCCCGAGTCCGCGTGCGACGTCCTCGCCGAGGCCGATCGCGTTGAGCCCGGGCGCGGCCAGGATCGCCAGCACCGCTCCCGCGAGGATGAACGGCGCCACCTGGGCCGCCACCGCGGGGTCGTGACCGGCGGGTGTGCCGACCACCCAGAAGCGGTAGGTGTCCAGCGCGGCCGGATCGAGCAGGATCACCGCATTGGTCAGCGCCTGCAGCAGTGCGGTGACCGCCGCACCGGCCAGGACCAGCGTCAACGGGGTGGACCGGCTGCCGCCGGTCGCCGCGGCGCCGAACACCGCCACACCCGCCACCAGTGCCCCGGCGAAGGCGAACCAGATGTACTGGCTCGGCTGGGTGAGCGCGAACAGATGGATGCCGAGCGCGGCCAGGAACGCCGCGCCCGCGTTGAGGCCGAGCAATCCGGCATCGGCGAGCGGATTGCGCGTGTAGCCCTGGATGAGCGCACCGGCGATACCGAGCGCGGCGCCGGTGAGCAGTGCGAGAATCGTTCGGGGCAGGCGCAATTCGCGCACGATCCGATCGGCCTGCCCGTCTGCCGGGCAGGTGAACGGCACGCCGTCCGGACAGGAGACGGCATGCCAGATCTCGGCCGGGGACAGCGATTTCGCGCCGACGGCGAGTCCGGCGACGACGGCGAGCAGCAGCACCCCGGCCAGGAGTGCCAGGCCGCTCGCACGGCGACGGGGGGTGGTGACGGCGGCGGACACGGCGGCGAACGACTCCTGGGTGACGCGTTTCATGGCGATCGGGCACTTGCGCGGCGACCCATCGCCGGACAAGTCTGGTAAGCCTAACCTATCTTCCGTTGTCGACCGTAATGCCGAACGTTGAGGGGGTTCGATGTCCGAACCAGTGACGATTTTCCCGGCTCGCCGTCTCGAGCCGGCGTTCGAACAGATCTGCGTCCGGCTGCGCGCGCTGCAGCCCGGCCATCCGCGGGTCTACGCCATGGCGGCGATGGCCGAACAGGGTCGCCGGCGCTGGTGGCGACTGGCCGACGGGGTGCGCGAAGGTCGCATCGAGCTGATGTATCGCCGGCACGCGGCGGAGATGGTCAGCGCTGAGATCGCCGCCGAGGTGGTCGCCACCGCCCTGATCCATGCCGTGGTCGGCCGGGTGGTCGCGCTGGCGGTCTGCGACAACCGGGCCTGGGATCCCGGGCTCGAGAATCTGTGGGTGCACACCGACAACGACGGCGGACTGGACTGGGCGGGCCTGTCCGACACGACGATTCGCGTGGTGGCGGGTGATCCGCTGGCCGGGCGTCCGGGTGTGGTGACGCTGCCGTGTGATCGGGCGCTGTCGGTGTGGCTGGCGCATCGCTGTGAGGCGGCGCTGACGCTGGTGTGTGAGAGCCTGTATCGCTGTGCCGGGCTGAGCCGGGCGCGATTCTGGAATCTGGTGGGCGAATCCATCGTCGGCGCGGCCACCTACGTGCCGGAACTGGCGCGGACCGGCGCGGATGCCGGGACCGAGCGAGGGCAGGCGTTGCTACTGGCGCTGGCCGATCGAGGGTTGCCGGTGCGACGCTCTTGCTTAGTTAGGTAAGGCTGACCTACACTCAACTCGGCGTCCGGATCGAGCGAGAGTCCCGAGGGCTGCGGTCGACTCCCCGATCCACTGCCCGCGGCGGGCCCTTCGTCTGGAGGGTCCGCCGCGTCGTTTCCGAACATTCGCGCGCGAATCCCGATGTGCCGGTTGGTGTTTCGCAGACATGACGATGCCCGGTCCACCGCAGGGTGGCGGCGAACCGGGCATCGGTGAGAACTAGTGCGTGGCGTCGAAACCGGTCCGCAGGTCGGCGAGGATGTCCTCGATCCCCTCGATACCCACCGCGAGCCGGACCAGGCCCGGCGTCACGCCCGCGGACAGCTGCTCCTCGGGAGTCAGCTGCGAATGCGTGGTCGAGGCCGGGTGGATGACCAGCGAACGCACATCGCCGATATTGGCGACATGGCTGTGCAGGGTCAGCGCGTCGACGAACTTCTTGCCCGCGTCGACACCGCCCGCCAGTTCGAAGCCGACGATCGCGCTGGCGCCCTTCGGGGCCAGTTCCCGGCCGCGCTCGTACCACGGCGACGACGGCAGCCCCGCGTAGAAGACGCTGGTGACCTCCGGCCGCTCGGTGAGGAATTCAGCGACCGCCTGCGCGTTCGCGACGTGGCGCTCCACCCGCAGGCTCAGCGTCTCGAGCCCCTGGGCGATCAGGAACGCGTTGAACGGGGCCACCGCGGAGCCGAGGTCGCGCAGCAACTGCACCCGCGCCTTCAGCGCGTAGGCCGGCGCACCCAGATCGGCGAAGACCGCGCCGTGATAGCTGGGGTCCGGGGTGGTGAAGCCGGGGAAGCGCGAGTTGCCCTGCTCGTCGGTCACCGTCCAGTCGAATGTGCCCCCGTCGACGATCACGCCGGCGATCGCCGCACCGTGGCCACCCAGGTACTTCGTCGCCGAGTGCACGACGATGTCGGCGCCGTGCTTCAGCGGCTGGATCAGATACGGGGTCGGCACGGTGTTGTCCACGATGAACGGCACACCGGCGGTGTGCGCGACCTCGGCCAGGCCCGGCAGATCCAGGATGTGGTTCTGCGGGTTGGACACCGTCTCGCCGTAGATCGCCTTGGTGTTCGGGCGGATCGCGGCGCGCCACTGATCCAGATCGTCGGGATCTTCGACGAACGACACCTCGATGCCCAGTTTCGGCAGCGTGTAGTGGAACAGGTTGTAGGTGCCGCCGTAGAGGCGCGGACTCGACACGATGTGGTCACCGGCGCCCGCGATGTTGAGGATCGCGAAGGTTTCGGCGGCCTGGCCCGAGGACAGCAGCAGCGCCGCCACACCGCCCTCGAGGGCGGCGATGCGCTGCTCGACCGCGTCCTGGGTGGGGTTCATGATGCGGGTGTAGATGTTGCCGGGCTCGGCCAGACCGAACAGTGCCGCCGCGTGATCGGTGTCGCGGAAGGTGTAGGAGGTGGTCTGGTAGATCGGCAGCGCGCGAGCGTTGGTGGTGCCGTCGGGAATCTGGCCGACGTGAACCTGCTTGGTCTCGAAGCTCCAGTTCTGCGCCGGATCGTTCGGCTCGACGGAGTCGGTCATGGGTTTCAGCTCCAAAAGGTGTCGATGGGATGGGTCGTCGCGCATGGGGCGGCGGTGCGCCGCCCCCAAGGATGCCCGATTCGCGAAGAATCAGGCGGAAACTGTGGAGTTTTCCGATTCGGAAGTGATCAGTCTGGTCAGCACGGGCGTCGGCCCGGTGGAGATGTCGAGAACCGGGCAGTGGGCGTCCACGGCGGCCTGCAGTTCAGCGTAACGCTGCGCCGGCTCCGGGCCGTCGATATGCACAGTCACCCGGACCTGCTGGAATCCGGCGCGCACGGTGTCGTCGAGGCCGAAGAAGCCGCGCACGTCGAGGTCGCCCTCGGCGTCGATGCGCAGATCGTCGACGACGATGCCCAGGCGCTGCGCCCAGAACCGGTAGGTCACCACCTGACACGAGATGAGCGCCGCGAGATAGAACTCGACCGGATTGGGTGCCGTACCCGCGCCGCCCAGCGCGGCCGGCTCGTCCACCCGGACCGTGTAGGTGCCGGCCGTGACGGCGCTGCCGACGGCGCCCTCCGCGATACCGGCGGCGGAGAACAGGACCTGCGCCTTCGCCGGATCGCCGGCCACGGCCTGTGCGGTGGCGTCGACGATGTCGTTGAGCGGAGTGTCCGATGCGGCTGTCATGGCCGCCACGGTAGGGCCGCGCGGATGCGGGAGCGAGGGTTGCGTTCGCCGTGATCACAACCGTAGCCGGATCGCTGTGAGTGCGTATACCCCTGCGGTACAACGATTTTCACATGTTATCACCAGGTGTGCTGCTCGATTACCGGGCTCGCCCGCGCCCGGGCGTGCGGCACCGCCGTACCGGGCGGTACCCAGGTGGTGTAAGTGTTTTTCTATGACACAGCACGACCGATTCGAGGCTCGTTCCCTGGCGGATGTCACGCCCGAGCAGATGACCCGCTACAGCGAGGGGACCTTCACCGACCTCATCGGTCTGAAGTACACCGAGGTCGGGCCCGATCGTGTGGTCGGGGAGTGGGTGGTCTCGCCGCAGTTGCATCAGCCCGCGGGCATCGTCAACGGCGGGGTGTACTGCACGATCATCGAAACCCTGGCCAGTGTCGGCGGCGGTGTCTGGTTCGGCGACCGCGGACATGTGGTCGGCGTCAACAACAACACCGACTTCCTGCGCGCGGTCCGCGAGGGCAGTCTGCGCGGTGTCGCGACCCCGATTCACCAGGGCCGATCGCAGCAGCTGTGGCAGGTGCAGATCACCGACGAGCAGGACCGGGTGGTCGCGCGCGGGCAGGTGCGGCTGCAGAATCTCACCGCGGACGGCGCGGTCAAGAGCTAGCCCCTGAAGCGAGCGCCGACACGACGACGAGCGCACCCGGTACGGCCGTGCCAAGATATCGAGCACCGTACGACCGAGCAGCCGAGGAGGCGATGTGCGTCTGTCACCGCACGAGCAGGAACGGCTGATGCTCAGCTACGCGGCCGAGTTGGCGCGGCGGCGGCAGGCGCGCGGGCTCAAACTCAACCACCCCGAGGCGGTCGCCGTCATCACCGACCACGTCCTGGAGGGCGCCCGCGACGGCCGCACCGTCGCCGAGTTGATGTCCTCGGGCCGCACCGTGCTCACCCGCGACGACGTGATGGCGGGTGTGCCGGAGATGATCCCCGACGTCCAGGTCGAGGCCACCTTCCCCGACGGCACGAAACTGGTGACCGTGCATCACCCGATCGGCTGAGGGGCACCGATGAGCGCGATATCCGCCGAGAGCGGCCACAGCCCGGTGCCGGGAGAGTATCTGCTCGCCGCCGACCCCATCGAACTCAACGCCGCCGCCGACCGGATCGAACTCGAGGTGGTCAACACCGGCGACCGGCCGGTGCAGGTGGGCAGTCACGTGCACTTCCCGCAGGCCAACACCGCCCTCGAGTTCGACCGGGTCGCGGCACACGGCCGCCGACTCGACATTCCGGCGGGGACCGCCGTGCGCTTCGAACCCGGCCTGGCGCAGCGTGTTTCGCTGGTACCGCTGGGCGGCAGCCGTGAGGTGTACGGGATCGGCCCGGATGCGCCGGGGCCGCTCGGCCCGGTGGTGAACCGGTCCGAGCAGACAGAAAGGCCGGTCGACTGATGGCAGAACTGTCCCGCGCTCGTTACGCCGCACTCTTCGGTCCCACGGTCGGGGATCGAATTCGATTGGCCGACACCGATCTTCTGATCGAGATCACCGAAGACCGCTGCGGCGGACCCGGCCTGGCCGGTGACGAGGCCGTCTTCGGCGGCGGCAAGGTCTTGCGCGAATCGATGGGCCAGGCTCGCGCCACTCGCGCCGAGGGCACCCCGGACACCGTGATCACCGGGGCGGTGATCGTCGACTACTGGGGAATTATCAAGGCCGACATCGGCATTCGCGACGGGCGCATCTGCGCGATCGGCAAGGCCGGCAATCCGGAGACCATGGACGGTGTGCATCCGGATCTGGTGGTGGGGCCGTCGACGGAGATCATCGCCGGCAACGGCCGCATCCTCACCGCCGGCGCGATCGACTGCCACGTCCACTTCATCTGCCCGCAGTTGCTCGACGAGGCGCTCGGCGGCGGTATCACCACCCTGATCGGCGGCGGAACCGGACCGGCCGAGGGCTCCAAGGCCACCACGGTCACTCCCGGCGCCTGGCATCTGGGCCGCATGCTCGAGGCGACCGACGGCTGGCCGGTCAACATCCTGCTCCTGGGCAAGGGCAACACCGTGCGTCCCGAGGCGATGTGGGAGCAATTGCGCGGCGGCGCGGGCGGATTCAAGCTGCACGAGGACTGGGGGACCACCCCGGCGGCGATCGACGCCTGCCTGCGGGTGGCCGATGCCGCCGGAGTCCAGGTCGCGCTGCATTCCGATACGCTCAACGAGGCCGGATTCGTCGAGGACACCCTCGCCGCGATCGCCGGGCGGGCCATCCACTCGTATCACACCGAGGGCGCCGGCGGCGGGCACGCGCCGGACATCATCACCGTCGCCTCGCACCCGAATGTGATGCCCAGCTCCACCAATCCGACTCGCCCGCACACGGTCAACACTCTCGACGAACATCTGGACATGCTGATGGTGTGCCACCATCTCAATGCGGCCGTGCCCGAGGATCTCGCCTTCGCCGAGAGCCGGATCCGGCCCTCCACCATCGCCGCGGAGGACCTGCTGCACGATCTGGGCGCGATCTCGATGATCGGCTCGGATTCCCAGGCGATGGGCCGCATCGGGGAAGTGGTGATGCGGACGTGGCAGACCGCGCACATGATGAAGGTCCGCCGCGGCGCGCTGCCCGGTGACGGGGCCGCCGACAATCATCGGGTCCGCCGCTATATCGCGAAATACACGATCTGCCCGGCGGTGACGCACGGCCTGGACCACGAGATCGGGTCGGTGGAAGTCGGCAAACTGGCCGATCTGGTGCTGTGGGAGCCGGCTTTCTTCGGCGTGCGCCCGCATGCGGTGCTCAAGGGCGGCGCGATCGCCTGGGCCGCGATGGGAGATGCCAACGCCTCGATCCCGACCCCACAGCCGGTGCTGCCGCGGCCGATGTTCGGCGCCGCGCCGGTGGTGGCGGCGGGGACGTCACTGCATTTCGTCTCCCCGCAGGCCGTCGAGGACGGACTCGCCGAGCGACTGCAGGTCCGGCGCACACTCGTGCCGGTGGCCGATGTGCGCCGCCGGACCAAGAGCGATCTGCCGCTCAACGACGCGATGCCGCGCATCGAGGTGGAACCCGACACCTTCACCGTCCGCATCGACGGCGAGGTGTGGGACCAGCAGCCGGCCACCGAGCTGCCGATGGCGCAGCGCTACTTCCTGTTCTGAGCCCGCACGATTCCGCCGTGAGGGGTCGCCGACGGCGCTGCGCTGCACCGGCGGCGTCGCGGTGGCACACTGGCCGATATGACGAATGCCGAATGGGGCGCGGTCGATCGCTACGTCGTGGACACTCTGATCGGAGATGCCGATTCCGATGTGGCGCAGGCGAATTCCGAGGCGGGCCTGCCGCCCATCGACGTCTCGCCGGCGCAGGGCAAATTCCTGTATCTGCTCGCGCTGTCGGCCGGGGCGCGGCGCGTCCTCGAGATCGGCACGCTCGGCGGGTTCAGCACCCTGTGGCTGGCGCGCGCGGTGGGACCGCAGGGCAGCGTCGTGACGCTGGAATACGATCCGCACCACGCCGAGGTGGCTCGCGCCAACCTCGATCGCAAGGGGGTGGGGGAGCGGGTGGAGATCCGGGTCGGCGCGGCGCTGGACACCCTGCCGGGAGTCGCCGAGGACCACGGCGAGCCCTTCGACCTGGTCTTCATCGATGCCGACAAGGTCAACAACGCCAACTATGTGCGGTGGGCCTTGCGGCTGACCCGGCCCGGTTCGGTGATCATCGTCGACAATGTCGTGCGTCGTGGCGCCTTGGCCGACGGCGATCCCGGCGACCCCGCGGTCCGCGGGGCCCGGGAAGCGCTGGAACTGCTCGCCGACGAGCCGCGGCTCGAGGCCACCGTGCTGCAGACCGTGGGCAGTAAGGGCTGGGACGGATTCGCCTACGCCGTGGTCACCGGCTGACCGGTGCCGAATCGCCGTGCCCGACCCGGTCGGGACGGTCGGCGAGTTCGGTCCAGAAGTCCACGTACGCCTGTTCGTGGCCGATGCCGAGTTCCAGGATGCGGGAGCGGGATTGGGCGCGCACGGTATCGGCCGGGTCGATCTCGGCGTGCATGGCGCGGTAGCGGTCGAGCCAGCGGCGGTGCTCGGCCGCCTGGCGGCGCGCGAGGGCGATCACGTCCTCCGGTGCGCCGAGGTCGGCGAAGAACAGTTTCACCTGCGCTGGATCACGCGTCTCCGGCGGCGGGCACCCGGGGTCGGCCAGCCATGCGCGTAACGCCTCGCGTCCGGCGTCGGTGAGCTGGAATACCCGGCGCCGGCGGCCGGTCTCCTCGGCGTCCTCGTGCAGCAGGCCGCGCTCGGCCAGCCGGGCCGGAATGCGGTAGAGCTGGGCGTGCGGCACCGGCCAGAAGTAGTCGACGCTCTCCTCCATGCGCGCTTTGAGTTCATAGGGGGTGAGCGGGCCGTGCCGGGCGATGAGCCCGAGCACGATATGGTCCTGCGCTCCCAGATCCGCCATGGTCGTCAGCTTTCGGTTCGGCACGTCTCGGTTCGGAACGGCATTGACACGGTCTCGCTGAGACTATAGCTTCATATCCGTCATACCGTATCAATGAGACTATTGGAGTGGACGTGCGCGCATACGGAATCGAACTCTTCGACCGGTGGACGGCGATGTGGAACGGGGAATTGGAGCTCGCGAGCCGAATCATGGCCCCGCACTTCACACTCCGGTATGCCCAGCCGGGCGCCGAAGCCTACGACGGCATCCATGACCCGGAGACGTTCGCGCGCCGGATCGCGGACTTCCGCGCGGCCGCGCCCGGGCAGCGATTCGAAACCCAGGGCGAAGCGGTCGTCGACATCGACGACCGCCGTACCGGGACCGTGGCGCGGCCCTACGGTTCGCGGCGACCGGTCGCCGGCGGTGAGATCGCCGTGAGCGGCACCGATATCCTGCGCGTCGAGGACGGGCTGATCGTGGAGGTGTGGTCGGTCTCCGGTGGCGTCCAGGGCCGGTCGTACTACTGAGCGACGGTCAGCCGTGGCGTGCGGCGAAACCGTCGCACATCGCCGACAGGCCCGAATGCAATTGCCGCACCGGATCGAGCAGATCACCGAGTCCGGTGCCTTCGAGGGGCGCCAGCGCCGGCGGGCTCGGCCAGCGCGGGGTGCCCTCGAGAAGTGCCGTCAGACCGGAGGATTCGTCGTGCTCGTCCTCGCGGGCGGCCAGAATGGTCGCGCTGACCTGCTGGAGAGCGATGCCGGCGATATAACTCCAGACCTCGAGAGCCATCGCGGTGGCCTCGCGGCGATCATCGGTCAGTTCGAGCAGACCTTCGGTCAGCCAGCCCAAGCACGCCAGACTGTGCGGGCCGAAGTTGTAGCGCGGCACCGCGAAGGTGAACAGCACCCACGGGTGCAACCGGTAGAGCTGCCAGTCGATGTCGGCGGCCGCGCGCACGCGGTCACGCCAGGTCCAGCCGGGTTCCGGCGCCGGATACGGGTAGCGGCGCGCGACCTCGTCGGTCATATCGGCCAGCAGCGCGTCCTTGTTAGGTACATGCCGATACAGCGACATCGCGCCCACACCCATCCGCTCGGCGATGCGGCGCATGGACAATCCGTCGATGCCGTCGGCATCCGCCAATGCGATGGCGGTGTCGACGATCGCCGCCCGCGTCAGCCGCTCGGGCTGAGACGGGCTCGGAGAGCCCGAAGGCGCAGGTGAGGACGGGTGGGAAGGTTTCGGCATCGAAACTCGCTTTCCTTTCTGCGGCCGGATGCGTACGCTGTACCCGGTCGCGTACGACGTACGCACGAGATGAAGGATAGGTGATGGTCGGCATTGAGACCTCGGCGGCGGGCTACACCGCGCCGAGCGCAACCCCCCGGCGGGCGTGGCTGGGTCTGGCGGTGTTGATCCTGCCGGTGCTGCTGGTGTCGATGGACATGTCGGTGCTGTACCTGGCGATGCCGACGCTGACCGAGCATCTGGACCCCTCGGCCGAACAGCAGCTGTGGATTCTCGACATCTACGGATTCATGATCGCCGGACTGCTGATCACCATGGGCAATCTCGGTGACCGCATCGGCCGGCGCAACATATTGCTCGCCGGCGCAACGGTTTTCGGCATCGCCTCGCTGCTGGCGGCCTTCGCGCCCAGCGCCGGGGTGCTGATCGCGGCGCGCGCGCTGATGGGTGTCGGTGGTGCGACGCTGCTGCCGTCGAGCCTGGCGCTGATCTCGAGCCTGTTCCCCGAGGCGCGGGCCCGTGGCACCGCCATCGGCATCTGGACGGCGTTCTTCGCCGGCGGTTCGGCGGTGGGACCGGTGATCGGTGGCCTGCTGCTGCACAAGTTCTGGTGGGGGTCGATCTTCCTGATCAATACGCCGGTACTGCTGGTGCTGCTGGCGCTGGGACCGCTGCTGCTGCCCGAACACCGCTCCGCCGGTCGCGGACCGCTGGATCCGGTGAGCGTGATCATGTCCATCGGCGGCATCCTGCCGCTGGTGTACGCGGTGAAACGAGCGGCGGCCGAGGGCGTCGACGCGGTCTCGGTGGTGCTCGGCCTCGCCGGTGTCGTAGTCCTGGTGGCATTCGTGCGGCGCCAGCGCACTCTGGCCGAACCGCTGCTGGATCTGAGCCTGTTCCGGCGCGGCCTGTTCCGCGTGGCGATCGGGTCGTCCACGGTGGGCATGATGTCGCTGGCCGGAATGAGCTATCTGACCAGCATGTATTTGCAGTCGGTGGCCGGTCGCGACGTCCTGGGCGCGGCGCTGCTGGGTATTCCGGCGGCGGTGGCGGTGTTCGTGTGTTCGATGGGCGGGGCGCGGGTGGCGCGCCGGCTCGGTACGCGCGGCTCGTTCGTGCTGGCGTTGACTGCGGCCGCGCTCGGCAATCTGCTGTTGCTCGGTATCGGCGTCGACGGCGGAATCGGCTGGTACATCGCGGGATCCACGATCGCGGGCCTGGGCTACGGCATCGTGTTCACCCTGGTGTCGGAGGTCGCGGTGTCCTCGGTTCCGGCCGAACGTGCGGGATCGGCGGTCGGCATCTCCGAAACCAGTTTCGAACTGGGTAACGCCCTGGGGTTGTCGCTGCTGGGTTCGCTGGCGGCGCTGGTGTTCCGATCGGGTGGCGATTTCGCCGACACGCTCGGCGAGACGCTGGTGCGCCACCGTGGCGATCCGGCCGTGATCCATGCCGCGCAGAGCTCGTTCGTCACCGGCATGCACACCGCGCTGATGGTCGGTGCGGCATTGCTGATCATGATGGCGGTGACGGCCGCGGCGACCTCCGGCCGCCGGCGCCGGCGCGCGATCGCGGTGGATACCGCCTCCGCGGCGGCGGGATCGCGCTGACCGGTTCCCGGTCGCGGTGACGATTCCGGCCCGCCGGCGCAGGCGGCCCAATACAGTTTCGGCTGTGACAGATACCGCCTCACCGGGCCGTCCGCTGGCCGAGCGGGTCGCGACGCGGTTGTTGTATCCCACGTCGCGGCCCCGCGACACGTCGCTGCGCGAGGCCGTCTCCGGTCGGGTCGTGCTGGTGACCGGTGCCTCGCACGGTATCGGGAAGGTCGCCGCCGCCAAATTCGCCGCCGCCGGAGCCGTGGTGGTGATGGTGGCGCGCTCGACGGCGGAGCTGGACGCCGCAGCCGACGAGATCACCACGAGCGGCGGCATCGCGCACACCTACAGCGCCGACCTGACCGATATGGAGGCAGTGGACGAGCTGGCCCGCGACATCCTCGCCACACACGGGCGGGTGGATGTGGTGATCAACAACGCGGGCCGCTCGATCCGGCGCTCGATCGACCAGTCCTACGATCGTTTCCACGATTTCACGCGGACCATCGATATCAACTACCTCGGCCCGGTGCGATTGCTGCTGGCCCTGCTGCCGGCGATGCGGGAGCGCGGTCGCGGGCATATCGTCAACATCTCCACCTGGGGGCTGCGCATGCCGCCGGCGCCGCGGTGGGCCGCCTACGGTGCGTCGAAAGCGGCATTCGACCAGTGGTTGCGCACGGTGGCGACCGAGGTGGCGGCCGACGGCGTCACCACCACCTCGATCTACATGCCGCTGGTGCATACGCGCATGAGCGCGCCCACCGATTTCGGGTCCATGCCGGGCCTGACCGCCGTCGAGGCCGCGGATCTGGTGTGTCACGCCGTCGTCGCGAAACCGGTGGAGATCTCGCCGTGGTGGAGCGGTCCGCTTCAGGCGTGGACGGATCTGACCCGCGGCCCGATGCAGCGGCTGATGGCCCGGAGCATCCGCTTCACCTGAACCGCGTGCGTGGGCCGATGGCGGGATTGGTTTCAGCTCTGCAGGAACGCCAGCAGATCGGCGTTGAAACGCTCCTTGTCGCCGGGCACCAGGGCGATGCCGTGTGAACCGCCCTCGTAGACGGTGAGGGTCGCGTCCGGGATGATCTTCGCCGCCTTGCGGGCGGTGGCGTCGATGGGCACGATCTGGTCGTCGTCGCCGTGCACGATCAGCGTCGGGACATCGAACTTCTGCAGGTCGGCGGTGAAATCGGTGTATGCGAAGGCGTCCACACAGCGCACCCCGGCCTCGATCGACTCGTGCATCGCCATGAACCAGAACGCGTCGCGGTTGCCCTGGGTGGCCTTGGTGCCCGGCCGGTTGGCGCTGAAGAAGCCCTCGGAGGTGTCGCGCCAGAACTGCGAACGTTCGGTCAGGATGCCCTTCTTGATCTGATCGAACACCTCGTCGGGCACGCCTTCCGGGTTGCCCTCCGTGCGCACCATCAGCGGCGGGATAGCCGACAGCAACACCGCCGAGCGCACCCGTCCGGTGCCGTGGCGGCCGATGTAGCGGGCCAGTTCGCCGCCGCCCATGGAGTGCGCCACGAGTGTGACATCGCGCAGGTCGAGCCGGCTGAGCAGATCGTTGAGATCGTCGGCGAAGGTGTCGAAGTCGTATCCGCCCCATGGCTGTGCCGAGCGCCCGTGTCCGCGTCGATCGTGTGCGATACCGCGAAAGCCGTTGTCCGCCACGTGTTTCAACTGATCGTCCCAGGCGTCGGCGTTGAGCGGCCAGCCGTGGATGAAGACCACGGGGCGGCCCGCACCCCAATCCTTGTAGTAGATGTCGACCTCGTCGCGCGTCGTACACACAGGCATGGACGAACCTCCTCCGCGTGCGCCCGCCGGCCTCGGTCGCGGGCCGTGAGAACGAGACGCGACCTCCAGCGTAGGAGCCGCGACCGAGGCGAGGGGCTACGAATCGGTTACGTCAGCAATCGAGCAGCTATCGACTGTCACGGCTCGAGGGCGACCTTGCCGACGGTGGCGCGGTCCTCGAGGGCCCGGTGCGCCGCGGCGGCATCGGCGAGGGCGAACCGGTGCACCGCCGGGCGCAACCGGCCGGCTCCCGCCGCGGCCAGGGCGCGCGTCTCGAGCGCCGCGATTCCGCCGCCGCGTTCGAGCATTTCCGGACCGAGAACCGACCGTGAGGTGATGGCGCGAGCGGCGAGGTCGCCAGGGGCGAATTTCAGTGCGGCATCGCTCCAGCCGAAGACCAGGCGGGTGCCGCCGGGTGCGAGCAATTCGACCGCCGCCCGGCCCGCTGCGCCGCCGACACCGTCGAAGACCCAGTGCGCGGGCCGGTCGCCGAAGCGTGCGCGCACCGCATCCGGCCACCCCTGGTCGGTGTAGTCGAGGGCGAGGTCGGCGCCGTTGGCCGCCACGGTCGCGACCTTGGCCGGGCTGCCGGCCAGGCCGACGACGGTGAGCCCGGCGGCGCGCAGATACTGCACGAGCAGTGTGCCGATCCCACCCGCCGCGGCAGGCACCACCGCGAGCTGTCCCGGCTCGACCTCGGCGAATCCCAGAATGCCCAGAGTGGTTCGCCCCGTACCGATCATCGCCACCGCCGCGGCCGCATCCAGCGCGTCCGGAATATGGTGCAGCCGTTGCGCATCCGCGACCGCCAGCGCGGCATAGCCGCCCGGTGCGGCGCCCAGATGGGTCACGACCCGAGCGCCCAGCAGATCCGGGTCGGCGCCGGGACCGACCAGGTCGACGACGCCCGCGACCTCCCGGCCGGGGATCGTCGGTAACCGCGGCAGCGGATAGGGCCCCGGCAGGCCTCGGCGCAGATAGGTGTCGACCAGGTGAATTCCCGCTGCGGCCACCGCGATTCGGACCTGTCCGGGTTCCGGCAGGGGATCGGGGGCGGTCTCGTAGCGCAGGTTCTCGGCCGGACCGAATTCATGCAGGCGTATCGCTTTCACGAGCCCAGCCTGCAACCTTCACCATTGTTGAGGTCAAGTGGGCGCGGAGGTGCCCACGCCGCGCAGCAGGGTGTCGACCACGATGTCGGCCGCGCGGCCCGGATCGTGCTGGGGGAGGTTCTCGGCGGCGTTGACCATCAGCTGCGCCAGGAGCGTCGACACCCAGCCCTCGGGGAGGCCGGGGCGTAGCAGGCCTTCGTCGGTGGCTCGCCGGAGAAACGTGTCGACCTCGGCGATCAGTGGTGCCCGGCGCTCGCGAACGGTTTCGTCGGCCACCAATCTCGCTGTCTGCACCGGCCAGCGGCGGTTGACGCCGATGATCGCCTCCACGTACCGGTGCAGGGCGACCGCGACCGGCGCCTCCCGGAGCCGGGCACTCGCGATGGCTTCCTCGACCGCGTCGTATCGAGCCTGGTAGACGGCCGCGAGGAGGTCGTCACGCGAGGCGAAGCGGCGGTAGACGGTGCGCCTGTCCACGCCGGCTTCGGCGGCGATGGCCGACAGGCTCGCGGACGGATCGTCGGCGAGCAGCCGGGCTCCGGTGGTCAGCACCTGCTCGATATTGCGGGCGGCGTCAGCTCTCACGGCTTCAATGTACACATTTGAGCAGCAGATCCAGAAAAAATCGCTGCGATGAAGCAGCAAAACATCAGAAAAGTGCTACAGTGATGTGACAGTTAATGGTGTCCGGTCGCCCCGCCAGCGGCCGGACCGTGTGGGACGGAGAAGAGAACATGGCCGGAACATGGCTGATCACCGGTGCGTCGCGGGGCCTGGGACGGGAGCTGACCGAGGCCGCGCTGGCCGCCGGGCATCGGGTCGTCGCCGGTGCGCGACGCCCCGAACAGCTCGACGACCTGGTCGCGCGCTGCGGCTCGCACATCCTGCCGGTGCGACTGGACGTCACCGACCCAGCGGCGGCCGAGGCGGCCGTGCGCGCGGCCACCGAGACCTTCGGCTCCCTCGACGTCGTGGTCAACAACGCCGGATACGCCGACAGCGCGCCGATCGAGGAGATGGCCGCCGACGATTTCCGGGCGCAGGTCGAGACCAACCTGTTCGGCGTCGTGCACGTCACCCGCGCCGCCCTCCCGGTGCTGCGGGCCCAGCGCTCGGGGACCTTCGTCCAGATCTCCTCGATCGGCGGCCGGGTCGGTGGTTCGCCGGGTCTGGGCGCCTATCAGACGGCGAAATTCGCGGTCGAGGGATTCTCCGAAGTGCTGGCGAGTGAGGTGGCCCCGTTCGGGGTCCGGGTCGTGATCGTCGAGCCGGGCGCCTTCCGCACCGACTGGCAGGGCGCCTCGATGACCATCCATCCGGTGGGAGCCGACTACGAGGCGACCGTCGGCGCCGTCCACCGCTTCCGCCGCGACAACGACGGATCCCAGCCCGGCGACCCCGCTCGCGCGGCCCGCATCATCGTCGAGGTGGCCGACTCGGCCGAACCGCCACGGCGCCTGCTGCTGGGCAGTGATGCGCTGGCCGCGGCCCGGGCAGCCGGACAGGCGCGAGCCGAGGAAACCGAGAAGTGGGCCGCGGTGAGCGCCTCGGCGGACTTCGCACCGGCCGGCTGACCGTGCGGTTCTAGAATCGGATCGTGCCCGGCCGCAGGAGATGCCCATGAGTCTCGCGATGGTGATGTCGCTCGCCGATTCGCGGCTGCCCATCGGCGGGCACGTACATTCGGGCGGGGTCGAGGAGGCCGTCACCTCCGGGCTCGTGCGTGACCTCGACACGGTGGCGGCCTATCTGCGACGCCGGATCCGCACCACGGGTCTGGTCGCGGCGTCGTTGTCGGCGGCTGTCTGCGCGGGCGCGCTGACCCCCTCGGCGGCCGAGGCGGAAGCCGACGCCCGCACCCCGGCCCCGGCGGCGCGCACGGCCTCGCGGGCACAGGGGCGCGGACTGCTGCGGCTCGCGAAACAGGCGTGGCCGCAGCATGATTGGTCCGGCCTGGGCATGCGGCCGCATCTGCCCACGGTATTCGGAGTCGTGGGCCGGGCCGCGGGAGTGCAGCCGGTGGAGATCGCCGGGGTCGTGGTGTATACGACGATGACCGGAGCCGCCACCGCGGCCCAGCGGCTACTTGCCCTCGATCCGGCCGCGGTCGCGGCGATCACGCTGGAGCTGGCCGCGCTGTGCGACGAGACCGCCCGCGCGGCCACGATCGGCCCGGCGGCCCTGTCCGATCCGCTCGGTGACGTGCTCGCGCAACGCCATCTCGACCGTGAGATGCCGCTGTTCGCGTCGTAGCCGGCGCGGCGGTGCAATCGCCGGCCGGGGAGGTAACACCGGGTTCACATGAATCGGCCACGATGATCGTCGAGAGTCGAGGCCCGAAGGAGAGCTCATGCCGCCCCATCTGATCGACGGCGAACCGCACGATCACGCCCACGACCGTCCCAAGCGAGTGCGCACTCCGGGGGAGCCGGTGCGCATCGGGATCGGCGGACCGGTCGGATCCGGGAAGACGGCGCTGGTCGCGGCGCTGTGCCGGCAGCTGCGTGCGGAACTGTCGCTGGCGGTGCTGACCAACGACATCTACACCACCGAGGACGCCGACTTCCTGCGCCGCCACGCGGTCCTGCCCGACGAACGCATCAGCGCGGTGCAGACCGGCGGCTGCCCGCACACCGCCATTCGCGACGACATCACCGCCAACCTCGACGCCATCGACGATCTGATCGAGGCGAATCCGCGGCTGGATCTGATTCTGGTCGAATCCGGCGGCGACAACCTCACCGCCACCTTCTCCGCGGGCCTGATCGATGCGCAGATCTTCGTCGTCGACGTGGCCGGCGGTGACAAGGTCCCGCGTAAAGGCGGTCCGGGGGTGACGTTCTCGGATCTGCTGGTGATCAACAAGACCGACCTGGCCCCGATGGTGGGCGCCGACCTCGAGGTGATGCGCCGCGATTCCGCGGCGGTGCGCGCGGGCCGCCCGTTCGTCTTCAGCTCGCTGACCGAGGATCCGGCGGCGACACCGGTGCTGGCGTGGGTGCGCGATCAGCTGGACGCGGTGGCGGCCGCCGAGGCCACCGGGGAAAGCGCTGTTGCGCACTGAGATTCGCATCGTCGCGCGCGCCGGGGCGCTGCCGTGGTCGGCGGCCACCGGCGCGCTGGCGGTCCGCTGCACCGGACCGGAAACGGTGCATCTGATCGGTGCCGCGGCCACGCCGCTCGGCGGGGACGAACTCGATATCCGCATCGTGGTCGAGCCCGGTGCACGCCTGGTGGTTCGTTCGGTGGCGGCGACGATCGTGCTGCCCGGCCGCACCACCCGGACGTCGACGGCGTCGTGGTCCTTCGACGTCGGCGCGGGCGGTGAACTGGACTTCGATCCGGAACCGACAGTCGTCGCCGGGGGAGCCGGCCATCGTTCCGTCACCACCGTGCGGCTGGCCGGCGACGCCCGCATCCGCGTTCGCGAACGCGTGCAGATCGGCCGCACCGGCGAGGATCACGGCCGCTGGTGCGGGGATCTCGTCGCCGACCTCTCCGCCCTGCCGCTGCTGCGGCATCGCCTCGAACTCGGCGCCGGCACCGCCGCCGACGACCTGTTGTCGGCCCCGCGCGCGCTGTCCAGCGAACTGCGATACCCCGACGACAGCCCCGCCGCCACCCTCGGTGTGGCGGGCGCGTTGCTTCCGCTCGCCGCCGGTGGCTCGTTGTCGACGTGGACGGGTGCGCGGCTGTCCGAAGCGTCCGGCAGTGTCCGCGTCGACGCCGGATGACCCGCCGGGGCGTGGATCCGCGTCCTGTCGTAAATACCCGAGGGCCGCAAGCTCATCGGCTCGCGGCCCTCGGTGGTGAAACCGGTGTGCTCAGCCGGCCTTCGGACGTGACGAGCCGGAGGTGGTCGACTCGCTGCTGCCGGAGGCGGGGGATCGGTCGGCGGATTCGCTTGTGCCGGAGAACTTTTCGCCGTCCGGCGTAGCGGCCGCCGATTTCGCCGGAGGTTCGCCCGGTGCGGCGGGGGGCGTCGTATTGCCGACCTCGGCCTGTACCTCCCGGGCATCGGTCTCGTTGCCGTTCATGGCCTCGAGTGCCAGCCGGGCGAAGACCCACTGTTCGGTGGCCGCCATCTGCCCGCGGTTGCGGCCGAGGAAGGCGACGAACCACTGGAACACCGTGACGGTCCGGCTGCGGTAGCCGATCAGGTAGTACAGGTGCAGCACCAGCCAGATGAGCCACGCGAGGAACCCGGAGAACTCCAGCTTGCCGATCTGGCACACGGCGTTGAACCGCGACACCGTCGCCATACTGCCCTTGTTGAAGTACTTGAACGGCTTGCGCTGATCCGGGGTCTGCTTACCGGCGACCTCGGCCTTGATCTGCTTGGCCGCGTAGGTGGCGCCCTGAATGGCGCCCTGGGCCTGACCGGGGACGCCGGGCACGGCCATCAGGTCGCCGACGACGAAGACGTTCGGATATCCCTTGATCGTCAGATCCGGTTCGACCACGACTCGCCCGGCCCGGTCGGTTTCGGTGCCCTTGGATCGTTCGGCCAGCATCTTGCCGAGTTCGCTGGCCTGCACGCCGGCCGACCACACCTTGCACGCCGATTCGATGCGACGCTCGCTGCCGTCCTTGTCCTTGACCGTCACACCACGGGCGTCGACGTCGGTGACCATGGCGTTGAGCTGAATCTCCACGCCCATCTTCTCGAGGCGGCGCTGTGCCTTGCCGCCGAGTTTGGGGCCCATCGGCGCGAGCACCGCGCCGGCGCCTTCGACCAGCAGGACGCGCGCGTCGCGCGGATCGATGTTGCGGAAGGTGCCGACGAGGGTGCGATCGGCGAGTTCGGCGATCTGGCCGGCCAGTTCGACGCCGGTCGGGCCCGCGCCGACCACGACGAAGGTCAGGAACCGGTCGCGTTCCTCCTGGGTCTTGGCCAGTTCGGCCTCCTCGAACGAGCCGAGGATGCGCGCGCGCAGTTCCAGCGCGTCGTCGATGGTCTTCATCCCCGGCGCGTAGGTGGCGAACTGGTCGTTGCCGAAATAGGACTGCTGGGCGCCGGTCGCGACGATCAGGCTGTCGAAGGAGGTGACGGTGTCCTGGTTGAGCAATTTCGACGTCACGGTCTTGTTCACCAGGTCGATATCGTGGACCTCGCCCAGGATCACCCGCGTGTTGTGGTGTTTGCGCAGCACGATGCGCGTGGCGGGGGCGATCTCGCCGGTGGACAGAATGCCGGTGGCGACCTGGTAGAGCAGCGGTTGGAACAGGTGCGTGGAGGTCTTGGAGATCAGTACGACATCGACGTCGTCGTGCTCGAGATGTTTGCACGCGAACAAGCCGCCGAAGCCGGATCCGATCACCACCACGCGGTGGCGTCGATTCTCGACAGTTTCGGTTCCCATCAGCGCTCCTCGCCGGACGTTCGGTCTACGACAGGCTCAACGGTAGTCGGCTGCCCGGAGGCAGTCACGACGAGCATCGAATGTCGGCGCGTCCGCGCTTCTGGCCCCGGTTTCGGCCCGCGCAGGGCGGGTATGCGTTCACTTCGGCACCGGCTCCGCCGCGCCCACCAGCGGCCCGACGAGGCGGTCGCCGCCGATGCTCTCCACGCTCGGCCACAGGAAGGCCGCGAGCTGGTCGACGAATTCGGCGCGGGATCGGATCGGCTGCTGTATCCAGGCCTCGGCCGACATCAGAATGGCGCCGACGGTGGCGGTCGCCCAGATCCGCGCCAGCGCCGGGTCCGCGTCGAGGCGGCGCAGAATGATGTCGAAAATCGATGTCGCCCAATCGGATACGCGGGTGAAGAACGGCCGGTGCTCGGCGTCGCCGTGCTCGAGTCGCTGCATCATGACGTGGTGCAGGTTGGGATTGGCGTCGACGAAATCGCACATCAGGGTCACCACCGCCCGCAGCAGTTGCCGGGCGGGTAGCGGCTGGGCCAGCAGATGGTCGGCGGCGGCGATGATCGCGTTCATATGCCGCTCGGCCAGCGCGTCGATCAGCGCCGGGAGGTCCGGGAACACCGCGTACACCGCGGTGCGCGCGTATCCGGCCTCGGCGGCGACCTGCGCGATCGTCATGCGCGCTCCGGAGCCGGCCACCACCCGCTCGGCCGCGTCGAGGATCTCCGCGCGCCGGCGGCCGGGATCCCGGGGTGGCCCGGGCGGGCGGCCTGGACGCCGAATTTCTGTGTCCCTTGTCACAGCGCGATTCTACCTCTAATGTACGAGGTGTACTTTTCTTGCGGCCGGGCGGCGTGGCGCGGTCGCTGTGTTCGGGAGGCATCATCATGGTCAGCGTCGACCCGCGTCCCTCCGGCGCCGAGCGGGAGAACATCGGCTTCATCGAAATACCGGACGGCCGTCCGATCGACCGGCTGCTGCACCGATTACCGGCGCGGGAGCAGGTCCTGGCGACACCGCCGCGGGGCAGTGCGGCGTCTGCCGTGCGCGGCGACACCGGACTGCCGGTGCTGGGCCGCTCGCTGCAGTATCTGCGCTGGGGTCCGGCCGAGATGTACGACCGGTACCGCCGCTACGGCCCGGTCAGCTACAACAAATCCTTCGGTGTCGACCGCGTCCTGGTCGCCGGTCCGCAGGCCGTCGACGAGGTACTCGGCAAGCGGCGCAACGATTTCGGGCAGGGCTGGGACTTCCTGATCGGCTCGTTCTTCCGCCGCGGGCTGCTACTGCTGGAATTCTCCGAGCACATGTTCCACCGGCGCATCATGCAGCAGGCGTTCACCCGCGAGCGGCTGGAATCGCATCTGGCGCAATTGAGCCCGGTGGTCGAGTCCGCGGTCGAGCGCTGGAGTCCGGCCGGTGCGCGCACCCTGCGGCTGTATCCGACGGTGAAAGATCTCACTCTCGAGATCGCGACCGAAACCTTCATGGGCGTCGATGCCGGGCCGCAACGCCACCGGCTCGGGCGGGCCTTCCTCGACTGCACCCACGCACCGCTGGCGCTGGTGCGCTATCCGGTGCCCGGCGGTGCGTGGCGGGCCGGTCTGCGCGGGCGAAAGACGCTGGAGGAGTACTTCACCGCGATGGTGCCGCACAAGCGCCGCGAAGAGGGTGCGGACTTCTTCTCCGCGCTGTGTCACGCCCGCGCCGAGGACGGCGCGATGTTCTCCGACGCCGACGTGGTCAACCACATGATCTTCCTGATCATGGCCGCCCACGACACGACCACCACCACCGCGACCTCGGTCGCCTACTACCTGGGCCGCCACCCCGACTGGCAGCAGCGGGTGCGCGCCGAGGCGCGGGCACTGTTCGACGAGCTCGACGGCGCGCCGCCGACGATCGCCGACCTGGATCGCCTGCGTGATCTGGATCTGGTGATCAAGGAGAGCCTGCGGCTGGTGCCGCCGGTGCCGGGCCTGGTGCGCCGCGCCGTACGCGACACCGAGGTGGCCGGTCACTACATTCCGGCCGGCACCCACGTCGACGTCGCCTACGGCGTCAACCATCTGATGCCCGAATTGTGGTCGCATCCCGCGCGTTTCGACCCGGAACGGTTCACCGAGGGCCGGCGCGAGGACAAATCGCACCGGCTGGCGTGGATGCCGTTCGGCGCGGGAGCGCACAAATGTATCGGCATGCATTTCGGCACCCTCGAGGTGAAGGTGGTCATCGCGGCGATGGTGCGCGCCTACCGCTGGCACATCCCCGACGACTATCTGATGCCGTGGGGATTCAACACCATCCCGTTCCCGCGCGACGGGGCGCCGATGCGGCTGGCGCGGCTGTGACTAGCGTCCGGCGAACAGCAGCTGCGCGACATGCGTGGTGGTCTCCTCGCCGTCGGTGTAGCCGCCCTGGTCGCCGAGGGAGTTCATCACCGCGAGGGTGTAGCGCTCACCGGGCCCGGCGAAGCCGACCGAGTTGACCACCCAGCCGCCGTTCTCGTCGGACCAGCCGTTCTTGAGGCCCGGATGCATGGCATCGCCGGCGCCCCAGACGCCCCAGTGCTGATTGGTGTCGACCTTACGCATCCGATCGAGCAGATAACCGCGGTCGTCGGGGTTCATGTGGTCGAGCACGTTGTTCATCAGCCGGTCCAGATCGGACGGCGTGCACTGCTGAAAACCCCAGTCCGGGAACAGATGTCCGCTGCCGTTGGTCGGGCGCGGCACCAGGCCGGTCATCCCGTTGGCGCGGAAGGCGTTGTTGAACGCCTGCCGATCCGGGCCCGCGTACTTGTTCCACAGGAAGTCCGCCGCGGCGTCGTTGGAGGTCGCCAGCATGGACTCCATCTGGGTGCGGTCCTCGGGCGTCAGCGCGATCGCGCCGACCCGCGCCCGGTTCAGCAGATCCTCGGCGATGGCCAGTTTGATGGTGGAGGCGGTCCAGAACAGAGTCTCGGCGTTGCCGTTGGCATAGGTGCCGCCGGTGACGCGGTCGCGCACCACATAGCCGGTGACGCCGGGCCGGGAGGCCAGATAGTTGTCGACGGCCGCGATCCGGCTGCTCATATCGCAGTCGAAGCCGTCGCGGCAGCCCTGCATACGCAGCGGGACGGCGGCGGCCGGAGCGGGATCCAGCACGGGGGTGCCCGCCATCAGCGCGGCGGCGACGACGCAGGCACCGGCGGCCAGGCGGGTGGTTCGAATGCCGCGGGACGCGGTCCGGGGATAACGCACGGTGAGCCACAATAGCCACAAATGCGCCGATCACGCACGTCTTGAGGTCGGCCTGCGGATGTGCTAGCTACGCGGAGATCGTTGCGGGCCAGCGCATTTCGGCCATATCGACCGCAACGGCGCAGGTCAGCGGAATGCCGCGAGCAATCCCTCGACGCTGCGGCCGTTGAGCCGATAGCAGTGCTCGAAGGCCTCGGAATGTCCGTCGCGAGCCCAGCTGTGCAGCACCACGCCGCGGCCGTAGTGCCGGGAGTTGATCAATTCCCACGTCTCGCCCGATCGCCGTACCGTGAACCCGGACCTGGGTACGAGGGGGACCACCGTCGCAGACATGAATCGAACCAGCCTTTCGATACCGCTTCTCCCGAAACCTCCCCGCGGAAAACTGTGGCACAGGACGGACCCGGTGTGCGGATGACACGCGGTGGCGAATTGCGTTCGTGATAGCCGAATGGTCATGATGGCCGGATTCGATTGTGTTGCCGAATGTTTGGTGACATGCTGCGAAGAGCGGCAAATCGGTGGTAACGGGCGATGACGGGTCGGTTGCGGAGGGCTCGTACCGCGGCGTTCGGAGGGTGCGGCGCTCCGAGACGGGCCGGTGCCGCCGGGAGCGGTGGCCGGGTTTGTAGGATCGGGCGCGCCGCATCACCGCGACAAGGGATCGCGCGCGAGGGACGAGAGAGGCGGTGCGCAGGTGCTGCACATCCACCGGGCCGAGTCGGCGCGCACGCTCGCCGACGCGCTCGCCGCGATGCTGTCGCACCCGCTGCCGGACCCCTTCGCCGCCGAGGTCGTCGCGGTCGGCGCACACGGCGTGCAACGCTGGCTCAACCAGCGGCTCGCGGTGACCCTGGGCGCGCGAACCGGTGACGGCGTGGCCGCCAACATCGACTACCCGACCCCGGCGGCGCTGGTCGCCGACATCTCGGCCGCGGCCTCCGATATCGCCGCCGACGCCGACCCGTGGGCCCCCGACCGGCTGGTGTGGCCCGTACTGGCGGCGATGGACGCCGCGATCGGCGAGCCGTGGGCGGCAGTGCTGGCCCGGCATCTGGGTGTGGGCGCCGGCCCGGACGAGGCGTACCGGGCAGGGCGGCGGCTGAGCACCGCGACGCATATCGCGACCCTGTTCGACACCTACGGCACCACCCGCCCCACCCTGATCGCCGACTGGGCCGACGGCGCCGACACCGACGGCCGCGGCGCCGACCTACCCGACGACCTGCGGTGGCAGCCGCGACTGTGGCGGCGGGTGCGCGAGGCGATCGGCATTCCCGCACCGGCGCAGCGGCTCGACACCGTCTGCCACCGGCTGCGCACCGATCCCGCGAGTATCGATCTGCCGCAGCGTCTTTCGGTCTTCGGACTGCCTCGGATCGCGGCCGCGCAGCTCGCGGTACTCGCGGCGGTGGCCGAACACCGGGAGGTGCACCTCTGGCTGGCCCATCCCAGCCCGGCGCTGTGGGAGCGGCTGCGGACCGGCGCGGATGCCGTGGCGGAGGGTGCCGAGGTCGCCCGTCCGGCGGGAGCCGGCGCGAGCCGATCCGGCGAGAGCGCGGAAGCCGTTGCCGGGCTCGCGGGTGCGGCGACGGTCGTGCGAAGCCCTCTCGCCGCTCCCCGGCGGGTGGTGGCCGATCCGATCGCCCGGCATCCCCTGCTGGCGGCGCTGGGCCGCGACGTGCGCGAGGTGCAGAACAGGCTGGCGACCGTGGATTTCGCCGACCAGCATCACCAGCCGAATCGTGCGGGTGACGAAAAGAGTTCGGGCACAGTGCTTTCCGAGCTGCAAGCGGCCATCCGCGCGGATCACTGGCCACCGGTGGCGTGCGAGGCCGACGACAGCGTGCAGATCCACGCCTGCCACGGCGCCGCCCGGCAGGTGGAGGTGTTGCGCGATGTGCTGCTCGGCCTCTTCCAGCGCGATCCCACTCTCGAACCGCGCGACGTGATCGTGCTGTGCCCCGATCCCGACGGCTACGCCCCGCTGGTGCGGGCCGCCTTCGGCCAGGGGCCCGCCGCCCTGGACGACCCCGACGCGAATCCCGCACACGGCTTACGGGTGCGGCCCGCCGAACGCAGTGCGGGCGCGGCGAATTCGGTGCTCGCGGTGCTGGAGGATCTGCTGGCGCTGGCCGAGGGTCGTGTCGGCGTCACTCAGGTGCTCGACCTCGCCGCCACCGAACCCGTCCGGTATCGCTGCGGATTCGACGACGACGATATCGAGCGGCTGCGCGAATGGGCCGCCGAAACCGGCGCCCGCTGGGGGATCGGGCAACGGCAGCGGCAGGCATTCGGACTCGCCGAATTCGGCCAGAACACCCTCAACGCGGCGGTCGACCGGATTCTGCTCGGCGTCGCCGCGGGGGAATCGGGCGAGGACTGGCTGGATCTGGCGCTGCCGCTGGACGACGTCGACTCCGGCGATGTGGACCTGGCCGGGCGTTTCGCCGAATTCGTCGACCGGCTCGCGGTCTGCGTGCGTGATCTGAGCGGACCCACCCCGGCCGAACCCGCCGGCGCACCGCGCCCCGCCCGGCAGTGGCTGCAGATCCTGCATCGCGCGCTCGATCTGCTCACCGATCTACCGGCCGCCGCGGCCTGGCAGGGGGTGCAGGCGCGCCGGGAACTGGCCGCCGCCTTCGAACACGCGGACGCGGCCGAGTTGCGGCTGCCCGATGTGATCGCCGCCCTGCGGGCGCGGTCCCGGGCCCGGGCGCCGCGCTCCAATTACCGCACCGGTGAGCTCACCGTCTGTGGGCTGGCGCCGATGCGGTCGATTCCGCATCGGGTGGTGGTGCTGCTCGGGCTCGACGACGAGGTGTTCCCGCGCACCGGCGGCATCGACGGCGACGATGTCACCGCGCGGGAACCGCTTGTCGGAGAACGTGATCCGCGCAGCGAGGACCGCGGGCTGCTGCTCGATGCCGTTCTGGCCGCGCGCCAGCATCTGGTGGTGCTCTACACCGGTGCCGATCCGGTGACCGGTACACCCCGGCCGCCGGTCACACCGCTCGCGGAACTGATCGACGTGGTGCGCGCCCACCGCGGGACCGGTGAGGTGGTGCGTCGGCATCCGCTGCAGGCATACGACCGCCGCAATTTCGACGCGCGCGACCCGTTCGGTTTCGACACCCTCGCGCTGGCCGCCGCCCGCGCCGCGGACCGCCCCGCGCAACCGAGCCCGCCGTGGTTGTCCGGCCCCCTGCCGGCAGTGGCGCGCACGGATGTGGAACTGGCGGAACTGGTGTCGTTCGCCGAACATCCGATCCGGGCCTTCCTGTGGCAGCGGCTGGGCATCCGGGTGCCGGAGGAGGACGAGGACATCGATGAACGCCTGCCCATCGAACTGACCGGGCTGGCCACCTGGAACATCGGCGAACGCATGCTGGCGGCCCGGCTCACCGGCGCCGATCCGGGCGCCCTGCGCGCCGCGGAATGGCGGCGCGGCACCCTGCCGCCGTTCGGTCTCGGCGCTTCGGTGCTCGCCGAGGTGGAATCCACCGTGGACCGGCTGGTGCAGGTCGCCGCGCCACTGCAGCAGGCGCCGGCCCGCACCATCGATATCGCGGTGGATCTGGGGTCGGGGCGGCGGCTGACCGGGACGGTCGCCGATGTGCACGACGACGCCGTCGTGCGCGCCACCTATTCGCGGCTCGCGCCCAAACATCGGATGGCGGCGTGGGTGCGGCTGCTGGCGCTGGCCGCCACCGAACGCCATCAGAGCTGGCGGGCCGTGAGCATCGGGCGCGGCAAGTTCGGCCGCCCGGCCTGGCGTTCGTCGCTGACCGCACCGGCCCCCGCACTCGCTGCGGACCTGCTGCGCGAGCTGGCCGACCTGCGCGAGGAGGGCTTGACCGAACCACTGTCGTTCGCGCCGTCGGCCTCGGCGGTGTACGCCGAACGCCGCTGCCGCGGAGCCGATCTCGACTCCGCCCGCGCCGCCGCGGAAGAGGAGTTCTACGGCGGGCCGAAGGGACCGCGCCCGTTCGGTGACCACACCGACCGCTACCTGACCTACGTCCGAGGACCCGAACCGAGCTTCGAGCAACTGGAAACCCCACTGCCCGAACCGGACCGCTACGGCGAGACCACCACCTTCGGCTCGGTCGCCCGGCGACTGTGGAATCCGCTGCTGGCCAACGAATCCCAGGGGCAGCCATGACCGAGGAACTGTTCCCCGTCACCGATCTGCGCACCCCGGAAGCGGCGGCGCACACCACCACCCGCCGCCGCGCTCGTGAGGCCGATGAATCGACCGGCCCGGCCGAACTTTTCGCCCTCGACGAGCTCCGACCGGAACACGAGACGGACCTTCTCGATACGGCTGCCGAGCCCTCCGATACCGCCGCCGACAGCGGTGTCGAAGAGCAGCGCAACGGTGGTTCGGATGTCGGCCGCCGCGTCCGCGCAGGTGGCTCCGCATCGTTCGGCCAGTTCGACCTGTGCGGTGACTTGCCCACGGGGACAACGGTCCTCGAGGCGAGCGCGGGGACCGGCAAGACCTACGCCATCGTCGGGCTGGCGGTGCGGTTCGTCGCCGAGGGGCTGGTCGACATCTCGCAGCTGCTGCTGGTGACCTTCACCCGGGCCGCGACCCAGGAGTTGCGGGAACGCACGCGGGAGCGATTCGTCACCGTCGCGGCCGCACTCGACGATCCGGAGGCCGCGCGCGCCGGAACCGACGAGTTGATCGCCCATCTGGCCGACGCCGATCCGGCCGAGGTGGCGCGGCGACGCCGGCGACTGGTCGCGGCGCTGTCGGATTTCGATGCCGGGACCATCTCCACCACCCACGGGTTCTGTCAGCGCATGCTCGACGAACTCGGCATCGCGGGCGAACACGATCCGCGGGTGCGGCTGGTCGAGGGCATCGAGGAACTGGTGAGCACCGTCGCCGAGGATCTGTACCTGGCCCGCTACGCCCGTGGCGGCGCGCCGATGCCGGTGCGCCAGGCGCTGTCGCTGGCGGCGGCCGCGGTGGCGGACCGGCGCGCGCGGCTGGTGCCGGGGGAGGAACTCGGCGATCACCCGGCGGCCGAGGCGGCGGCGTTCGCGGCGGCGGTGCGCGCGGAAGTCGATCGGCGCAAACGGCTTTCGGGCATTCGCGACTTCGACGACCAGCTGGTGCTACTGCACGACGTACTCGCCGACCCGGTCCACGGCGAGCGCGCGTGCTGCCGCATCCGCGACCGCTTCCGCGTGACGCTGGTCGACGAATTCCAGGACACCGACCCCCTGCAGTGGGACATCCTGCGGCGGGTCTTCCACGACCACACGACCCTGGTGCTGGTCGGCGATCCGAAACAGGCGATCTACGCCTTCCGCGGCGCCGAGGTCCTCAGCTACCTGGACGCCGTCGCCCACGCCGACACCCGTCGCGAACTCGATACCAACCGCCGCAGCGACGCCGGTCTGCTGGCGGCACTGCACCACATGCTCGGCGGTGCCGCCCTGGGACATCCGCAGATCACGGTGCCGCAGGTTACGGCGGTACGGCCGCACAGCCGGCTCACCGGGCCCGAGGGTGCGGCGGTTCCGTTGCGGCTCAGGTGTTTTCCCCGCCAGGGCGCCGGAGCGTTGAACGGGAGCGGATTCCCGGTGGTGGGCCGCCAGCGCGATCGGGTGGCCACCGACCTCGCCGCCGATATCGTCCGCACCCTCGAGTCCGGGGCCCGGTTGGGCGACCGCCCGCTGGGACCCGGCGATATCGCCGTGCTGGTCCGCACCCGCGCGCAGATCGACCTGGTGCGCGCGGAACTGGACCGCGCCGGTGTCGCGTCCGTACTCGCCGGTGGCGCCAGCGTTTTCGCCACCCGCAGTGCCACCGACTGGCTGTGGGTGCTGCGCGCGCTGGAACAACCGCACCGCGGTGACCGGGTCCGGCTGGCGGCGACCACCCCGCTGCTCGGACTGTCCGCGGCCGATATCGACGCCGGTGGCGCGGATCTGGTGGGCAGGCTCAGCACCCAGCTGCGCGACGCGGCCCGGCTGTTCGCGCGCTCCGGTTTCGCTGCCGTGTTCGACCGGCTGTCCGCCCAGGCCCAGCCCGCGCCGCGACTGCTGGCCCAGAGCGGCGGCGAACGGCGCCTGACCGATCTGCGGCATATCGCGCAACTGCTCGACGAGGTCGCCGCGCGGGAATCGCTCGGACTCACCGCGCTGACCCGCTGGCTGGCCGACCGGGTGCGTGATCCGTCCTCGGGCGCCGTCGCGGGACGCAGCCGCCGCCTCGACCGCGATGCCGCCGCGGTGCAGATCGCCACCGTGCACGCCAGTAAGGGCCTGGAATTCCCCGTCGTCTATCTGCCTTTCGCGTGGGACGGCGCGAAGAACCCCAATCCGTCGACGCTGCTGTTCCACGACGGCGACGAACGGGTCCTGGACGTCGGCGGTCCCGAGGCGCCCGGTTACGCCGAGCACCGCCGTCGCTGTGAGGCCGAGGAAGCGGGGGAGGAGCTGCGGCTGCTGTACGTCGCGGTGACCCGGGCACAGTGCCAGGTGGTGGCCTGGTGGGCGCCGGCCTACGGTACGGCCGCCGCGCCGCTGCACCGGATGATCCTGGGCCGCGACCCCGGCAGCGCCGAGGTGCCGGCCCGCAGCGAGGTGCCCGCGGACCCGATCGTGTTGCAGCAGTTGCGCGAATGGGCCGCGACCGCCGGTCCCGGCCTGATCGAGATCGAGCCCGTCCGCGCGGCGGTCGAGGCGCAGCTGCGCACCGAACGGGGACAGACCGGCGACCGGACGCTCGAGGCGGCGCGGTTCACCCGCTCCGTCGACCACGACTGGCGCCGTACCTCGTACTCGGCGCTCACCGCCTCGGCGCACGAAACAGCCCATGGCGCAACGGATTTGGTGGTATCGGATCCCGTCGAAGGCGGCACCGACGAGCCGTTGTCGCCGGCGCCGGAACTCGGTCCCGACCTCGGAGCGGAGGATGAGTTCGCCGGTGCGGCACCGTCGTTGATGAACGAGTTGCCCTACGGCGCCGAATTCGGCACGCTCGTGCACGGCGTGCTCGAGCTGGTCGACACCGATGCGCCGGATCTGGCCGCCGAGGTTCTGCTGCGCTGCGAACAGGCCGTCGAGCAACTCATGGCCGATATCGATCCCGGCGAACTCGCCCGCGCGCTGGTCGCGGTGCTGCGCACACCGTGCGATCCGGTCGCGCTGGCCGACATCCGGTCGCGGGATCGGTTGAACGAATTGGAATTCGAACTGCCGCTCGCGGGCGGTGACGACCCGGTGGCGCAGCGGGTGACGGTCCGGCGCATCGGCGCCCTGCTGCGGAAACATCTGCGGTCCGACGATCCGTTCGCCACCTACGCCGACGCCCTCGACCTGCTCGACGACATTCCGCTGCGCGGATATCTGACCGGAAGTATCGACGCCGTGCTGCGGACCGACGGCCCCCGCTTCCTCGTCGTCGACTACAAGACCAACCGGCTCGGGACCGGTGAGCTGACCGTGGCGCACTATCGGCGCGACCGCATGGCCGAGGAGATGATGCGCTCGCATTATCCGCTGCAGGCGCTGCTGTATTCGGCCGCGTTGCACCGTTATCTACGCTGGCGCATGCCCGACTACGATCCGGCTCGCCACCTCGGCGGGGTGCGCTATCTGTTCGTGCGCGGCATGATCGGCCCCGCCACCCCACCCGGCCACGGCGTCTTCGACTGGGATCCCCCGGCCGAGCTGATCGTGGCGCTGTCGGATCTGCTGGCCGGCCAGGAGGACCGATGACGGCGATTGCTCTGGCGCAGCGCGCTACCGGCCTGCTGCGAACCTTCAACACCGCAGGCGTGCTGTCGGCGGCCGATGTGCACGTGGCGTTGCGGCTGGGCAAGCTCGGCGGTGAATCCGGAGAGCAGGTGCTGCTGGCCGCCGCGCTCGCCGTGCGTGCGGTGCGGTCGGGGTCGGTATGCCTGGAATTGCGGCGCATGCACGAAATCGGTGTCGACGGTGAGGGTTTCGACCTCGGCGAGGCGGAAGCGATCGATCCCGCACTGCTGCCCTGGCCGGACGTCGACAGCCTGTGCGAGCGGTTGCGCGCGAGCCCACTGGTGTGCGGCAGCCCGGCCGGGCCGCTGTGCCCGCTGCGGCTGGTCGACTCCGAGGGCGGGCCGCTGCTGTATCTGGACCGCTACTACCGGCAGGAGCAGACGATCCGCGAGGTGCTGGCGGACCGTGCGCACGGGCATCCGCTCGTCGACCCGGACACCGTGCGCCGGGAACTGGACCGGCTGTTCCCCGGCACGGGCGGGCCCGCCGCCGCCCCGGACCGTCAGCGCATCGCCGCCGCCGTCGCCGCCACCAGCTGGACCACGGTGGTCGCCGGTGGTCCCGGTACCGGTAAGACCCACACCATCGCCCGCATCCTGGCACTGCTGGTCGCGCATCAGCGCGCGGTCGCCGACACCGCACCGCTGCGTATCGCGCTGGCCGCGCCGACCGGCAAAGCCGCTGCGCGCCTGCAGGAATCGGTGCGTGAACAGGCCGGTGACCTCGACCTGCCGGAGCTGACCGCGGCCACCGTGCACCGGCTGCTGGGCTGGCAGCGCGGCGGCACCACCCGCTTCCGCCATCACGCCCACAACCGGCTGCCCTACGACGTCATCGTCGTCGACGAAACCTCCATGGTGTCGCTGACCATGATGAGCAGGCTGCTGCCGGCCGTGCGCCCGGACGCCCGGCTGGTCCTCGTCGGCGACCCGGACCAGCTCGCCTCGGTCGATGCCGGTGCGGTCCTCGCCGATCTGGTCGCGGGACCGGTGGCCGGGCCGCCGAATCCGATCCTCGAGCGGATCCTCGACACCGGTTCCGGTCCGGTGGCCGGTGCCGAGGATCTCAGTGAACGGGAACGAAACCGATTGCGCGGCGGCATGATTCGCCTGACCCGCGGCCGCCGGTTCGGTGGCCGGATCGCCGATCTGGCGGTGGCGGTGCGCGCCGGCGACGCCGAGACGGCGCTCGCGCTGCTGCACGACGGCGGTGCGGAGCTGTCCCTCCACGAACCCGACGACATCGCCGATGTGCGTGCCGACGTGGTACGCGCCGCCCGCGAATCCACCACTGCCGCCGAGGCCGGGGACGCCGCGGCGGCGCTGCGGGCGATGGAATCGCATCGCCTGCTGTGCGCGCACCGGCAGGGGCCGTTCGGCGTCGAACGGTGGGACCGCATGGCCGGCGGCTGGGTCGCCGCGGCCGGGATCGGCACGGAATCCGCTGCCGGGCAGTGGTTTCCGGGCCAACCGCTGCTGGTGACCGCCAACGACCACGAGGCCCGCATCTACAACGGCGACACCGGTGTCATCGTGCGGTCCGGCGACGGTGGCCTGCGCGCGGCGCTGCAGCGTGGCAGCGAACCGTATCTGGTGCATCCCACCCAGTTCCCGGGCGTCACCACGGTGTACGCGATGACCATCCACCGCAGCCAGGGCAGCCAGTACGGTGCGGTGACGATCGTGCTGCCGGGCCCGGAGTCGACGCTGCTGACCCGTGAGCTGCTCTATACCGCGATCACTCGCGCCCGGCAGCGGGTCCGCATCATCGGTACAGCAGAGGCGCTGGAGGCCGGGATCTCGCGGCGGGTGCTGCGGGCGAGCGGGCTGCGCGGCTGATCCGGGGCGTTGTCGCGGGATTCAGCCCTGCACGGGCAGGAAGATGCCCGGAATCGTCAGGGCGAGTTCGACATCCTCGCGCCGACCGAGGGTGACCAGCACCGTGCGGATCATCGTCAGCCGGGCCTCGGCGACCGCCTCGGGATCCGGATCGTCTCCCGGTGCGGTGGCCAGCGACACCTGGTACACCACGAATGCGCAGACCTGCAGTGCCGTGTCGAGGTCCAGCGGTGCGGGCAACTGCCGGCCCAGCACGGCGAACTTCTCCCGCACCAGCGCGCGGATATCGTCGAAGGCCTGCTCTCGGTACGCCGAGACCGGTGAGGCCGGATCGTGCAGTTCCGCGAACACCGGGCGCAGCATCGGCCCGTGCCCCCGGGCCCAGTCCAGGTAGGCGTCGATGATGCCGATGCCGAGCGCCACCGGCTCCTCGGACTCTTCCAGTGCCCGGCGGATACCGCCCACCAGGCCCTCGTTGGACTGCGTGAGGACGACGTCGAGCGGGGCCGTGGCATTGGCGAAATAGCGGTAGAAGGTGGGCCGCGAGATCCCGGCCTGTTCGATGATGCGCGCGACACTCAGTCCGCGCGAACCGGATTCGGTGAACACCGCGGCGGTGGCGGCGACGATGCGGGAGCGCACCTCGTCGGCCTGTGCGGGCGTCTGCGGCGGCCGGCCCCGGCGAGCGGCGCCGTTGTGAGTGGTGAGCACCCCGTCCTGCGGCATCCGTGGTACCTCCCTGATCGGTTGTGCGGACTTGACATGGCCCGGCATCGCCCGATTAATCTAACATCGGTGTTAATCTAACACTGGTGTTCAACAAATTGTTGGCGCCTGCCGACCGAGAGGGCCGACAATGACGACCGCCCCAGACCTCGCCGCTGCTCCGGCCCTGCCGCAGGAGCTGGTGGACCGCCTGCTCGCGCACGCCACCGCGGGTGGCGCTGCCTCGGTGGCGGTCCTCGCCCCGGCCACCGGCGCCAAGATCGCCGAGCTGCCGCAGTCGTCCACCGCCGATATCGAGTCCGCCTTCGCGACCGCCCGCAGCGCTCAGCAGCGGTGGGCGCGGGTTCCCGTGCGCGAACGCGTGGGTGTGCTGCGCCGCTTCCACGACCTGGTCCTGGCCGAGCAGGACACCATCCTCGACATCGTCCAGACCGAGGCCGGCAAGTCCCGCGTGCACGCCTTCGACGAGGTCGGGGATGTGGCGGTCAACGCTCGCTACTACGCCGCCGCGGCCGAACGGCTGCTCGCCTCGCGCACCCCGCGCGGTGTGCTGCCGGTGCTTACCAAAATCGAGGTCCGCAACCGGCCCAAGGGTGTGGTCGCGGTGATCTCGCCGTGGAACTACCCCTTGGCCCTGGCCGTGTCCGACGCGCTGCCCGCGCTCATGGCCGGCAACGCGGTCGTCGCGCGACCCGACAACCAGACCGCGCTCACCGCGTTGTGGGCGATCGACGCCGCTGAACGCGCCGGCCTGCCCGCGGGGCTGTGGCAGGCGGTGCTGGGCCGCGGCTCGGTGATCGGCGGTGAGGTGATCGCGCGTGCCGACTACGTCGACTACACCGGCTCCAGCGCCACCGGCCGCACCATCGCCCGGCAGGCGGGGGAGCGGCTGATCGGCTACTCGCTCGAACTGGGTGGCAAGAATCCGCTGCTGGTGCTCGCCGACGCCGATGTGAGCGCGGCCGCCAAGATCGCGGTGCGCGCCTGTTTCGCCTCGGCCGGGCAACTGTGCGAATCCATCGAGCGCATCTACGTGCACGACCGCGTCTACGATCGGTTCGTCAGCGAATTCACCTCCGCCACAAAGGCTTTACGGCTCGGTTCGGCGCTCGACTACTCCTACGAGATGGGTTCGCTGACCTTCCCGCGCCAGCTCGACACGGTCACCGAACACGTCCAGGACGCCGTCGCCAAGGGCGCGACCGTGCTGGCCGGCGGCCGCGCGCGGCCGGACCTGGGCCCGTACTTCTACGAGCCGACCGTCCTGGCCGGGGTGCGACCGGGGATGACCGTCTACCGCGAGGAGACCTTCGGCCCGGTCGTCTCGATCTACCGCGTCCACAGCGACGACGAGGCCGTCGAGCAGGCCAACGACACCGCCTACGGTCTCAACGCCAGCGTGTGGAGCCGCGATACCGGACGCGCCCGGGAGATCGCCGCCCGCATCCACGCCGGATCGGTGAATGTGAACGAGGGCTTCATCGCCGCGTGGGGCAGTGTCGCGGCCCCCTCCGGCGGGCTCGGCATCTCCGGTAGCGGCCGCCGCCACGGGCCGGAGGGGCTGCTCAAATACGTCGACACCCAGACCATCGCGGTCCAGCGCGCGCTGCCGATCGCGCCGCTGCCGGGCATGTCGGAAGCACTGTGGGCGAAGACCATGACGCTCTACTTCGGCGTGATGAAGGCGTTGCGGCAGAAATGATCTCGCCCGCTCGGGCACATCGGGAAAGGGAACGGATATGGATACGGTCGCGGGCAAGCGGGTACTGATCACCGGCGCGGCGATGGGCCTGGGCAAATCCTTCGCCCAGCGGGCGGTGCGCGAACAGGCCGCCGACGTGGTGCTCTGGGATGTCAACGAGACCGCGCTGAAGCAGACCGCCGCCGAACTGTCCTCCGGATCGGTGAGCCGGGTGCACCACTACGTGGTCGACGTCGCCGACCAGCAGTCGATCATCGAGGCCGGCGCCGCGGTGCGATCGGAGGTCGGCGATATCGACGTGCTGGTCAACAACGCCGGAATCGTGCGCGGCAACGGCTACTTCTGGGAAACCGAGAACCGCGCCGACATCGACAAGACGATGGCGATCAATTCACTGGCGCCCATGTACATCGCGCTGGAATTCCTGCCCGCCATGGTCAACCGCAAGACCCCGGCGCGGGTGCTGAACATCGCCTCCTCGGCGGCGCTGGTGGCCAATCCGCGCATGAGTGTCTACGCCGCCTCCAAGTGGGCGGCGCTGGGCTGGTCGGATTCGGTGCGCCTGGAACTCGAGCAGTCCGGCAACGAGCACGTGAAGGTCACCACGGTGTGCCCGACCTACATCAACACCGGAATGTTCGACGGCGCCAAGGGTTTCTGGTTCACGCCGATCCTGGAGCAGGAAGAGGTCGTCGACACCGCGTGGCGGGAGATGAAGAACGGTGCGGCGCTGGTCGTGCTGCCGTGGACCTCCCGGCTCAACCGCGCCATCTCCGGTCTGCTGCCGCTGAAGGTGCGCGACTACTACCTGAACAAGGTGGGTGTCTATCACTCGATGGACGAATTCACCGGCCGCAAGTCCTGAGGCCCAGTCGATTTCAGCGGCTTCGCCGATTCACGAGGCTTCGCCGGGCCGGACGCGCCAGGGGAGCGTGACCGGTTCGGGTGGTATCCGACCCGCCAGCAGATCGGCGAGGAGCCCGGCGAGACCGAGCGGGTAGACCTCCTGATCGGTGCTCGCGAGCTCATCGACACTCCACCAGCGGAATTCGTCGATGGCGGTGCTTTCGTAGGTCAGCAGCCCACTCGTATCCAGGTCGGTGCCCGCGGTGGGCAGCCGGTAGAAGAAATAGTCCTCGCGAAAAATGCCCGACAGCCAGCCGGGAATCTCCAGATGTCCGGCCGCCACCGCCACCTGCGGTCCGAGATCGGCCGCGGTGACCCGTAATCCGGTCTCCTCGCCCAATTCCCGCGCCGCGGCCTCCGCGGGCGACTCGGCCGCATCGATCCCACCGCCGGGGGTGATCCAGTACAGCGGATCCAGCGTGCCGCGATAGGCGATGAGCAGAATCCGGTCGTCGGCGTCCGCGAGGATCACCCGTCCCGACCTGCGCACGTATCGCTGCTCCACAACGCCTCATGCTAGCGGCCGCGGTGAATCCGTTTGTGCCATACTCGGCGCGGCGGAATGCGCCGAGGGAGGACGGAAGTACGCATGGGCCTGATGGACAAGATCCGCGGTGAATTCGTCGACATCATCGAATGGCTCGACGATACGAATTCCACGCTGGCGTGGCGATTCCCGCGCTACGACAACGAGATCAAGAACGGCGCCGAACTGATCGTGCGCGAGGGCCAGCAGGCCGTCTTCGTCTACCGGGGGCAGCTGGCCGACCGCTACGAGCCCGGCCATTACGCCCTGACCACGGAGAACATGCCGATCATGTCCACCCTGCAGGGGTGGAAGCACGGGTTCAACAGCCCGTTCCGCTCGGAGGTGTATTTCGTCAACACCCGGCCGGTCACCGATTTCCGCTGGGGCACACCGCAACCGGTGACGGTGCGCGACCCCGACTTTCGCATGGTGCAGGTCCGCGCCAACGGCACCACCATCGTGAAGGTGGTCGACCCGGCCGTGTTCCTGCGCCAGGTGATCGGCACCGAGAGCGTCGTCGACATGGAGCAGATCACCGATCTGCTGCGGCGCACGGTCGCGCTCGCGTTCTCGGATATGGTGCTCGCCACCGGTCTCGGCGCGATCGATCTGCAGGGGCGTCAGGTCGAATTGTCCGACAAGCTCCGCGAATTCGTGGCGCAGCGGGTGGCGCCGTTCGGACTGGGCGTCGACGCGGTCACCATGACCATCTCGCTGCCGGAGGAGATCCAGCAGGCGATGACCCGCGGTGTGGCCCGGGGCGTCGAGGCCAGTGGATTCGCCGACAACGTCCGTGATCCGAACCGGTACCAGCAGGTGCAGGCGGCCGACGCGATGCTCGCCGCCGCGCAGAATCCCGGCGGCGGTGCGATGGGCGCGGCGATGCAGGCCGGAATGGGCGTGGCCCTGGGCGGGCAGATGGCGGGCGCGATGCAGGGCGCGTTCGCCCAGCCCGCCGCCGGCTACGCCCAGCCGGGCTACGGGCAGCAGCCACCGCCGCTTCCGGTGCAGCAGCAGTTCCACATCGACCTCGACGGGCAGGCGGCGGGTCCCTTCCCGGTCGACCAGCTACGCCAGTTCGTCGCCGCCGGCCGCCTCACCCCGCAGACGAACGTCTGGACCACCGGCATGTCCGCGTGGGCCGCGGCCTCGACCGTCCCCGCGCTGCAGTCGTTGTTCGGTGGTCCGCCGCCGCTGCCCGGCACCCCGCCCCCGCCGCCTCCCGCCGGCTAGCCGCACACCAGCGAACCGGGGGACCGATGAACGACCCACGCCCACAACCGAACTCGTCTCCGGTGCCGCCACCGCTCCGGGGCAGCGACGGCGAATCCGAGGGTATGACGCCACCTCCGCTGCGGCCGCCTGCGCTGGATGGTTATCGCGAAACCGAGGGGGTGCCTCCGTTGCGGTCACATGCGCCCGGTGGCAATCGCGAGCCGGGGAGTATGCCCCCGTCACCCATGCCGGGCGGTGGTTACCGCATGCGGGACGGCACGACGCCGCCACCGGTGGGCGTCGGCCCGGCGCTCTATCCGCCGGCGGCCACGACGCCATTCGGCGCGCCGCCTGCCATGCCCCCACTCGGCTCGACGCCTGGCACAACGGCCCTCATTCCGCCGCCTGCCACGCGACCAGGTGGCGCGCAGCCAGGCATGACACCGCCCGTCCCGCCGCCCGCCACGACGCCCCTCGGTCGCGGGAACGACCTATCCGGCGGCTTCGAGGATGGGTCGCTACCTCGTATGGCCCCGCAGGGTTCCGCAGATCAGGCCATGCTGCACCGGACCGAAATGACGCGTACCTACCCCTGTACGGCCTGCGGTGGCCAGTTGGTGTTCGATATCGCCTCGCAGCAGTTGCGGTGTCCCAGTTGCGGGAACTACTCGCCGCTGTCGGCGCCGCGGGCGCCGGTCGTCGCGCGGGATCTGCGGCAGGCGATGGGGGAGTTGCGTGCGCTGCAGGCCGTGACCGCCGGGCCGGAGGTCACCGGGGAACGAGAGGTGAAGTGCCAGAATTGCGGTGGCACAACCACTTTCGTCGGCAGTCTGACCGCGACCCGCTGCCCCTACTGTGCCACGCCGATCCAGCGTGACGACGTGCACAATGCTCCCGCCCGGTTGCCGGTGGACGGTGTCGTCCCGTTCCGCATCGACGAGAAGACCGCGCGTGAACGCGTCGAGAAGTGGGTCTCCGGACGGTGGTTCGCCCCGACCGCGTTCAAGAAGTACAAGCGGCTCGGTTCGCTCGCCAGCGTCTACCACGCCTACTTCACCTACGACGCCGACGTGCACACGTGGTATCGCGGTGAACGCGGCGAAGAGTACACCGAACGTTACTGGGACGACGGAGAGCTGAAGAGCCGCACCGAAATTCGCTGGTATCCGGCGATGGGTGAGGTCGGCAACCGATTCGACGATCTGCCGATCCTCGCCAACGACATCGACGACAGCGCACGCGTGGCCGAACTCGAACCCTGGCCGGTCGCGGAGGCCACCGGCTATTCGCCGGAGTACGTCGCCGGGCATCTGGCCCGCACCTACGATCGCGACGCCGAGCAGATGTTCCCGGTCGCCCGCACCCGGATGGAGAAGGTCATCGAGCAGACCGTGCGCGCGGACATCGGCGGCGACCGCCAGCGCGTCCACGATCTGCGGTCGAGCTGGAATTCGCTGGCGTACAAGCACATTCTGCTGCCGATCTGGCTGCTGACCGTGGTCTACGCGAACACCCCGTTCCGGGTCTACATCAACGGCCTGACCGGTGAGGTCGTCGGGCAGCGGCCGTGGAGCAAGGTCAAACTCGCCGCCTTCGTCACGGTCGTGACGCTGCTCATCATCGGCGCGGTCGTCGCCTTCTCGATGTGGCACGGCGGCGGAACCCACCATCACAGCACCGGCCACACCACCGTCGTTCATCACGGGAGCTGACATGTTCGTGCTGCTACTGCTCGTGCCGGCCTTCCTGGTGATCGTGGGCGGGGCGATCGCGGCCGGCGCGGTGGCCCTGGCGCATCAGCGCCGCCGTATCGCCGCCGAGAACCAGGTGGTGCCGGGCACGGCCACCCGCGCACCGTCGGCGTGGGCGCGATCGCACGACCCCGAGGCCCGCCTGCACCGCCGCCTGCGCGATGCGATGACGGCGTTGCGCGTGGTGACCGCATACGACACGGCGGCAACGGTCACCCTCCGGGCCGATCTGGAGCAGTCGGCACTGGCTCTCGACGACCACCTGGTCGCGATCTCGATGCTGCATCCCGACGCGCGCACCGCGCAGCGGGCACAGGCCGAACGTGCCGTCGCGGCGGTCGAGGCGGGTGTCGCCGACTATGCCACGGCGGCCACCCGACCGGATCTCGGTGCGCTCGAGGCGGATATGGCGGAGGTGCGGGCGCGGTTGCGCACGGCCGACGACCTCCGCCGCGGCATCGGCAGCTAGCTCCGGCCGCTCAGCCGGCGTGTGTTCTGGTTCCGCACACCACGGTCGCGCCGTAATCGGGCGATTCCGCGATCGCGGGCCGCAGCCCCGCTGCCGCGACGATCGCGGTCGCGGCGTCGATCTGGGCGGTGCCGATCTCGACCAGCATCCAGCCGCCGACCGTCAGCCACCGCCCGGCGGCATCGGCCACGCGGCGCAGCACGTCGAGCCCGTCCTCGCCGCCGTCGAGGGCGGTGCGGGGTTCGTGGTCGCGGGCTTCCGGCGGCATCCGGGCGATCATCGCCGTCGGCACATACGGGGTGTTGGCCAGGAGCAGATCCACGCGTCCGATCAGTTCGCCGGGCAGGGCGGCGAACAGGTCGCCCTGGAACACCTGCGCGCCCAGCGGTTCCAGATTGCGCCGCGCACACGCCACCGCGACGGTGTCGATATCGGCGGCGAGCAGCTCGACGTCCACCCCACCGGCGCGCAGTGCGGTCGTCGCCGCCAGGCCCAATGCGCCGGAGCCACAACACATGTCGACCACGGTGCGCCGATCACCCGGCCGGGCGGCGGTGCGTTCGAGCGCCTCGTCGATCAGGAACGCGGTGCGCTGCCGCGGCACGAAGACGCCGGGGTCGAGCGCCACCCGGACACCGCGAAAGTCGGCCCAGCCCACCAGATATTCGAGCGGTATGCCTTCGATGCGGCGGGCGAGGAGTGCGGACAGTTCGCCGGGTGAGGAGGCGGCCTGCCGGAGCAAGGCCGCTTCCTCCTCGGCGAAGACGCATCCGGCGCGGCGCAGATCCGCCACGATCGCGTCGGTGCCGGATTCTTCGGATTCGGGGTCGATCACCCCATCATTGTCGGCACGGCGTCAACCACAATTCTTCGTGCGCGAGCACCGGTCAGCGGGCCGCCGGCAGCAGGAAGGTGCGGGTCGCGTCGAGATAGATGCCGCGCTGAGCGGTCTTGCTCGGCGGCGGCAGCTGCGACACCAGCTGGTCGAGCGAGGTCATCGCCCCGACCACGCGGGTGCCGGCGACGATGAAATCGGCCACCGCGCGGCGGATGTGGTTCGGTGAGGTCACCACGACCGCACTGGTCGCGCCGGCGTCTCGCAGCATCTGGGTGCTGAACAGCGCGTTCTGCACGGTCGAATTGGCGCGGTCCTCGACCAGCACGCGGGAGGCCGGAATGCCGTGGCCGATCAGCCAGCCCGCCATCGCCGCCGCCTCCGGCACGCCGTTCTGCGGGTTGCCGCCGGTTACCACGATCGGCGACATCGGCGCCGCGATCGCCTGCAACCACGCGGCGGTGAGCCGGTTGACCAGTTCGGGGCGCAGACTGCCGTCGGGTAGCAGCCCGTAGCCGAGCACGACGATGCCGGTCTGCGGGCCGACCAGCGCCGGGAGCGGATTGGGCAGAGTGCCCACGGCCGCGCCGATGGCGCCGATGAGGTCGCGGGCCCCCTGAGCCATGCCGGGGTCGATGGCCGCCAGCCGGTTGAACGCGGCCTCACGGGTGAGCAGATCGCCGGTGTAGTCCGACCAGATGCCCTGCAGGGCCAGCGCCTGCGCGTCGTCGGGGGTGCTGTCCAGCAGCGAGCGCAGGTCGGCGAGACCTGCGGCGTCGTTGCCGTTGACGAAGTTCTCCTGCGCCGAGTTGTAGAGCGGCGCCGGTCCGTCGGCGGCCGTGGCCGTCGTGGTGAGCGGTCCGGCCAGCAGCGCGGCCGCCGAGGCCGCGACGAGAAGATGTTTCACACGTCTGGCGATGTTCACTGCAGTCGTCACCTTTCCGGGCGAGCGGGATCCCGCGTGGGTGGGGTGGGGCATGGGCACAGCCGTGCCCACCATACGACCCGATTCGGTGAAGGCCCCGGATTTACTCCCGCTCGAGTCGGCATTCGCGCGGGTGGCGGCGGCCGTCCGCGCTGGTGCGCGGCCCGATAGGGTGGCCGGGTGGACACCTTACCGCTGACCGGGAAACAACTCGCCGCCGACCTCAACGCCGAGACGAAGAACCGCGCCGCCGCGCTGGCCGAAGCCGGGGCCGCCCCCCGTCTGGTGCTGGTGGTGGCCAACGACGATCCGGCCAGCGGGTGGTATGTCAACTCATTGCAGCGCGCGGCCGGGCGCCTCGGAATCGACTGCGAGACAAATGATCTCGGTGCGCAGGCGAGTGCGGCGGAGATTCGTGACGCGCTGGCGAAACTCAGCGAGGATCCGGCGGTGCACGCGGTGATGTTGCAGACGCCGCTGCCTGCCGGTGTGGAACTCAACGACGTCAGCTCGGCCATCGCCGCGGCCAAGGACGTCGACGGCGTCAGCCCGCTGTCGCTGGGACTGCTGGCCGCGGGACTGCCCGGATTCCCGCCGGCCACCTCACAGGCGGTGGTGGAGCTGGCCAAGCATCACGACATCGCGCTGTCGGGCCGGCATGTGGCGGTTGTCGGCCGTTCGAACGTGGTCGGCAAACCTTTGGCGCAGCTGCTGCTGGCGGAGAACGCGACGGTGACGGTGTGCCATTCGCGGACCACCGACCTGCCGGCGGTCACCTCGGCCGCCGATATCGTGGTCGCGGCGGCCGGGCGAGCCGGACTGATCGGTGGGGATCACGTGCGCGAGGGCGCGGTGGTCATCGACGTGGGGACCAACGAGGGACCCGACGGTGGCATCGTCGGCGATGTCGACGCCGGCTCGGTGGAAGGCCGGGCAGCGGCACTGAGTCCGGTGCCCGGCGGTGTCGGACCGGTCACCACCGCGCTGCTGATGCGGCACGTGGTGGAGGCGGCCGAAGCGACGCGCTGATCACCAGTGGGTGGTCACCGGATCGCCCACACTCACGTTGTCGTAGTACCACTCGGCGTCGGCGGGGGCCAGGTTGATGCAGCCGTGGCTGACGTTGGAATTACCCTGCTGGCCGACCGACCACGGCGCCGAATGCACGAAGACGCCGCCCGAGGTGAGCCGTTCGGCGAATTCGCCGGTCAGGTAGTAGCCCTCCGGGTCGTCGAGCGGAATGCCGATGGTGCGCGAGTCGAAGATGATGGTGCGGTCCTTCTCCATCACGGGGAAGGTGCCGACCGGGGTCTCGCGTCCGGGCTTACCCATCGAGGCCGGCATGACCCGCGGCGCCTGTCCGGGAATGAACACGGTGAACGTGTGCGCCGACATGTCGGCATCGGCGCTGGTCCCCCCGTCGGTCCGGAATTCGGACCGGGCGTTGCCCGCGGTCACGGTGAATCGCGCATCGGCCGGCAGGTATCCGGTGGAGTTCCAGACCAGTTCCCTGTCGTTGGTCCACGAGAACGAACCGGTCTGCGCGCCGACGTGCACGGACCGTTCGGCGCGGGCGCGATCGGTGACGGGTGCGGTGAATCGGACGGTGATCGGATGGGCGATTCCGACGACGGCGCCGTTGCCCGGTGAAATCGAGGCCACGGATGTGGTCTGTGGTGTGGCCAGCACCGCTGCCGCGGTGCCCGTGGTGACTGCGGCCAGTACTGCGATGACTGTCGCCAGGAACAAATGACGCATCATGTTCCTCATGGCTCCACCCCCTCAGGTGGTTTGCGTATCAGGACCTCGATCCTAGTTCCGGATGATCATGGTCGCCGGAATAGTTTTCGCTTCGTAACGACAGTTACGGTGTGGCAAACCAGGTTTAGCCGAGGGGGTGTGGTAGTGCGATCAGCCGACGACGGCAGCGAGAACGTCTGTGTGCAGCGCGTCCGCGCGGGCGAAGATCTCGTCGATGCGCTGCAGCGTGGGCGCGAACTCCTCGGCCTCGTGGTCGCCGAGCGAGCCGACGTTGATGGCGATATTCAACTGTGAACTGGCGGCGGCGGCGCGGGCGGCATCGGCGGCGGCGCCGATGTCGGTGACCACGTTCGGATTGCCGATCGGCAGCAGATCCGCGGCCAGTGAGAGCACCTCGTCGGCTTCGGCGACCACCGCGGCCGGCACTCGCGCGGCCTGCAGCAGTGCCGAGGCGATCGCCTCCTTGCGGGCCGCGATCTGCTCGTCGGTGTCCTTGGGCAGTTTGTAGGCGGCGCCGACGGCGGTGAAGGCGGTGGCGTCGGCGTCGGCCAGGGCCAGCGCGCGTTCCCGGGCGGCGTCGGCCGCCGCGATGATCCGATCGATCGCCGGGCGGTTGTCGGCGTCCTTGGCGCGGGTGGTGTAGCGGGCGACCATCGCCACCAGGGCGGCTCCCTGGGCGGCGTGCAGCGCCGCGACCGCACCGCCGCCGGGGGCGGGGATCTTGGCTGCGAGATCGTCCAGGTAGCGGCCGATCGTCGACTCTCCGAACGTCGTGGTGTCCGGCGACGATGCGGTGTCCTGAGACATGCTGCGGGGCCTCCCGTTTCGAGGAATCGGCGTGCGGTACGCCGATAACCGTACCGGGCCGCGCGACCGGTCATCGAGCGGGCCGCGCCGCCCTGTCGCGGACGGCGTGCGGGCGGTGTGCAGGATGGAACCCGAGGCCACCCCGGCCGTGGTCGCGGATCGCGGTTTGTGACGGGTGGTGCAGTGCGATAACCTCACTGCAACTAGTTGCATATGAACGGAGTTGCATAAGATGCGGATCGGGTTGGGCATCAACTATGCGGGGGGCTTCAAGGAGGTCGCGGCCGAGGTCGCCGACCTGGAACAAGCCGGCCTGGACATCGTCTTCGTGCCCGAGGCCTACTCCTACGACGCGGTGAGCGGACTGGGCTATCTGGCGGCCAAGACCGAGCGGGTGCAGCTGGCCTCGGGCATTCTGCAGCTCTACACCCGAACGCCCACGCTGACCGCGATGACCGCGGCGGGTCTGGACTACGTCTCCGACGGCCGCTACGTCCTCGGCCTGGGCGCCTCGGGTCCGCAGGTCATCGAAGGGTTCCACGGCGTGCCCTACGACGCGCCGATCGGCCGCACGCGCGAGGTCGTGGAGATCTGCCGCAAGGTGTGGCGGCGCGAACGCCTGGAGTATCAGGGCAAGTACTACACGATCCCGCTGCCCGCCGAACGCGGCACCGGGCTGGGCAAGCCGCTCAAGCTGATCAACCACCCGGTGCGTGATCGCATCCCGGTGCTGCTGGCCGCGCTGGGGCCGAAGAACGTGCAGTTGGCCGCGGAACTGGCCGAGGGCTGGCAGCCGATCTTCTTCCTGCCGGAGAAGGCCCGCGACGTGTGGGGTGAGGCGCTGGCCGCCGGCACCGCGAAACGCGATCCGGAACTCGGCGACCTCGACATCTACGCCGGACCGGCGCTGGCGATCGGCGACAACGTGGAGCCGCTGCGGGAGTTCGTGAAACCGCATCTGGCGCTCTACATCGGCGGTATGGGCGCCAAGGGCAAGAACTTCTACCATTCGCTGGCCACGCAGTACGGGTACGGCGCCGAGGCCGACCGTATTCAGGAGCTGTATCTGGCCGGTAAGAAGGACGAGGCCGCCAAGGTCGTGCCCGACGAACTGGTGCGTGACATCTCGCTGATCGGTTCGGCGAGCTTCGTCAAGGAGCGGGTGGCGGCGTTCCGGGAGGCCGGTGTCACGGTGCTGAACGTGGTACCGCTCGCCGCGACCGCGGGGGAACGGGTCAAGCTGATCGAACAGCTGCGCGAGCTGGTCTGATCGGTCCGGCCGGCAGCCCGTTCCCGGTCTGCCGGCCGTCTCGGCTCAGCCCTGATGCAGCGCCGCGAGCGCGGCGTCGAGGGTGGGATGCAGGGCGAACACCTGATCGAGATTGGTCAGTTTGAGCTGTCTGCTGGTGGCCGGTCCCTCGGCGACCAGGACGATGCGCGTCGCGGAACCGGCCCGCTGATGGGCGGCCACCAGCGCGGCCATTCCGGCCGAGGCCAGGAAACTCACCTGCAACAAGTCGATGATCAGTGCCGCGGGTTTACCGCCGAGGGTCGCCTCGATCGCACTCTCCAGTGCGGGAGCGGTCGCCAGGTCGACCTCGCCGGCCACCGTGAGCACGGTCGCATCGTCGTGCACGCTGACCGAGGTGGTCATCGCGTCGGCGAGGGGATACGCGTCTCCGGAAGTATTGGTCACGGTTGTCAATCTACCTGCTGGGTACTCGTGGCTCTCTCCGGCCGGGCAATTGCTTTCCGGCGCAAAGAGTTAACCGCCCGCCGCACGCGACATTCGTCGCCCGCGCGCACCGGAGGAGGTGTCGCCACCGATTTCGCGGGTATCGCGGGCAATAACCGGAGAGGCGGTTCGCTCGCGGGCGGGGCGAGTTCGCCCGATTCGATCGGTGCCCGGAGGAGTGGTTGGTCAGATGTCGCATATCGAGAACGGCCGAGCGCCGGAGACGGCGTCGGTGGCCGAATTGGTCGGCACGACCACGGAGCAATTGAGCCGGCTGGTGCGCGAAGAGGCGAAACTGGCGGTCGTCGAGGCACAGGGCAAGGCCAAGCGGCTGGGAGCCGGTGCGGGGATGCTCGGCGCGGCCGCCGTGCTGGGGCTGGCCGTCCTCGGCGCCCTGGTCGCGGCCGCGATCACGGCCTTGGCCCTGGTGCTGCCCGTATGGGCGTCCGCGTTGATCGTGGCCGCAGCGCTGGCCGTGGTCGCCGGCGTCTTCGGTCTCCTCGGGCGGACGAGCATCCGCAAGGGGAGTCCGCCGATACCCGAGCAGGCCGCCGCGAACGTCCGGGAAGACGTGGCCGTCATCAAGGAGAGGACTCGGCGATGAACATCCCTTCCGATCCGGAAGCGTTGCGTTACGACCGCGATCTGACGCGCGAGGAGCTGGGCCGCACCGTGCAGGCGCTCAGCGACAAGCTCGACGTGCCCGGCCGCACCCGCGAGCGGCTGCATCGGGGTGCCCGGTCCGCTCAGGACAATGCGGACCGGGCCGCGCAGGTCGTCAAGCAGATTCCGCTGCCGGCGATCGGCGTCACCGCGGCGGGAGCGCTCGCCACGGTCTGGCTGCTGCGGCGCAAGCGGTCGTGACGGATCAGTTCGCGCCCGTGCCGGGTGGCTCCCCGAGCGGCCAGCGCGCGTAGGTGCGTTCCGGCCGCACGGTGATCACATCGGTGACCTCGATGAGTTCGGCGGGCACGATGCCGCCGGGGAAGTGCTCGATGCTGGGCACGATCACCGCCTCGGCATCCTGGGTGATCGCCGCACCGATCAGGAACTGAACCGGGTTGTCGGTGCGATCGCCGAAGGCGACCGTTTCCGAAAGCGTGTAGCCCAGACGTCTTGCCAGACAACGGATTTGCGCCGCATCCCATTCCTGGTGCAGGTGGGAGACCTCCGTGCGCAGAAAGCCGAGGGCCAGAAAAGTCATGGCAGTCCTCCTCGCGTCGTCCGCAATCCGGAACCACCGGCGACGTGGTGTGCGCCCGCCGATCGGTTCCGCCGCTGTACCTCTCGCGGACAGACCCGCGAATACCTAGCAAACTCAGAAGGTATTTCCCGACCGCGAAAGCGGGCAAACCCCTGTCCGGGGGTTGACGCCTTCGCTCGTCCGGTGCTGTTTGCTGGAGTCTGCCGGGGCATCCTCGACGTCAAGGCCCGTTTTCTGTTGATCTTGTGAGCGGCGGCGTCGCCCCGGAAAGGGCAATGAGGTCATCTGTATCGCCGCATCGTGTCCGCTCCCGGGGTGGAGCGAACTCCCGTTGGTGACGGCGAGTGCGGGTGCGTCGCCGCGCGAAATGTCGCCCTTCTCGAGTGGGCCACAGCACATTCACAGCTAACAGTCGGAACCGTGCCGGTGAAGGCCGATAGCCCCGCCGGCTCAGGACTTGACGGCGTCGAACAGCGTGCGTGCGGAGTGAGCGACGAACGACCCCTCCCGCCGGATCCGGTCGTCCAGTTCACGCAGCCGGTCGTGATAGCGATCGACGGTGAAACCGGGGACGAGCCAGATCACCTTGCGCAGGAGGTACACGACCGCTCCGATATCGAAGAATTCCATCCGCAGTCGTTCGTGGCGCAGATCGGCGATCCGCAGTCCCGCGGCGCGCGCGGCGGCGGCTTCGTCGTCGTGGTGGCGTAGGCGCCGGGCCTCGGGTTGCGGTCCGAGGAAGTATTCGATCAGTTCGAAGGCGCTCGCGGGTCCGACGTGCTGCGCGAAGTAGGTGCCGCCGGGCCGCAACACTCGGGCAATCTCGTGCCACCGGACCACGGCCGGATGCCGGCTGGTCACGAGATCGAAGGCGGCGTCGGCGAACGGGAGCGGGGCGTCCTCGGCGGTGGCGACCACCACGGCCCCGCGGGGATGCAACCGCGCGGTCGCCGCGGCGGCGTTCGGCGGCCACGATTCGGTCGCCGCCATCGTCGGCGGGAACGTGTCGGCCTCGGCGAGCACACTTCACCGCCGCCGGTTTCGAGGTCGAGTGCCGCCGTCGCGGTCGCCAGACGCGCGCTCATCGATCGCTGATAACCCCACGACGGCCGCTGTTCGGTGGCCCGCCCGTCCAGCCACTCGAAACCCCAGCCGTGCACCGGTGCCGCCGCGGCGTCGTCGAGCAATTCCTCGAAAGTCCGCTCCATCCGTCGAATTCTGCCGCCGGATCGGAATCCGGCGGCAGGGAGGTCGCTATGCGCGGTAGGCGTCGGTGCCCGCGCGAGAGAGCACGATGTTCGGCACCACCGCCCGCGACGACAACCGCAGCAGGGCATCGACCATTTCGATGATGTCGCCGACGGCGAGCATCTGCTCCGGCGGGATGCGGTCGTGGATCCAGGCGCTCATATCGGTGTCGACATAGCCGGGAGCGAGGGTGGTGGCGCTGATGCCGTAACCGGATTCCTCGGCGTTGAGGGTGGCGATCAGGGAGATGAGCGCTGCCTTGGCGGCGCCGTAGACGGCGAGTCCGGCTTCGGCGTAGACGCCCGTGATCGACGACAGCGCAATCACTTTCGCGCCGCGGTCCGGTGCGGCCGCGGCGGCGGCGCGCAGCATCGGCAGCACGCCCTGGATGAGTTGCAGCGGCGCACGCAGATTGACCGCGAGGGTTTTGTCGAAGCGCCGCATCGAGGTGTCGGCGAGCGGACCGGCGGTGCCGACGCCCGCGTTGAGGATCAGCGCCGACAGGGTGCCGAACCGGTTCGCGTGCTCGGCCACCACCCGGTCGACGCCGTCGGTATCGGACATGTCGGCGGCCACGGCGACGACGTCCGTCGCGCCGGCCGACCGCAGTTGCGCGGCGACCTCGTCGAGGCGTGCGGCATCGCGGGCGGTGACGGTGAGCGAATAGCCCTGTTCGGCAAGGCGGTTCGCGATGCCGAGCCCGATTCCGCGGGACGCTCCGCTGATCAGGGCGGACTTACGATTTCCGGTCACTTCCGGACTCCTTTCAGTGCGCGCAGGCCGGCGGCCATGAACTCCGGTGTCGCCTCGGCCGCGCGTTCGGCGGCGGAGCCGGCATCCGAGCCCCGCAGCGCGCGGTGGGTGATGCCCTCACCGATGACGCCGAGCTTGAAATTGGCCAGGGCGAGATAGAAACCCCACTCACCGAGATCGCGGCCCGAGGCCGTGGCGTAGGCCTGGGCGAGATCGTCGGCGCCGGGCATGCGGTGGCTGGTCCACGCTGCCGGCGAACCGAGCACCAGATCGAAGATCGGTGCCCGGTACACGCACATCAACGCCACATCGGTGAGCGGATCGCCGAGGGTGGACAGCTCCCAGTCGACGACGGCGCGGACCCGGCCGGGATCGTGCGCATCGAGAATGGTGTTGTCGATGCGGAAGTCGCCGTGCACGATCGAGGCGGCCGACCGGTCCGGCACAGCCTCGGCCAGCGCGGCGTGCAGGGTCGTGACGTCGGGAAGTTCGCGGGTCTTCACCCGTTCCCATTGCGAGGCCCACAAATTGACCTGCCGGGTCACGAATCCGTCCGGGCGACCGAACTTTTCGAGTCCGACCGCGACCGGATCCACGGCATGCAGCTCGGCCAGTACCCGGACCAGTTCGTCGACGGCGGCATCGATCTGGGTGTCGGTGAGTGCGGCGAGATCGTCCTGATCGCGGATCACGGTGCCGTCGACGAACTCCACGACGGTCATCGGCGCGCCGAGTACGGCGCCGTCGGCGTCGAAGGCGACCGTCTTCGCCACGGGCACCGCCGATTCGCGCAAGGCGTGGGTCACCGTGAACTCGCGGGCCATATCGTGCGCGGACGGGGTGAGCCCCGCGACCGGCGGGCGGCGCACCACCCACCGCGACACCTCGTCGGAGGCGACGAAGGTCAGATTCGACCGGCCGCCGCTGATCAGGTCCACGCGCAGTTCACCGCGCACGCCGACGCCCTGTTCCCGCAGGAACCGCTCGAGCGCGGCGACATCCATTCCGGGCAGGCTCATTCGGCTTCTCGCAATGCGCGCTTCGCGGCGCCGACCGCACGCTTGGCGATCGCCCACCGATGGACCTCGGACGGTCCGTCGTAGATGCGGAAGGGCCGCACCTCGCGCGACAGCCGCGCCAGCGGCAGATCGCCGGACACGCCGAGGCCGCCGCACATCTGCATACTGCGGTCCACGATCCGGAAAATGGCTTCGGCGGCAAAGGTTTTCGCGATCGAGGTGGCGTTGGCGGCCGGCTCGCCGCGGTCGAGTTCCCAGCACGCGCGGGTCAGCAGCGCGCGCGTGGCGGCGATATCGATCTCGTTGTCGGCGATCATCTTCTGCACCATGCCGAGGTCGCCGAGGCGCGAACCGAAACCCTCGCGCCGGGCCACGTGCGCGACCGCGACGTCGTGTCCGCGGCGGGCGGCGCCGAGCCAGCGCATCACATGCGTCATGCGGGCCGGGCCGAGACGGACCTGGGCGTATTCGAAGCCGCGGTCGACCTCGCCGAGAACGGCCGCGTCCGGCACCAGCAGGTCCTCGAAGAAGACCTCGCAGTGCCCGCCGACCATCGAGCGATCCAGCGTGTCGAGGTGGCGTCCGACCCGGATGCCGGGAGTGTCGGCCGGCGCCAGGAACATGGTCGCGCCGCCGCGCTGACCCGGCTCTCCCGAGGTGCGGGCCATGATGATGAAGAAGCCCGCGCCGTCGGCGCCGGTGATGAACCACTTGCGGCCGTTGATCCGCCATCCGCCCTCGGCCCGGACCGCGCGGGTGGCCAGCGCCGACGGATCGGAGCCCGCACCGGGCGCCGGTTCGGTCATCGCGAAGGCGGACCGCACATCGCCGTGCGCGAGCGGCGCGAGAAACTGCTGCTTCTGCTCCGGGTTCGCGATATGGGCGAGCATGTGCACATTGCCCTCGTCGGGCGCGGCGATATTCAGCGCCGTCGGCCCGAACAGCGAATAGCCGGCCTCCTCGAAGACGGGCGCGCGGTCCGACATTCCGAGACCGTGGCCGCCGTATTCGACCGGCGCGTGCGGCGCGAAGACACCCGCGTCGCGCGCGGCCTGCTGCAGTTCGACGCGGAACGTGTCGCCACCGGCCGCGGTGATATCGCCGTCGTGCGCATCCTCGAGCGGCAGTACCCGATCGCGGATGAAGTCGCGGGTACGTTCGGTCAGTTCGTGTACCTCGGGCGGCAGGGACAGCTCGATCGTCACGTCCACTCCTCGATCTCAGTCGCCGAACGATCGCTCGGCAATCACCTGTCATGCAGACTCGCATGGCAAGATAACGCCTGTCAATTCGGTGTTCTTCGCGCAGCATCGCTGTTCAGGTATTCTGAACATCATGGGTGGTGCGGAGCAGGATCGACACGGTGTGGGCAGCCGGGTGCGGCAGGCGAGAACCGATGCCGGGCTGTCGCTGCGCGCGACCGCGGAACGGATCGGCGTCAGTCCGGCCACCCTCAGCGCGGTCGAGAACGACAAGACCGGCGTCTCGATCGCCCGGCTGCGTGCCTTGGCCGCGGCGCTCGACACCACGGTCGCCTGGCTGATCGACGAATCTCCCGCGTCGCGGCCGGCGCGTCGGCGCCTGCGAACGAGCGGTGCGCCCGAGCGCGACATCGCCCGCGCCTGGCGCGAATTCCCGCCGCTGGACATCGATCCGGTCCTGGCCGCCGCCATCGATTCCTTCGTCGAGACCGGATATCACGGCGCGACCATGCGGTCGATCGCCCACCGCGCCCGGATGAGCGTGCCCGGCGTCTATCACCACTACCGCGACAAACAGGAACTTCTCGTCCGCGCGCTCGACCTCACCATGGACGAATTGCACTGGCGCACAAGGGCGGCACGCGGCGAGGCGATCGGTGGCCGCGACCGTGTGATCCGCGTGGTCGAGGCCCTCGCCCTGTTCCACACCCACCGCCGCGAGCTGGCCTTCATCGGCGCGAGTGAGATGCGCAGTCTCACACCGGACAACCGCCGGCGAATCACCGCATCCCGCAACGAGATTCAGTATCTGCTCGACGCGGACATCGACACCGCCCTGGCCGAGGCGAACCTGCCCGCCGCGCACGCGCGTGTCGCCGGCCGGGCGATCGCCACGATGTGCACGTCGTTGCCGCAGTGGTTCCGGCTCGACGGGCCCGCGACTCCCGAGCAGATCGCCACCGAGTACGCCGATTTCGCCCTCGGCCTCCTCGGAATCGAGACGCGAAACGCGCTACCGGCGACGGACTGAGCTCAGACCCTGCTCGCCGCCGAGAACGTCACCAACGGCAGTTTCGTGGTCAACCGCACCCGCGTGCCGGCATCGGTCTGCTCGATCTCCACATCGTCGGCGAGGGCGCGCATCATGGACAGCCCGCGCCCGCGGGTGCCCGGATCCTCGGGCGGCGGCCGCCACGTCCCGGTGTCGACGATCTCGAGACATACCGCGCCGCGCACATGGGCGGCGGTGAGTGTCACGTGGCCGGAAGCGCCGGGGGTGTAGGCGTGCTCGATGCTGTTCGTGCAGGCCTCGTTGGCGGCGGCGACCAGATCGGCGGCGAGGTCGTGGCCGACGGCGGCCGCGGACAGCCACGATGTCAGGGCGCGGCGCACACCCGACAGCCGTGCGGGTTCGGCGGGGATGTCCAGGTGCAGTGGTTGCGGTGGCTGGCGGTAGACCACCATCGCGATATCGTCGTCGTAGCCGGCGTCGGGGCGCAGCCGCGACAGCACCGCGTCGGCCACCTCGCGCGGCAGATGTGTTGCGGCGCCGGACAATTCGTCGGCGATCTGATCGAACCGGATATCGATGTCGATGCCGCGCTGCTCGACCAGGCCGTCGGTGAACAACACCAGCGTCGAACCGGGTTCGATCGCGGTGGTCGCCTCGGGCCGATTCGGGGTGTCGAAGGTGGCCAGCGGTACCGCGCGCCCGCCTTCGAGCAGCCGGCCGGTCTGCCCGGGCGATGCCAGCACGGGCGGCATATGCCCGGCACTGGAGTACCGCACCAGCCCGCGCGCGGGATCGAGGATGGCGGCGCAGACCGTCGTGCACATGGCGCCGGGGATGCGGGCGGCCACCGCGTCCAGTTCGGCCAGCAGCTGGGCGGGACCGGCGCCGCGCAGCAGCAAAGCCTGTGCCGCGGTGCGCAATTGGCCCATCACCACCGCCGCCGACAGGCCGCGGCCGACGCAGTCGCCGACCACGATGCCCAGGGTGCCGTCGCGCAGCTGCACCACGTCGTACCAGTCGCCGCCGATCTCGAGCGGGGGGAGTGCCGGTTCGTAGTGCACCGCGAATCCCGGCGGCAGTTCCAGCGGCCCCAGCATGGCCCGCTGCAACGTCAGCGAGGTCGAGCGGGCCTGGTCGAAGTTGCGGGCGCGCTGCACGGCCAGGCTGAGGTGGCCGACCAGCAGCGAGAACAGCGCCCAGTCACCCGAGCTGATCGCGCGCGGGGCGGCGAAGCGCACCCACAGTGCGGCGTCACCGGTTTCACCCAGCGGCGCCACGATGCCCTCGGAACTCGACGCGCCTTCGGGGATGGCGAACATGGCGCGATGCGGCCGCATCCGGGTGCGGTCCAGCAGCGCCCGCGCCCGCGCGTCGATCACCTGCCGGGAGACGGCGTCGCCGCCGGCCACCGGGCCCGAGATGTACAACTCGGGTGCGGTCTGGCGATTGGCCCACATCGACACCACGGCGGTTTCCGCGCCGATGGCCCGGCGCAGTTCCTCGAGCCCCACCGACAGCACCTCGGCCACCGTGGTGGCGGCGCCCACTGCGGTGGCCAGCAGCGATACCGCCTGGTCGCGGGCCTGGGCGTCGTGTTCGGCGGTCACGTCGCGGATGGTGCCGACGAAGAGCCGCTCGTCGTCTTCCGGATTGCGCAGCGACGACGTACTCACCGCCAGCCACACCCGCCGCCCGTCGCGATGGCGGGCCGGCATCACGAATCGGGCGGCCTCGGTGCCCAGCGCCGGATAGTGCGTGGCCGATTCGTCGTCGGTCCACGGATGCGGCAGCGGGTAGGGGACGGAGTCGGGCCCGTATCCGGTCAGCGCGCCGAAGGCCGAGTTGACCTCGGTGATGGTTCCGTCGTCGGCGGCGACGAAGAAGCCGTCCTGCAGCGACTCCACCAGTGCGGTGCGGAAGGCGTCGCGGCCCTCGAGATCCTCGGCGCGCAGCCGCTGCAATTCGTAGCTGCGGGTGCTGTCGAGAAACCCGCGGGTAGCGACATCGAGCGCGGCGAGGGTTTGCAGCAGGAATTCCAGCGCCGCCTGCGCGCGCTGCGCGGCGTCACCGTCGAGTTGCTGCGCCGCGGGGCCGGCGATCAGACCCTGTTCGTCGAGCAGCCGGAAGTGGTGCTCGGTGAGATCCAGAATGCTCACACCCTCGACCAGTGCGCGCCGGCCGAGTTCGTACCCTTCGGCGAGCGTGTTCTGGGTGGGTGAATCCATGTGCAGCCGAAGCGCATTCGCATACGCCTCGCGGAACGCGGCCAGTACCGCGCTCATCGCCGCACCCGGGGTGCGCTCGTCGGCCGGCCCGGCCGGCTCACGAGGCACCCGCGATCGGACCGCGGTGGCGCGCGGCCAGCACCAGCGCGTCGTCGGTGTCCTTGACGTAATGGCGCAGGATGTCGTCGGCGATATCGGTGGTCGGCTGCGCCAGATCCAGGGTGTCGACGAAATCACTGACGATGCCGTCGGTCGACATCACCAGCACATCGCCGGGCCGGATCGCCACGGTCTGGGTCTGCAGATTCGGCGGCAGCAGATAGCCGACGATCCCGCCGGTCAGCAGCGCCGTCGCGCGGACCGCGGGCTTGCCGGGGCCGACGGCGACCACCCGGGATTCGACGTTGCCGACCCCGAGCCAGTGCAGTTCGTCGTCACCGGTGAACAGCACCAGCGAGACCGCCGCACCCCGGGTGTCGGCCATCGCGCGATGACACAGCACCATCAGCACGTCGAGCGGTTCGGCGCGATTGTCGGCGAGTACCTGCGCGGCCCGGTCGGCGGCATCGGCTGCCGCGGCCCCGTGTCCCAGTCCGTCGAGCACCGCGAACAGCACCGAACCGTCGCCGGCGTCGAGTACCACCGACCGGTCCCCGGAGACGCGCTGACCCGGCAGGGCCCGGCCCGCCACCGCCCATTCGACAGTGCCGACCGATCCGTCCTCATGCACCGGTGGGTACCCACTTCCACATCTCCACCAGCGTTCCCTGTCCGGGCGCCGACTCCACGATCAATCCGTCCATCAGCCGTCGCGCGCCGGGTAACCCCAGCCCGAGTCCGCGGCCGGTGGAGTAGCCGTCTTCCAGCGCCCGGGGGATGTCCCGGATACCCGGCCCCTGGTCCTGGGCCTGTACGACCAGGGCGCGGCGGCCGTCGCGCTCCTGCACCGCGACCCGGATCTCACCGGTTCCGGCGTAACTCGTGATATTGCGGGCGATCTCGGAGATGGCCGTGGAAATCATGGTGATGTCGGTCAACGTGAAACCCAGCTCGGCAGCCAGCTCCCGCCCTGCCTGTCGCGCGGTCACGATGTCGCCCGACACCTTCACCGCTATCACCATGTTGTCGGAGGCCACGATCACCGACCGCTTCGCCGGCCGTTGGGCAGCTGTCTGTTGAGCCAGGCCAGCCCCTCCTCGAGGTCCAGAGCCGTATGCATGCCCTCGAAGGTCAGGCCTAGCTGGACCATCGCGAACGCCACTTCGGGCTGCAGACCGACGATGACCGTCTCCGCACCCCGCAGTTTGGTCATGTGCGCGATGGTACGCAGGGAGCGGGCGGCGAAGGAGTCCATGACGTCGATCGCCGTGACGTCGACGATGATTCCCTGGGCACGATACTTGCTGACATAGGTCATCAAGTCGTCCTGCAGGCGTTCGGTATCGGCGTCGGTGAGCGCCGATTGCACGGACGCGATCAGGTAGGTGCCCTGCTTCAGAATGGGTACCGGCATGAGGGGGCCTTGACTACCGTCCGTCGCGGTCGGTAAGTCTCGAGATCTCGTAGCCGAGCAGTCGCTCGGCCTCCTCGATACCACCCTGTAGGTCACCGACCGCGTTCATCTTCGTCAGATCGAGGCCGATGGTGACCAGCGCGAGCGCGATCTCCGACGAGAGGCCGGTGATGATGACGTTGGCACCCATCAGATTCGACGCGTCGACGGTCTGCACGAGGTGGTTGGCCACCGTGGAGTCGATCATCGGAACACCGGTGATGTCGATGACGACCACCTTGGCGCGATTGGCGCGGATCGCGCGCAGCAGCTGTTCGGTGAGCTGGCGGGCGCGCTGGCTGTCGAGCACGCCGATGATCGGCAGAATCAGCAGCTGCTCGCGCACCTGCAGCACCGGCGTCGACAGCTCGCGGATGGCTTCCTGCTGCTGGCGGATGACGCGCTCGCGCTCCTGCACGAACGAAATGGCCACGGTGTTGGCGATCCGGTTGGCCGCGGGCTCGTAGGCATCCAGTACCCGCTTGAGCAGTTCGAAGTCGGACTGGTACTTCTCGAACAGGCTGCGCGCGAGCACATCTCGCAGCAGCAGCACGATGCCGACGACCTCGTCGGTTTCGACGCCTCGCGGGATGATGCGTTCGGACAGGTCGCGGGCGTAGGCCTGCAGCGCCTCGACGCTACCGGTTTGCAGCGCCTCGACGTAGTTGTCGTAGATGGAAGTGGCCTCGGAGAAGATCTCCTCCGGGGTCATCGCGGTCAGCAGTGCGGCGTCCCCGATACGACGAGCCCATTCCTCACGTAGCTCAGTGCGATTCTGTCGCAGATGTTCGACCAGTTGCGGCAGCAGATTCTCGACCGGACCCGCCGGTATCGAATCCGGAGAGAGGCCGATGGACACGTCGGACATGAAAACTCGTGCCCCTTTCCTAAGGGAGGTCGGTTCGTCGGGGTCGCTCGCGCGTGGCTGCCGTCGAGAAGCCGCAGTCGAGCCTAGTCTCACTCGATACCCGCTGGCGAACAATCGAAACATGTCGCGAAGGTGTGTGCTCGGCCACCCCATCAGCCCGGCTGCGGACTGGGCTCGCGCGGCACGGCGCCGCTGTGGTCGATGCAGGCCTCGCCGCCCGGATCCGGCGCGCGATGATGGGTCAGCAACGTGTCGTAGATGTCGGCGAGTGCGGCCAGCTGGTCGCGGTCGAGGACGTCGATCATATGCCGCCGCACGCTCTCGACGTGGGCGGGAGCGGCGGTGGCCAGCACTTCCGCGCCCTTCGTTGTGAGAACGGCGGCGGTGCGGCGGGCGTCGTCGGGGATGGCCTCGCGGGCGACTAGCCCGCGCTTCTCCATGCGGGTGATCTGGTGGGAGAGCCGGCTCTGCGACCATTCCAGCACCGACGCGAGTTCGGCGAAGCTGCGCCGGTGGTCGGTGGCGTCGGCCAGCCGGGCCAGCACCGTGTACTCGACGTAGGTGAGATTCGAGGCGCGCAGGGAGTCGCGGCCGACGGCGGCGGCGATGAGATCACGGGTGAAGACGAAGCCGAGCCACGCTCGCGTTTCGAGATCGTCGAGCCAACGGGGTTCGGTCACAATTCCTCTCCAGGGTTCTGCGTCGGTCATGGTATTGCCTTCCCGCTGTCGGCGATACCCGAAGTCGCGGTATCGGATCGACACCTACACCCACCACGTTGAAGGTGCAACCGTTGTACTCGGCAATGAAGATTAGGCTGGCCTGACCTCGGTGTGACGCGGTGTGCTGATTAGAGTCGGAGCGTTGTTTCGGCCGCGAGCGGTTCTCCCGCCGGCCGAGTGCACCCGCAGACACACAAGGAGTGCGATTCGTGACCGCGCCTGAGTTCCGCTATTCGGATCTGCTTCCCACCGGAGCCGACGAGACCCCTTACCGGTTGCTGACCACCGAGGGCGTCAGCACATTCGAAGCGGGCGGACGTACGTTCCTGCAGGTCGACCCCGACGTACTGCGGATGCTGACCGCCGAGGCGATGCACGACATCAGCCACTATCTGCGCCCGGCGCACCTGGCCCAGCTGCGCAAGATCATCGACGATCCGGAGTCCTCCGGTAACGACCGTTTCGTCGCGCTGGACCTGCTCAAGAACGTCAACATCTCCGCCGGTGGCATCCTGCCGATGTGCCAGGACACCGGTACCGCGATCGTGATGGGCAAGAAGTCCGAGGGTGTGCTCACCGGCGCCGACGACGCGGAATGGATCTCGCGCGGTGTGTTCGACGCCTACACCAAGCTGAACCTGCGGTATTCGCAGCTGGCGCCGATCACCATGTGGGACGAGAAGAACACCGGCTCGAACCTGCCGGCGCAGGTCGAGTTGTATTCCACCGCAGGCGATCCCACGCATCCGGCCTACAAGTTCCTGTTCATGGCCAAGGGCGGCGGCTCGGCGAACAAGTCGTTCCTCTACCAGGAAACCAAGGCCATCCTGAACCCCACCCGGATGCTGGAATTCCTCGACGAGAAGATCCGCTCGCTGGGCACCGCCGCCTGCCCGCCGTACCACCTGGCCGTGGTCATCGGCGGCACCAGCGCCGAATTCGCCCTGAAGACAGCGAAATACGCCTCCGCGCACTATCTCGACGCCATGCCGACCGAAGGTTCGATGGCCGCGCACGGCTTCCGGGATCTGGAGCTGGAGGAGGAGGTCTTCAAGCTGACCCAATCCTTCGGTATCGGCGCACAATTCGGCGGCAAGTACTTCTGCCACGACGTGCGTGTGATCCGCCTGCCGCGCCACGGTGCGAGCTGCCCGGTCGCGATCGCGGTGTCGTGTTCGGCCGACCGGCAGGCGCTGGCCAAGATCACCCCCGAGGGCGTGTTCCTCGAGCAGCTGGAACGCGAACCGGCGCAGTACCTTCCGGAACAGACCGACGAGATCCTCGGCGGTGACGTGGTGAAGGTCGACCTCAACCGGCCGATGTCGGAGATCCGCGCCGAACTGTCGAAGTATCCGGTGAAGACGCGGCTCTCGCTCACCGGTCCGCTGGTGGTGGCCCGCGACATCGCGCACGCCAAGATCAAGGAGCGCCTCGACGCCGGCGAGCCGATGCCGCAGTACCTGCGCGATATGGCCGTCTACTACGCCGGTCCCGCCAAGACCCCCGAGGGTTACGCGTCGGGTTCGTTCGGCCCGACCACCGCGGGCCGCATGGACTCCTATGTCGACCAGTTCCAGGCCGCCGGCGGGTCGTTCGTCATGCTCGCCAAGGGCAACCGCTCGGCGCAGGTGACCAAGGCGTGCAAGGAGCACGGCGGTTTCTACCTCGGCTCCATCGGCGGCCCCGCCGCCCGCCTGGCCCTGGACTGCATCAAGAACGTCGAGGTCCTCGAATATCCGGAACTCGGCATGGAAGCGGTCTGGAAGATCGATGTCGAAGACTTCCCCGCCTTCATCGTGGTCGACGACAAGGGCAACGACTTCTTCGCCGAGACCCAGAAGCCGATCGCGCTGCGCGTGCGGACGCGCTCGAAAGAGCGGGTCTGAGCAACTGCCCGGGCCGCTGTCGACAGCGGCCCGGGCAGTTACCCGCGGCTTAACGGAACTAGAGGGCGCCCTTGTCCGGGTCGCCCGCCGGGACGGCTTCGAGGACTTGGACGTCCAGCGTGCCGGTTACCAGCCCTTGGAGTCCTTCGTTCAAGGCTTTGAGGTTCGGTGAGCCGCCGTGGGCACCCAGCGCTGCCATGTCCCGCCACTTCTCGACGAACACGAAACGGTCCTTGCCCCGGTGCAGGGCGTAGAGCTCGCATCCGTCTTCGGTGTGGACTTCCGGGATGAGGCGGGTGAGAACTTCCGCGACCTCGTCGAATTTGTCGGGCTTCGGGGTGATGGTGGCGACGATCACAGGCACGAGGCGAGGGTACCAGCCGGCATCTGCAGTCGGGTCCGAGTCTCGGACAGGACCGGCTACGGCGAAACGTCGGACGTTCCGCTCGCCCGGAAGAACCGGCGGGTCGCGAGATCGGCGGGGAAATAGGCTTCGATGGCGATCTCGTCGAGCGTGATATCGAAGGCCGCGCCGAACGTCGTCACCGTGTTGACCAAGCACAGCTCGGTCCCGCGATGCGCGATCCGGATGGGCAGTGCGATGTCGGTGGGGTCGGGAGGCGGAGGTTCGTGTGCGGGGCCGAACTCCGCCAGTTCCTCGTACAACGCGTGCAGATGCGGATCTCCCGTGCGCGCGGCCTGGTGGGCGAGCCGGGGGAGCAGGTACCCGCGCACTTGTTCCAGGTTGCGGAGTCTCGGCGCCAGCCCATCCGGATGCAGCCCCACCCGCATCATGTTGATCGGCGGCTTCAGCAGCGCCGGATCGGCTCCTTGCAGAAAGACGTCGACGGCGCTGTTGGCCGACAACAGATTCCATCGACGATCCACCGCGAGCGCCGGATAGGGTTCGTGCCCCAGCAACACCTGCTGGACCGTCTCGCGCACTCGGGCCAGATCAGGATCGTGCAGCGGATGCTCCCGGAACACCGGCGCATGCCCGGCGGCGACCAGCAGCCGATTGCGTTCCCGCAAGGGCACCCGAAGCTGCTCGGCCAGATGAAGGACCATCGCGCTGCTGGGAATCGTGCGTCCCGTCTCGACGAAGCTGATGTGGCGCGGCGACACCTCCGCCTGAATCGCCAGGTCCAGCTGACTCGAGCGACTGCGGTGGCGCCATTCGCGCAGCAGTTCTCCGATCGTCCGGTCGCTCGTCATGCCCAGAGTCTGCTCGGTCACCGCGCGCGGCCGCCATTACACCCCATGTAATCGACGCACCCCGCGCATGTCCGCGACAGTCGTCACATGGACAGAACCAACAAGCAACTCGTCGTCGACGGATTCCGAGAGTTCGCGGCAGGAAACATCCACGTACTCCGCACCCTGCTGCACGAGAACTTCATCGAGCACAGCCCCGGAAACCCGAGCGGGCGTGACGAATTCATCGAGTTCATCACCACCGCCCCGGTCGCCGGCGCAACTCTCGAACTCGTGCGGGTCATCGCCGAGGACGACTACGTAGTGCTGCATTACCGTATGTCTCCCGGCGGTGATGAGCCCGATGCCGCCGTCGTGGACATCTGGCGGCTCGAGGACGGGCGGATCGTCGAGCATTGGGATGTCGTCCAGCCCGTCCCGGAACCCGATCAGATCCCGAACGGAATGTTCTGACTCGGGGTCCGCCTCTCGCGGCGCTGTGCGTCTGTTCGTCCACTTTCGGTCCGAGCACCGAGACCAACCGGTCCTCCGGCACAGGAGAGTGGGCGGTGGATGCACTCGGCTCGGCGGGGTCTACCTGAGTCCGGCTGATGAGCCGGTCGCAGGCGCGGCCGTGGCCCTGGAGTCGGGCACTCCCGTGTAGTCGGGCAGTTCGACGCCGTTGAGCGCACGGTCGAGCAGCTCGGTGAACCATTCGCCGGTGAAATCGGGGCTCGGCTCGGAGTCGGGTCCGGGGACCTCGCGGCTGCGCGCGTGCAATCGGCCGATCTCCTGGTTGGCCTCGACGTACGGGCGCATCTGTTCCTCGTAGCGGGCGAATCCGACTTCCGGGTCCCAGTCGGCGGCCGCCAGCTCACCGGCCAGCAGGTAGGCGCCAACCAGGGCCAGCCCGGTGCCCTGCCCGGACAGCGGCGACGAGCTGAACGCGGCGTCGCCGAGCAACCCCACTCGTCCGCTCGACCAGCGATCCATCACCACCTGGGCGACCTGGTCGAGGTAGAAGTCCGGGGTGTCGTCCAGGTGCCCGAGGATGCGTGGGGTCAGCCAGCCCATGCCGGCCATCCGGTCGCGGAGCAGACGCTTCTGGGCCTCGACGTCGCGGTAATCGACGTCGAGGTCGGCGGCGGGGAAGGAGAACATCGCCATCGCGTGGGTGGTGTCCGGGATGGGGCGCAGGCCGGCGGACCGCCCGGACTCCTGGAAGTCGATCAGCCAGCGGTCGATGCCGAATTCGTTGGGCACACTGTAGAAAGCCAGCGCCTGCCCGAGGTGACGGATGAACTGTTCGCGCGGGCCGAAGACCATCGCGCGCAGTGCCGAGTGCAGTCCGTCCGCCCCGATCACCAGGTCGAAGCGCCGCCGCGCGCCGCTCGCGAAGACGACGTCGACCCCGTCCGCGTCCTGGGTGAGCTCGGCGATCCGATCGCCGAACAGGTACTCGACATCGTCGCGGGTGTCGTCGTAGAGCACCCGGGACAGGTCGCCGCGCAGGATCTCGATCTCGGTGATGTACCCGTCGCCGCCGTCGTCGTCCGCGCGGAAGGTCTCCAGCACCGCGCCGTCCGCGTCCACGGTGTACGCACCGGCGGACTCGGTGCGCGCCGCGCGCACCGCGGCGTCGAGCCCCATCCGCCGGATGACCTCCTTGGTCACGCCACGCGCGTCCACGGCCTGCCCGCCGGGACGCAGCTCGGGGGCTCGCTCGACCACGGTCACCTCGGCGCCCCGCCGGACGAGCCAGTGGGCCAGCGCGGGCCCCGCGATACTCGCGCCCGCCACCAATACTCTCGTGCGGCTCACTGCGCCCCCTGCTGGCTCGTGTCGATCACTGACCGGGTGGATTCATGCTCGGGTCTGTCGGTGTCCATCGTTGCCTCCCTGTGCATTTCCCGCGCTGGACCGGGCCCAGTGCGGTCGGTGTATCCAGAGGTGTCGACGGCGGGGGCACAGAAAATTCATCGGTGCCGCCGAGATCGCCGTGTATGCGAGCGCGATCGACTGCCCTGATCGAAAACCTAGCGGCACTAGACAATCTATCGGCAGGCATGCTACCTTCGCTCTAGTCGCTAGCGCTGATAGATTTCGGCACGAGCGGTCGAAAGATCCGCGCTCGGCGCCACCGCCACTTCCGGCTGATCGCCGGGGGCACACCTGATTTCGACTTCACCGAGGAGTGATCGACATGACCTTCACCATCAACGAACAGAAGTTCCTCGCCGAGGCCGGGATCGGTCGTCTGGCCACGGTGTCGCCCGACGGCGTCGTGCAGAACAATCCGACCAACTATCGGGTGAACGCCGACGGCACCATCGACATCGGAGGTATGCGGATGCGCGCCAGCCGAAAGTACCGCAACGTCGAGGCGGGCAGCCGCGTGTCGTTCGTCGTGGACCAACAGGTTTCGTTGGAGCCGTACGAAATTCGCGGCATCGAGGTGCGCGGCACGGCCGTCGCACTCGACGACGAGGAGCCCCCGTTCCCGCCCCAGGAACGCGCCGTCATCCGCATCCACCCCGAACGGATCATCTCCTGGGGCATCGACGGCGGATCCTTCGAATTCACCAGTCGCAAGGTCGAGCAGTAGGGGAGACCGAGATCGGCTCCGCGCGATCTCCGAGCAGGTAGTCGCGGAAGGCTCGCAGGTACTCGCCGAGTGCCTCCTGATCGGCGAACCTGATTCTGGTGGGATCGAACCATTCGTCCGGCGTCGGTCGCCACGCGATCATGTAGTCGAGCGCGTCGCGCACCAACAGCGCCAGGGTCGGATCCGCGGCGCAGGCGTCACGCAGCGCTGAGGCAATTTGCCGCATTCCGTCTCGGTGCTCAGCGCAGTGCATGCCGACCAGCGCCCAGTGCAGTCCATCGATGTGGGGGATCTCGTCCCACCACGTGAATGTCTTGTGAGGGGTCTCGCCGGCCCGCACTCGGCCTCGTGAAGCCGTGACCGGCGTCAAGTAGACGGCGGGAGCACCGCGTCGGTCGATGTCGTGAGTCGGCCCGGTCGCAAGATTCGCGGGTGGGTACCACACGCCACGCCACGCCGGGACTCCGAGAAAGCGGGGATTCCCCGGCAGCGGTTCTGCCAGCGAGATGTCGACGGTAATCCGGTGCACGGTCGGCAGTACTCCGTCGGGGAACTGGGCCGCAACCATCGACAGGCAATCCCGCGCGTCGACGCCGGTCACGCCGGCACCCCGCCGGAATCGGGCGTCGTAGTTCTCGTCCGGATCGAATTCGATCCAGAACCGCCGCATCGTGGTCATTCGTGTTTCCTCCCACCGGCCCCGATGTCGAACGCCGACCCTCGATGATCGCAGAGCTCGTGTAAGAGCGGGATGGGCGGGAACCACTGCGGTATGACGGAGAACACATCGGAGTCAACCACGAAGCCCGCCGAGACGGTCGCACCCGAACCGGATGAAAAAACCCGCGAGCAGGCGAAGAAGGAAGCCGAAAGGCTGGACGAGATCTACGAGCCGGGTGCACGCGCGAGCGTCGTCGTACCCGGAACCGACGGCATGGTCGCCGGTACCGCCTTCGCCGACTCGGTCGACGAGCAGATCACCGAGAACAAACCGCCGGACGAACTTCGCAAGGACAACGATTCCTGATTTCGGCCGAACCGTGTAGTCGGTCGCCTGGTCGGTAGTCGAATCAGGTTCATTTCGCGATCGAAGCTGCGGGCAGGTCGTAGTCGGGTAGCTGCTCGGTGGCCTTGGGCGCCATGATGCGTTCCATTCCGGCCATCGATTCCAGGAGCGGCAGGCGGGTGATGAGATTGCGCACCGCAATGCCCGCCCGTGATTTCGGCGCCATCAGTCGCAGGTTGGGGCCGATCTCCTGTTTGCGGTCGACCAATGGTCGGTGGGCCTGCTCGTACCGACGGAAGGCGCGGCGATGGTCACCGGCGGCGGCCGCGAGCTCACCGGCGAGCCGGTAGGCCCCGGTCAACGCCAGTTCGGCCCCGGCGCCGGAGGCCGGAGACGCGCAGTAGGCGGCGTCGCCCACCAGCGCGACCCTGTCGATCGACCATGACCGCATGCGGACCTGGCCGAGGGTGTCGATGTAGGCGTCCGGATCGGCGAGTACACCCTTCAGCAATTCCGGTACGTGCCAGGCGTTTTCGCCACGGAACTCGGTGGCGAGCAGCGCCCGCGCCGCCTCCTGGTCGCGCGGATCGATATCCCGCCGCGGACTGCGGAACATGAGATACGCCTTGGCCTGAGGGTGGTTGCCCGAGCGGTAGATCCCGGCGAAGTGTCCGGGAGTATTGAAGACCGTCATCCATCGATCGGGTCCCAGCGCCGAGTCGGTGTTTCCGAAGGCGAAGTAGTGATCCATGTGGCGGACGTAGTCGGACTCCGGGCCGAAGGCCAGTCGCCGGACCGTCGAGTGCAGGCCGTCTGCGCCGATCACCAGGTCGAACCGTCGCATCGGCGCGTGTTCGAAGGTGACGGTGACACCGCCGTCGTCCTGCGCGAGTCCGCGGATGGAGTCACCGAAGATGTACTCCACGTTGTCCTCGGTGATGTCGTGCAGGATCCGGACGAGATCGCCACGCATGATCTCCGCCTCGGTGCTGCCGTACTTGTCCTTGATTCCCTGCATGTCGATCCGGGCGAGGTCGCGTCCGTCGGCGCGGACGAACCTCATTCCCGCGACGTCGGCCGCGGCATCCCGCACCCGCGCCATGATTCCCATCTTGTCGGCCACCTCGATCGCCTGATCGCGGATATCCACCCCTTGGCCGCCGGTCCGCAGCCCGGCTGCTCGTTCGACCACCGTGGGCCGGAATCCGTGTCGCGCAAGCCAGTACGCCAACACCTGGCCGGCGATACCGGCACCGGAAATGAGAATCCGCTCGTTCTTCATCGCGTCCTCCTTGTTTCACAATTACTGACCATTGGTCAGTGATCCCACGATAGGTCGCTGACCGCCGGTCAGTCAAGGGGTAGAATTCGGAACCGTGACTGACGATTCGCGTACTCGAATCCTGCGCACCGCGCTGGAGATGTTCGCCGAACGTGGCTACCACGCGGTATCCGTGCGGGAAATCTCCGAGCAGGTCGGTCTGACCAAAACTGCTGTGCTCTATCACTTTTCGAGCAAGATCGACATCGTCGTCGCTCTGGTCGAACCGTTGCTGGCAGACACCGAGGCCATGCTCGAATCCGTCCGGTCCATCGGGAATGCGGATGCACGACGGTGGGCGGTGGCAGAAGGGCTCCTCGATACCTGGCTCCGGCATCGGTCAGTGCTGCGGATCCACATGCAGGACCAGGCACTGTCGGCCGATACCGCGACCTATCGGCGGCTGCGCGACATCGCCCTGACCGCGCAGGACCTACTCGCCGGCCCCGACGCCGATTTCACCGCGCGGGTACGGGCCGCGCAGATCTACGCGGCGCTGAGCGATCCGGTGGTGTTCTTCGCCGACCAACCCGAAAAACAGTTGCGCGCAGCGATTCTCGACGGCGTGCACCGACTGCTGGGTGGGCCGCCGCCTCGTGACACCACGCGTACACCGGAGCGGCCCGTCACCACCTCACGACCCCGGACCGCCCGCGGCCGCCCGGGCGCGATGACCCCGGAAATGGTCGAGTCCGCGCGGCACATGCGGGATTCCGGCGAATACACTGTCGACGAGATCGCCGCGACCCTGGGTGTATCCCGCGCAACTGTCTACCGGAATCTCACAACCGCCCACGATCGCCCGACCGTCTCATAAATACTCTGTTTTTGATACGTGATCATTCGGCTCGAGGGCGCCGTAATTCGCGAGGGTTTCCAACCAGGGATGGCCGGGGTGCACTCGCGACAGCCATCCGGACAATCGGGAACGCCGTGAGGTGTCCATCGCGGAGAGTGCGTGCAGGAAGTCGGCCTCGTCCTTGGCTCGCCGGGCTTTCGCCTTGAACAGGAGCACGACCTCGGGGATCACGTAAGGGATGCCGTCGGCGGTGTGGAGAATCAGCTCGTCGTGGGACAGGGTGATCGAGGCGTCGCGGCGGCACACCCATCGGCCGCCGCAATGTGGCTCGCGGAATACGTCGAGGCGATAGAGCCCGGTCGCCGGCTCTCGCAGCCACGTCTGATGGTGGTTGCCGGCTTCCTCCGGGTATGGCCAGGCGTGCCCGTCGCCGACGACGTCCCATTCGTAGCCAGGGAACGCGTCCGCGATTTCGTCGAATCGCTCACGGGGAATACCGATTTCGAGATCGGAGTGCGCACGTTCGAGACCGCCGACGAACAGGTCCAGCGCCCACCCGGCCGCCACATACCAGGCTGTCGGGGTGCCCGACAGTCGTTCGGCGACTTCGCTGGGCGTCCAGGCTTTCCAGAGTCGGTCGCATTCCTCGACGGACAATGGGCGTCCGGTCATCTCAGGTCGCCTCCTTCACATCGAACGGGTCGGCTGGTCGTTGCACCATCCTGCCTTCGCGGCTCACGACTGAATGCGAGTGTCAGTCGGCGTGCAGGACGAAGAACAGGAAGCACAGGAATCTGTTGTCGGTGCTCTCGCCGAGCACCTCGGGGATCAGATCGCGAGCGGCGGGCAGGGCCGGCGGTTCGCTGATGACCCCGATGCGGAAGCCGGCCGCGGTGAAGGCGTCGGTCATCGCGTGTAACGGCCGGTCCCAGAAACTCAGTCGGGCGGTCTGGCCGCCCATGGTCCATTCGTCGATCCGGTTGCGGGTCTGGAAATAGTCGGCCGAGTCTCCGGCCAACCGCTGTCCGAGGAAGTTGGCGAAAGGATGCTCGACCGAGACGATGAGCCTGCCGCCCGGGACCAGCACGCGTCGCAACTCGGCGAGAGCCGGTCCCCAATCCCGCAGGTAATGCAACACCAGAGACGCGACGACGTCGTCGAACTCGCCATCGGAAAAGGGCAACGGGTCGGCCAGGTCGGCGACTCGCAGATCCGCGTCTGCGCCGAGGTGCTGCCGGGCCTGCTCCAGCATCCGGGTACTCGCGTCGATGCCGGTCACGACCGCGCCGCGGTCACGCAGCGCGGCGAACAGTAGGCCCGGGCCGCAGCCGACGTCGAGGATTCGCCGCCCGGACACCTCCCCGGCGAGTTCCAGGATCGCGGGCCGGTTGTAGTACGCGTGCAGGAGGCCGGTCTCGTTTTCTGCCGCGTACCCCTCGGAGATGCTGTCGTAGCCGCTCACCGGGGTCGGATCGGCGGGAACTGCATGGCCTTCGGGAACCGGAGTCATGCGCTTCATCCTGGCACGTCAGAGGCGCGTATGCGCTGTAAAGGCTTGTCAGCCAACCAATCCGGAGGACCATCGTCGTGCGATGGGGGCAGGATCCGCGGCTGCGGCCTGAGGGGAGGTTTCGGCTGCGGTGCGGATCGGGGCAACGGGCACGTCGCGAACACAACGAGAACCGGCCAGCGGTATCTGGCCGGTTCTCACGTTCCAGGATCGCACGCAGCGGTGCGGACCGGGGCGGGCCGAGGGCTATTCCTGAGTCAGAGTCAGGGTCTGGTTCTCGGTGGTGTCCTTATGGATCTCGACCTGGCTCATGTCCTCGGCGTCAGGCGGCAGGTAGGCGAACGCGGCGGTGATCTCGACCGCATGGCCATCGTAGTAATGCGTCATGAGTTCATTGCCGTCGCCGTCGTGAGCATCTGCGCGCTTCGGGCCCTCGCCGTAGTCGTGGCCCAATGGCACCCTGACCTTCGCCTGCCGAGATTCGCCGTCACAGGTCACCCGATCCAGAGCCTCGTCTTTCATGCGGACGGGTTGGCCTTCCGGGCTTTTGAACTGTTCGGACTCGACCTTGACCCACAGGGCGTTGGCCTGGCCGGGTTCGCAGACGTAGCTGATCTCGGCGACGACCCACCAGCTGTAGTCGCCGTGTGCGTCTGGGAACGCTCTCCCGATCCATATGCTGGTCGTTGCGCTGGCCGGTCCGGCTGCATTGACCAGTACAGCGGCGGTCAACGCGAGTATCGAAGCGAAAAGTCTTCCACGAACCACTGTGTGTGCCTTTCGGTGTCGGCGGGCGGTGGGACAGATCCGTCGAGCAAATCGCAGCCTAGACCACGCCACACAGCAGTTATGCGTAATCCCTATGAATAGTCCTGTTTTACACGTGTTGGCACTGCTCAGGTCGCGTACTTCCTGCAGATACGCCTGAGGCGCCCGTCTGGGGCGCCTGAGAGTTTCCCGGCCGGCCGGGATGCCCCCGTCAAGGGGGCCGAGCCCTCCGCCCCGTTGATGGGCGTCCGATCCCGCGCAGCTATCTGAGGATGATCGTAAGCCCGATCGCGGCTGCGGCAACGGCGGCGACGATGAGGATTGCCGCGAGGACCCGAGATGTCATGGGCAGCGCTGCCTGCAGGTAGCCGAGCATGCGGTGTCCGGCGGTGGTGGGACAGAGTAAGAGCGCGATCGTGAGTGCGGTGACGGGCGCAACCGCGATCACGACAAAGACCGTGGACAGTCCCAGCCGCGAGGCGATGGTCTCGTTGGCCATGACGGCGATGGCCCCGTAGAACGGTGCCGAGGTCAGCGACTGGGCCGTCCAGGTGATCAGACCGAGCGCGCTGGCTGCGACCGGGTGCAGATCGTGATGCACCGGCAGCGACATCGGTGGGCGGACGAATCCATGCACCGCCACAGCGATGACCAGTAGCGCGATGACCACCACGATCGCGGCAACAGCCTCCGGAGACAGAGAGTTGAGGGCCCGGTGCACAAGTTGCAGGATCACCGTGAACGAGAACACCAGGGTAAGCGCCAGCCCGCAGATCCCACCGATCATGAACGACACGGCTGTCCTCGCATATGCCCACCGCGATGCGCTCGATATCCATGCAAAGGAAACCGCAAGTAACGCAAGGACGTTCGCGGAGTCCACCACCGCCAGCGGAACGATCGAAAACAATAAATTCATAGCCCCGTGATTGTGCAGCAGCACGCTCTCAACCGGCCCGATGACCCCACTCGGATCACGTGCCTCCACGCCACACACTCTGCATACGCATCCCCGCAGGACAGGATCGGTGAACGGCCGCGTCGATCAGGCTCGGGATCCTGACTGGTTCGTGTGCTACCTACTGTGGTCGCGGTAGCGGTACGTCTACTACTGCGAGTGATCTGGGCACGCCATCCCGACCCCGGGCACCGCATGCGGCGTCGTACCGGCGGCAGGCGCTGCACCAACTGCGGCACCGTGCCGGTCGCGGCGAACTCCTCGGCCCAGTAGTCCACCAGCAGCGAGCGGTCGACGGAATCGTAAGCGGCGCAGTCGATGTCGACCACCGTCACGCCGGATGGGCGGCGGTGTCGGCGGTACCGGCCTCGGCCTGGCTGCCGTCACGGAGTGGATTCAGCGCGCTGGTCGCCGTTACGCGATTAATGAGTACTGGAGAACATTCTGTGCCACAGTCGATCTCGCGGTTCGTACCGACCCGCTCCGCAGGCGGTCGGTCACGTCCGTCAGTGGTCGGCGACGGGGGTGTTCTGGCAAAAGGTGAGCAGCCAGCGGCCTTCTTCCTTGGTCATGCCGTAGAGCGGCGAGCCCTGGGCCTGGAGTTCGTCGGCGTGGTTGAAGTACTGCTGGCGGACCTTGACCACGGCTACGTCCGGTCGGATGAAGCGAATGAAGAAGGGCTCGTAGGTGGCGTAGCCGTCCTCGGTGGCGCCGGGCAGTACGGCGCGGGTGAATTCGGAGATCTCGTTCAGCCCATTGAGGAATCTGCCGCCGCCGGTGGTCCAGATGGCGTCGGGATGGAACAGGGCGAGGAAGCCGTCTGCGTCCTCGGCGCGCTGAGCCTTGGCGACCGAGGCCACGACGGCGTGGATGGCAGCGATGTCCTCGGGCCGACCGAGGTTTGAGGTTGTCATGCCACCATCTTCGAACCTCAACCTCGCTCGAGGTCAAATGACCAAGACCGAGAACGACACCGCTCGATCGTTCGGTTGCGGTAATTTGGCATGCGCGCTTCTTATTACGAGGACACCCCATCTGCACCGAGTGACCGGTATCCCTGCGCGCGGCTTGGCAGAGTGTTGCTCATGACGCCGAGCGATCTCTTCTTCCAGCTGGGAGCTGAGCACAGACGAGAGGTTCATCTGTCGCTGTGCGAGGATGCGCTGTCGATTTGGGGCGATTACGTCCGGGGAGAGCCCCGCGAGCTGCGCTATCGCGACTCGGTTGTCGGGATGCGGCATCTGGTGGAAATCGGGCTTCCGGCTGATGCCCTTCGCTCCGCTCGGGCCGGTGTGGATCTCGCGGGTGTTGCCGACCGATATCTCGAACCCATTTGCGCGATGCAGGACGATGATCTCGTCTTTCCCGATCCGGTCGAGTTCGCCTACTACGCGATCTACAACTGTTTCCGCAAGTATGTCCGCGGTGACGACATCGAGGATTGGCTGATTGTCAACCAGGCCTTGTCGGCTCACGACATCGGCGAGGCGGCGCCGCGTTTGACGCGCACCATCGACGATGTCGTCCGAACCCGGCTCGAGAACTGATCGACGGTCCGGCCGGCAGCTCCTCGCCGCTGCCGGCCGGACCGCCCGCTCTCACTGCAAATGCCGTGCGAAGAAACGACTTCCGTCGTCTCCCTCGAACTGCGGGACGCCGGTGTGCCCGCCCATATTGGCGTGCAGCGTCTTCTCCTTCGAGCCGAAGGCGTCGAACAGGTCCAGGGCCTGCTGCCGGTCGTTTCCTTCGTCGTCCCACTGCAGCAGGACCAGCAGCGGGATGGTGAGCTGCCGGGCCTCGTCGAACATGCTGCGGGGCACGTAACTTCCGGCGAACAGGACGGCGGCCGCGATGCGCGGCTCGACGACCGCCAGCCGGACTGCGATGCCGATCACCCCTCCCGAGAAGCCGACCGGGCCGCTGATCCCGGGCAGTGACAGGAGTGCGTCCAGGGTGGCCCGCCATTCCGGTACCGCCTTGTCGGCAAGCGGAAGGATGAGCCGGTCCACGATCTCGTCGTCGACCGGTTCGCCGGCCTGGACGACCCGGCGCAGGTCGGCGCGGGCCTGCTCGGCGTCGGCAGAACGAGGCCGGTCACCGCTGCCGGGAAGTTCGATGGTGGCCGCGGCATAGCCTTCCGCCACCGCGTGCCGAGCCCGGCCCGCCAGACGCGGATACATCTTGTCCAGTCCGCCGGGATGGCCGAGCAGGATCAGCGGTGTCGGTGCGGAGGCGGATACGGGTGTCCACAGAATGCCGGGGATCTCGCCGAGGGTGAACTCGCGTTCGAGGACGTCGTCGCCGAGACGCTGTTCGGAGATGAAGTGCATGGTCGTGCCTTTCGGGAGTGCTTTCGCGCGGCGCTCCCGGACGACCTATCGCCCGACCGTGACCCCGGAGGGGAGCACCCATGTCGATACTGCGTTCACGGGTACCACCTCCTCGTTCTCTTGCACGGCTTCCGGAAAGGTAGCAGTGGTCCCGGCTGCCCGGCAACAGCTTTTCGCGCCGACGTGCGGCCACCTACCGACGCGATCAGGGTTGCCCGTGGTCGCAGCAGTCACAGTGGCCGGCCTGCGGTGCGCCGAGGGCGTCCGGGGTGGGGCAGCAGGTGTCGCCGCGCCAGGCGTTCACGCCCTCCTTCACAGCGATCAGGGCGATGACCAGTGCGGCGATCGGATCGGCCCGCGACCATCCGAACAGGGCGTTGAGCAGTAAGCCGACGAGCAGTACCGCGGATAGGTAGGTGCAGAGCAGGGTTTGTTTGGAGTCGGCGACCGCGCTGGCAGAACCCAGTTCGCGACCGGCGCGGCGCTGCGCGGCCGACAGCACCGGCATGATCACCAAACTGATTGCGGCCAAACCTATTCCGATGGGGGAGTGGCGCGCTTCACCGAGTCCGAGCAGGCCGCGGATCGAGTCGACGGTGACGTAGAGCGCGAGAGCGAAGAACGAGAACGCGATGATGCGCAGCGCGATCTTCTCCCGGGCCTCTGGGGTCGGTCCGGCGAATTGCCACGCCACCGCGGCGGCGGAGGACACCTCGATCACCGAGTCGAGTCCGAACCCGATCAGGGCCGTCGACGACGCCCGGCTGCCCTCGGTGAGGGCGATGATCGCCTCGATGACGTTGTAGGAGACGGTCGCGGCCACGAACCAGCGGATCCGCCGCGCCAGCACTGCGCGCCGCTGCGACGACGGACCGACCGCCACGGCCGACGGTGTGCCCGGCATGCCCAGCGACTGTGACATCAGCAGCAGCCTTCGGTCTCGGCGGCGGGGCAGCAGGCCGGATCGACCGCGAGCACCAGCCCGAGCAGGTCCTCGAGGGCGGCGGCGATGCGTCGGTCGGCGAGTTCGTAACGGCTACGCCTGCCTTCGGGCACCGCCACGACCAAGCCGCATCCGCGCAGGCACGCGAGGTGATTGGACAGAATCTGCCGGGAGACTCCGATCTGCTCGGCCATCTCCGACGGATAGGCCGGGCCGGTACGCAGGCTCAGCAGAATCCGGGTGCGGGTCGCATCCGACAGAGCGTGCCCGAAACGAGCCAGCGCATCGGTATGGGCCACGGGCAAGGTCTGCATACCCATACGGTACATCGAAATCTGTATACAGAAAATCATGAATTCATCCGTGGTCGTGTTCGGGTGAATCCAGAGGTTGCATCCGGTACCGGGGTACAGGTTTACCGTCGATCCATGACGATTTCGCCGGCTCGGAACGACTGGGTGCCCTCGGCCTGCACCCTGCCCACGGTCGAGCAGCCGATCCGCGTGACCGAGTTCGATCGGTTCTTCGCTGATGCGGTCCGTGCTGTCCGTCGACCGCACCCGCATCGGCTCGAACTGATTCTCGCCTCCGACGCCGAGCCGCGCGCCCGGGACCTCGCGGCGCGGGAGACCAGCTGCTGTGCGTTCTTCGTGTTCGACTTCGACGCCACCGAAGAAGGGCCGGTGCTGAGTATCGGTGTGTCACCGGCCTATACGGCGGTGCTCGACGCATTCGCCGCCCGCGCCACCGGCGGTGCACGGTGACCGCGCTGCGCACCGGCGAGCTCGCGGCCGCGGCCGGAGTGAACACCCAGACCCTGCGCTACTACGAACGCCGCGGCCTGCTGGCCGAACCGCAGCGCACCCTCGGCGGGCACCGCCTGTATCCGGAGGAGGCGGTGACGGTGCTGCGGATGATCAAGGCGGCCCAGCGGCTCGGATTCAGCCTCGACGAGGTCGCCGACCTGCTCTCCGGCACCGGGCATCACCGCCGCGACGCCGGCTTGCGCACCCGTGTACACGCCAAGCTCGCGGAGGTCGATGCCAAGCTGGCCGAACTCGGCGCGGTCCGCGGCACCCTGCGCGCCGCGCTGGCCGCCGGGTGCGAGGATCTGCTCGCCTGCAGTGAATCGCCATCCTGCCCAGTACCTTTCGAGGTTCATGGCGGCTCCGGCGCGTAGGCCTGGGCGGATTCGCCGACTGTGAGCCGCCCGGCCAACTCGCTGGCCTGGTCGACCTAGCGGCTGCGCGGACTTGTTTGCGGGTGCAGTTGCCTGTCGGGTCGATAACGACGCCGGGATGGGCGTCGACACAGCGGCGAGCGATGAACAGCGTGTCATTGTGGGCGGAAGCGATGATCGGAACGACGGCCCGATGTATCGCTTCGAGAGCCGATGTGGCGCTGCGGGTTCAGACACCACTTGCGGTTGGTGGTTCTCCATCGACATGTGAGCTTCCGTCCCCCGAAAGACTTCGGATACTGCTTCGTCGGTGGTCATACGGAATACCGAACACCGGTGAGGTCCTCGGACATCTCCCATAATCTGCGCTGAAGCAGGGCATCGTGGGAGGTGGCAGACGAACTGACGATCCGGGGATGACCTCGTAGTTCGCCCAGTCCTCCGGGCCCGAAGTACTGGCCGCCCACAACTGCGGGATCCGTTGCGGCGCGCAATATCGGCAGCGCTCCCATCGCAGCGCCTTGACGCAAGCTGCCGAGCAGTCTGTTCTGCAGCCGTATGGATATCGGGGCGTCCCTGACGAGTCGTGTCTTCGTCGTGCCCGGGTGCGCTGCCACGGCGATGGCGTTCGTACCTGAGGCCGCAGCCAGCCGACGTTGGAGTTCGTATGTGAAGAGCAGGTTGGCGAGCTTGGCCTGGCCGTAGGCGTGTACCCACTCGTAGGGACGCCGTTGCCAGTGTGGGTCGGCGAAGTCGATGCCGTCACCAGCCATGCGGTGGCCGAAACTGCTCACGGTCACGATTCGGGCTCCGGGTGTGTGCATCAGCGTATCCAAGAGCAAGCCTGTCAGCGCGAAGTGTCCGAGGTGACACACGCCGAAGTGGAGTTCGAAGCCCTCCTCGGTGGATCCCTTCGTAAACGCGACCAGCCCCGCGTTGTTGATCAACAGGTCGATGCGGGGGTAGCTTGCGCGCAGTTCGGCGGCCGCGGATCTGACAGATCGCATGGATGCGAGATCGAGCTGCTGCACGCTGACGGTAGCGCCGAGTTGAGAGTCGGCGATTCTGGCGGCAGCTTCGGTTCCCGCGCCGATGTCTCGCACGGCGAGCACCGTGCGGGCTCCGCGACGCGCGAGAGCAGCGGCGATCTCGTACCCGATACCCGAATTAGCGCCTGTTACAACGACAGTGCGCCCCGATTGATCCGGTATCGCGTCAGCCGTCCAACGCTGACGCCGGTTCATTTTCATTTCACCTCGCTCACGTCGGGGGACCGGATACTTCCCCAGTAGGGTCGTAGCGGGTGGTCAGGTATCCGGAGTCGGCCGACCCTGCGAATCGCAGCGCCGCCCAACAGATCTGAGTCGAACTCATCGCCACGCTTGGTAAAAGGCCGGCTCCGGATACTCCCGATACTCGACGAGCTTTCCGTTGTCGAAACGGTACACCTGGGCCAGGACGTAGCTCAGCTTCCCGCCGTCACGTTCGAGGTGATGGCGAACAATAGCGACCCCGATGCGATCGCTGGCCACGATGTCGATCAGTTCGTCCCGAAATGTGCTCATAGAGCCTGCGCAGGGCGGCCTCGTCGGGATGGATTTCTGTCATGACGCGTCTCTTTCTGGTGAGTGTGGTCGAAAGTCAGCTCGGGGCGGACCACATGGGGAACCGCGCGGTGACCGTGAAGGCGTCCACTCGGCGGAAGCGAAGATGAGGGCCGGGCCGTCCGGATTCTTCGAATCGCGGATGCCGACCCGGCCGCCTTCCAGAAATACGACCTCGACCCGATCCTTCGTTGCAACGCTCGCGGGGCTTTTGAACGACCGTGTTCGGGATGGGTCGATGTTCACTTCATGTCGCGGTCTCGTCTATGCGAACGGCCGATCGAGCCCACCGTTGCGCAGGGTGTCGGTGAAGGCGTCCCACTCGCCGGGGGTGAAGGCGAGGGCGGGGCCACCTGGGTCTTTCGAATCGCGGATGCCGACCATGCTGCCGTCGAGGAATGCGACTTCGACGCATTCTCTTGTGGCGGTGCTTCGGCTGCTCTTGAACCATTCCGCGCCGGATAGATCAACCGTCATCGCAAATACTCCTTCGCTACCTGCCGCAACAAGGCCCTGCTGGCCGTCGCATCCAGGGAGGCGAGCTGCATCTCCTCGAATACTCCAGCGTACCGGCGGACGGTAGCCGATTTCTCCAAATACAGGTTGCCGGTGAAGGTTTCAACATAGACGACAGTCCGTGCGCGATCGTTGAACCGCAGAACGACGAAGGCGCCGACCGGATCACCCAGGGGGACTCCAGAGCTGAATGGAAGGACTCGGACCTCGACGTTCGCGCGGGTGCTCATGTCCGCGACGTGGCGAATCTGAGAGCCCATGACTTTGGCGTTTCCGATGATTCTCCGGAGCGCACCCTCGTGAATCACCGCCTGAAGTCCGGCGGGACGCGCCTTACGGGTGATGAGAAGCTGTCGCCGCAACTTCAGCCGAAGGCGACGGTCGATTTCCTCCTCGGGAGCGTCGGGCAGCGCGCTGCGCATCAGTGCTCGGGCGTAGTCGGGGAGCTGCAGCAGACCGGGAATCAGGTCTGGTTGGTACGTGGCGACCTCCTGTGCTCCCGTTTCCAACCCCACATAGATATCGAAGTCGGCAGGGATCAGGTCGTCGTATTCGTGCCACCAGTTCTCTGTATCGGCCTGCTGGGCAAGGCCTTTCATCGCCTCGATCTTCTCCTGATCGAACTCGTACAACCGGCAGTACGCCTCGATCTCGGGAATCGACAGCTTCTGGGTGAGTCCCTTCTCGATACGCATCAACGTGGGTGCCGAGCGTCCGATATGTGCCGCCGCCTCGGCCAGGCTCATGCCCGTTTCCTCCCGGGCCTGCCTGAGGTAGTAGCCGAGCTGGCGTTTCGGCAGGGACAGCGGTTCCCCGGGTTCGGCCATCGAATGCCCCCTTTCTGTTTCATTGCGAAGTGAAATGGTGCCTCTGGATTCCTGTAATCCGTCCTGGCGTTTTGCGGCACTTCCGGTGGGATTTCATGTCGCGCACGCGGACCAGGCCGGTCGATGGTGTTCTGGTGCTGCGACCACGACCGACGCGAAACCATGACCGCTACTGCGGTCGACATCAACAGAGGAACCTGACGAATCGCTAGTGCGGCTACAGGTGGAGTGCGCCCCCTGTGCCACGGCTATCGCACATGATAGCCGAGTCGTACCGGCCCGGCGAGCGTCAGTCGTGAATTGCCTTCCAGCCCAACATTATCGAAGGAGATGCAACCGGTGCCGTACTCACCGATCGACGAGGATGCTCTCCTCGTTCTACCCGGTATCTGCGATCTGACGCGGATCGAACTGGCTCACGATCTGATGCAGCAGCACCGATGCTGCCGTATCGAACAGTGCGCGTGGAAACAGGTGGCCTATCGGACCCTGGTGCATCTCCGGCGGATCGAGCCGTCGCGGTTGAGCCCGCGCGAGCGTGCGCATCGGCGCGGCATCGAATTCCCGGTAGGCAGGGGTGTTTCCGCTTCGCCACGTCATAACGCTGTGCCGATCGAGACGTTCCAGCAGGTGCTCGCAGGGTTGGCGGAACTGGCAAATCGCATGCACCCGAACGTCATTCGTGACCGGTGAACGATGGGAACCTGGACCGCCCTGTCGAGCGTCGTCACGGTGCTGTCGGGGTGCGGCGTCGTGCTGCTCGCCGTCGGGTGCTTCTGGCCGAGCGATGATCCTCCACGTACGGGGCACGGCGAGCGACGGAACGGCGCGAACCCCGGGCCACCGATCGCGCGGCTCACGGACTGGAGCTGTGCCCCGCCCGCCGGATCCTTCACCACGGCCGAGGCCCACCACTGGATGCAGATCCATCGTGATCACGACTGCCCGCGCAAGCGGGAGGCTTTCGCCGCGCTGGTCGCGGCCGGCCGCATTCGGCCCGATTCCACCCGCCGGAACACCCTCAGGAGCGAAGACGATGAGTGACCGCGAGGCGAATACCGCAGCAGCGCAGGCAGATCCGATGACGGAACGAATTGGCGAGCTCACCGCGCGCGCCGAAACCATCGGCTACGTTCTCCTCCGCAGCGTCCGTCCGCAACCGGAATGGAAACTGCTGGACAAGGAAAGCGGGGAGGAGGTCTTCTGTGCAGCCGAACTGGACGCGATCGAACAATGGCTCGATTCGTGATCCGTACTAGAACGTCGATGTGGCCGCACCCCACCGGGACCGTTTCGCGCGGTGCCGGCCGCTGGGTGCGACCCCGCCTTGGCGCACCATGCGCAGCCGGGTCACCTCGTCGGCCTGCGCGGGGATCCTTCGCGTCCGTCCCGGCGCCAGGGAGGCGACTGCGACCAGCGCGCTCGCCCCCAGTGCAGCGGCCAGCGGCACCAGAGCGTTCGCGGTCAGCGGAAGAGCCATGACTGCCTCCTCGTCCTCGGGTCGACAGAGCCCACGACCGCTTCGCACGCTATCGGGTGATTCGAACGCACGGCAGGGCGACACGCCGCCGTGCATTTCGCCCGGCGCGCCGACGTTCGACGGTGAACACCGGCCACGATCTCTGTAACGTGTTCTAATTTCGGCATGACCGGCGTGCGGGGATGGGTGGATCCGGCCTTCGAGGCGGTCCGGGAGGTGTTCTCGGCCAACCTGGCCGAGGGGCGTGATCTGGGCGCCTCGGTGGCGGTGTGCGTGGACGGGCGTCCCGTGGTGGATCTGTGGGGCGGCGTCGCGGACGAACGCACCGGGCGACCGTGGGAGCAGGACACGGCCTGCGTGGTCTTCTCGTGCACGAAGGCGCTCACCGCGACGGCGGCCCTCGCCGTCGCGCAGGACGTCGGCATCGACCCGGACGAGCCGGTCGCGCGGTGGTGGCCCGAATACGCCGTCGCCGGTAAGGAATCCACGACACTCACCGACATGCTGACCCACCGGGCCGGGCTGCCCGTCTTCGAGCGGCCGATCACGGTGGCCGAGGCCGCCGATCCGGAACTGATGGCGCGCGTTCTCGCGGCGCAGCGCCCGATCTGGCGGCCGGGTGGCGAACATGGTTATCACGCACTGACGTTCGGCTGGCTCGTGGGCGAATTCGTTCGCCGCCACACTGATTCGACGGTCGGCGAGTATGTGCGCGGCCACTTCGGCGCGGATCTGCGCATCGGTGTCTCCGCCGAGGAGGCCGCGCAGGCGGCGCGCCTGGCCCGCCCGCCCGCTGCCGAGATGGTGTGGACGGACGACAGCGGGCCGATCGATGCGGCCACGGCGGCCCGCCTGGTGGAGGCCTATCGCGATCCGGATTCGCTGCTGATGCGCTCCTCATCCAATCCGGCTGCCGCATACAACAATTCGGATGTGCTGGCGGGCGGGTGGCCGGCATCGGGTCTGGTCGTCACCGCCCGCGCTCTCGCCGGCTTCTATCGCGACCTCGTCGCGGGAACGCTGCTGCCGCGGGCGGTCCTCGCGGAGGCCACGCGGGAGCGGGTGCGCGGAGTGGACGCGGTGCTGCGACTCGAGACGGCGCTCGGCTGGGGATACATGCTGCCGTCGCAGAATTTCGTGCTGCCGGAAACCGCGACCCCCACCGCGTTCGGGCATCCCGGCGCGGGCGGCTCGATCGGCATGGGCGATGTCGACAACCGGGTCGCGATCGCCTTCGTTCCGAATCTGCGCCGCGATTGGCTCGCCGGTGACCGGCGCGCCTACGACCTGGTCACCGCCGTCTACGACTGCCTGTGACGGTAGCCGCGGTCTCCTGGACAGCGGATTCAGGCGAATGCGGCTGCTCTGCGGAGGGCGTCGAGAGTGGTTTCGGGTGAGGTGTTGAAGCAGAAGCGAATTCCCGGCGCTGCCTCCGCGACGAGATTGACGACGCGTTCGAACAGCAGGGTGTGCTCGGGGACGGCTCGCACCGCCCCGCCCACCATGACGAGGTCGAACGATCGGTTCGCCAGCGCCGCGCGGATCTCGTTCTCGGCTTCGTCGGGTGAGGCGGAGACCAGGCACGGTGTGATGTCGAATTCGGTGTCCCGAAGGGCGGCGTTGGCGGCGTCGACCCTGGCTGTGAGTTGCTCCTCGTCCAGATCGGGAAAACGACTGTAGTCCAGCGCTCGTGGATGCAATCCGATCGTCAATGCGCGAAGGCGGGCGGCGGGATCGGTCATCGTTTCTCCTCCGGAAGGAAGTGACAGCGTGTCGACGTGGGACGATGGGCCTGTTCGGCAATTTAGCTTTGAAAGCAAAGATATTTGAGGGAGAAAGGTATGTCAACGGAGCACGAGGGGCTGTCCCTGGACGAGGGCGTCCGGGCGATGGTGCTGCTCATGCCGCGACTGGTCGGCCGGGCGAAACGCCTGCCGGTGCCCGAGGCGCTGCGATCGTTCGATCTGGCACCGCGCCATCTGTCGTTGTTGACGTACGTGCTGTTCGACGGGCCGCTCACGGTCAACGAACTGGCCAGGCGACTGGAGGTGGCGCCGACCACCGTGAGCCTGATGATCGGCGACCTCAGCCGCCAAGGGGTCCTGGAACGCCGCCCCGACGACAACGACCGGCGGCGCACCCTCGTCGCGATCGCCGACGCGCACCGAACGGCCGTGGCGGACTGGCTCGGCGGTGCGGACCGGGGGTGGCGCGCCGCGCTGGGCCCGCTGACCGCGGAGCAGCGGGCCCTGGTCATCACGACGCTGCGCGCCTACGAGGAAGCCGTTTCCTCCGGCTGACACCGCGCAAGCCCTGTCAGGGCTCGAGGTCGACGACGCCGGTGCCGCTGGCGATGTCGAACGGTACCGACACCTGGTCGTGCGCGATCAGCCAGATGCCGTCGATCTTTCGCATTCCGTAGGTGACCCGGACCCACATACCGCTGTTGGCCACCCCGTTCTTCATCGTGCCGTGCAGTCGCGCGAACGCGTGCCCGAATGCCACGTCCTCGCCCACGGTGAACGTCAGATCGCGAATGTCGTAGTTCACCTCCTCGAAGAACAGGAACACCTTGGCCCAGTTGTCGAGTTTGGCCGCGATCCCGACGTGCTGGAGTGGCGGCTCGACATCGAAGGACACGACGTCTGTCGCGTAGGCCCGGCGCACCGCGTCGAGATCCTTGGCGCGCAATCCCTCGATCACCCGGTCGATCTGTCGGCGGATCTCGGCTTCATCGGAGGCAATGCGGTCGGCGCGGGACTGAAAGTCGTTGGATACGGACATGTTCGGCTCCTCAGGAATTGGCGAGAGTGGTTTCGGCGCCGGCCCGCAGCGGGGCCAGCGCGGTGCTCCACGCGATGACTTGGTCCAGTGTCTTGTCCAACGCGGCGGCATGATGATCACGCGGGATGAACGTGGTGTGGTTCTCGAAATCGGTGAGCACCGAGATCGATACCTGATAGCCCACATCGGCCATGCCCAGCGAGCTGCAGACCGCCCGCAGCTGCACGACCGCGCGGGCGCCGCCGTTCGCGCCGTAGGAGACGAATCCGACCGACTTGTCGACCCACTCCGCGAACACATGGTCGAGGGCGTTCTTCAGCACCCCGGGCATACCCCCGTTGTATTCGGGCGTCACCAGCACGAAACCGTCGAACTGGGCGACCCGCTCGGCCCAGGCCCGGGTGTGCGCGTGCACCGAGGGACCGAACATCGGCGGCACCGGCTCGTCCAGATGCGGGAGCGGGTGGTCGCGCAGATCGATCAGTTCGAACTCTGCATCGCCGCGACGCGCTGCCGAGTCCAGAACCCACTGCGCGACCTGCGCACCGTTGCGGTTGGGGCGGGTACTGCCGAGGATGATGCCGATTCTGGTCATTTCCGGAACTCCTGGATGGCTGAAAACTGGTACGTCCTCTACGACGACGCAGCCACCCGGAATGTCAGGCGGTGGTGTTCCCGGCGGCTCGCGGGCGCGACGGCGGGCCGGCACCCGGTTGCGCGGTGTGCGGATCGGCGCTGGTTACGATCGGTTTCATGCTGCGAGGACTTGCTGGTACAGCCGTGGTGTTCGGTGTGGCTCTGGCCGGAGCCGCGGGACCGGGTCTGGCCGAACCCACCCACACCGCATTCGCCGCCGGCACCGAAGGACTGGATCCGCTGCTGGCCGCCGCCTACACGATGGCCGAACGCCAAGCCCATCAGCAGGGCGTGCCGCTCGAGATCGTGTCCGGTCACCGCACCCGCGACGAGCAGGAACAGCTGTGGGAGCAGGGCATCGCCACCTACGGCGGCCCCGACGCCGCGCGGCGGTGGGTGCTGCCGCCGGACGAATCCACGCACGTGACCGGTAAGGCGATCGACGTCGGCCCGCAGCAGGGCGCACAGTGGCTGCAGGACAACGGGAACCGGTGGGGGCTCTGCAGGCCGTTCGACAACGAGTGGTGGCACTTCGAGTTGCAGACCCTCCCCGGCGGCGCCTGCCCGCCCCGGTGGCCCGACGCGAGCGTTCGGCCGCACCGATAGCGCGAAACTCGCGAATCGGATAGCTACCAACCGGTATTCAGCAAACTTTCGGAGACACGCCGATTGTCCTGTCCAATACCGGTGTGGCGCACTCGCGGATGGGGCACTGTAAATGTCTGGCGGTTTCCCGGCAGACGGGCCGGGACGCTCGAAGCGATGGAGGTTCGGGTGCGAGGGCGGGTTCCGGTACGGCGGAGCGGTGCGATACGTGGCAATGCGGTGCACAGCGAGACCGGACCGGAGATACCCACGGTCCAGCTGATCCCCGAGACCGGCCTGGCCTCGATCCCGTGTGGATGGCTGCTGCCGGAACTGCCCACCGCACTGCTCATCGCGGTCTTCGTCGGCACCGGCTGGGTCGGCTACGCCGCCTCCGACCGGCCGATTCCCGATCCGCCGCTGACCGTCGTGGTCGCACCCGGCGACCGGGATTCGCTCTCGGTCACATTCGGCGACCGCTGAGCGCCGCCGGGTCCAATGTGCCCGGCGCGCAACGGGTCACGCTCAGCTGGTCGGTTCCAGTGCCTCGTCGAAGGTGATGCCGCCCTCGACGGTGTGCGGGGTGCGGCGCCGGTTGGGGGAGCCCAGGGCGGTGGTCAGGTCGGAGCCGTCGTGCTCGGCCAGCAGCGCCGAGGAATCCCACACCAGCAGCGTCGCGCTCACGGTGTTCTCGGCCGCCGAATGCGCGAGATCGTAATGCGCGCACGCGGGCACGTGATCGTAGGTGATCCACAGGTCGTAGCCGGTCATGAACAGGTCCAGATCGAAATCGACCGACAGGCCGAGCAATTCGCTGCGACCGTTGTCGTCGACGCCGGCGAACGCCTCGTCCAGCGCGAGCAGCCGCGGCGCCTGCGGATCGGCCGAATCCAGCATCACGTGCGCGGCGGCGAACAGCGGAAGATGCAGCGACACCGACTGTTCGCCACCCGAGAGCGCGCTGTGCCGTGCCACGGTGAGCCGATCCTCGGAGCCGTCGGCGGTCACCAGGGTGAACGAGAACACCCGCCACGTGCGGTAGTCCAGGGTGGTGGCCAGGATCTCCGGATAGGACCGTTCCGGATGCGCCGCCCGCGCCGCCCGAATCTCGGCTGCGAAATGCGCACGCACCGTAGCTAATTCGCCGGGACCGAGGTCGGCGGCCGCCCGGTCGAGCAGCTTGCACACCGCGCGCGCCGACTCCGACAGATTGTCGGCCAGCACCCAGTGCACACCGATGGTGTTACCCGAGGACATGCGTCGCTGCTTCATCTCGGCGCCCATCCGGGCGATGAGATCGCGGGCGTCGCAAGTGCGTTCGTGAATCTGCTGGGCAAGGCCGGTCAGCAGCGCATCCTCGAGAATGCGCCGTTCGGCATCGGTCAGCAGCAGTTCCTGATCGGCGCGGGCCGCGGCGATGCGGTCGGCGAAATCGGCCAGCGCCGCCATTCCGTTGTCGTCGTGCACCTGCACCACGGTCAAGCCGTCGGCGGCATCCCATTGCAGGCGGTAGTCCTGGCGAGCGGAGGCCAGTGCGGCGTCGAATTCCTGCAGCGCCGCGGTGACCGCGCTGCGGGTCGACTTGCGGGCGGACTCCCCGGCGCGCACGGAAGCGGTGGCGGCGCAGAGGTTGTCGAACAACTCCTGCACCTCGACGGGCAGGACGGCGGTCGCACCCTCCGGCCCGCCGGATTCGATGCGATACAGCAGCTGATCGGCGGTCGACCAGGCCGCCGGTGAACTCGGCCACCGGCTCTCGGTGGGCGCACCCAGCAGCGAGAGCAGATCGGGCCGCGCGTAGGGGGCGAGGTGGCGGACGTCGGTGAGCAATTCGGTCAGCGCGGTGCCGAGCGACTCGTGGGCGGCGCGATAGGCGCCCTCGGCCGACCCGACCGCTTCGATCGCCTCGGCGGCGGCCTTGCGGGCGGCGCGCTGTTCGGCGCGGGCGGCGTCGATGCGCTCGCGGGCCTGCTCGAGTTCGCGGTCGATATCGGCGGCGTCGGCGCCCAACGCCTCGCGCAGCGTCTCGAGTTTGCGCAGCTGCTCCTCGTAACCGGCGCGGGCGGCCTCCGCCTCCTCGGCGAAAGCCTCGGCCAGATCCCGGGATTCGGCGAGTCGGTCGTTCGCCTCACGGGCGCGTTCGGCCTCGCGCTGCTGGTCGCCGCGCAGCCGCAGCAGCGCGGTGCCGGTGTTCTCGAAATGGCGGACCGCCGCGGCGAGCGCGTCCAGTTCCGCGGGATCGCGAGGTGCGTTGCGGGCGGCGGCGACCGCGCGCACCTTCTTGTCGGCCGCGGTGAACGCCGAGACTGCCTGGTCCAGATCGTGTTCGGCCTGCGCCACCGCCTCGGTATGCGAGCGCAGCACACCCGCCGCCTCCGACACCGAACGCAGCGCCGCGATCACCGCACTGCTGCGCGGCAATTCCTTCGCGGCGGCCGCCAGCCGGGCCAACTCGCCGGAGGCCTCGTCGGCGTCCGCGCGGGCGCTCTGCTCGGCCTGTTCTGCGGCGGCGATCTCCTCGGCCAGATCGGCCAGGCGCCGTTCTCGGCGCCGCGCCCGGGCGGTGGCGCCGATGAACTCCGCCTGCGGCTTGTGGTAGCGCCCGAGCTGCACGCCCTGCCGGAAGCCGCCGTCGCCGCCGACGGCGACCAGATTCTCGGACGCAGGGGAGTGGTTGTCGCTCAGTGCGATCGAGGCCAGGATGTCGGCGAGATGGGTACGCGAGACCGCGGCGATCGGCGCATCGGAATCGTCGCCGACACCGTCCTCGACGACCAGCACCTGCGTGAGGGTGGGACCGCCGGGTCGTGCGGTGGGCGGCAGCGGGGTCAGCACGATGTCCGAATCAGTCTGCTGCGCTTCGTCGTTCGCTCCCACCCAGGCGTCGAGCAAGCCCGCGGCTTGTAGCGCGGCCTCGATCCCGGCAGCACGCTCGGCGTCGACGTCGTCGGCGAAGCGCACCAGCCGCCACAGCGGTGCACCGGCACGCATCGCCCGGGAACCGGTGCGGCTCTGCGGTGCCGGGGGCGCGTCGTCCTGTTCGGCCCCGACCCGCTGCTGTTCGGCACGCAGCGCCGCGGCCCGGTCGCGCGCCTGATCCGCGGCCGCGCGCGCCTGCCGGCGGCGGTCCCGCAGCGTTTCGGTGAGCGATTCACCGTGCTCGGCCAGCACCTGCGGCAGCGGCGGCGCATCGTCACCGCCGGCCTCGGCGAGCGCGGCGTCGAGCGCCTCGAACAATCCGGCGGCTACAGGGGAGTGCAGGTCGCTGTAGGTGTCCCACCAATTGCGCAGGGAGGCGGCGGTATCGGCGCGCGCCAGCGCCACCGCGGCCTCCGCTTCGGCCAGTTCGGCGGTGGCGGTATCGCGGTGGCGGCTCGCGCGTTCCACGGCTCGTTCCGCGCGGGTGCGGTCGGCCGCGGCGGCATCGGCCACCGTCATCGCCTGGCGCACCGCGCGCACATCGGCGTCGCGTTCCTCGGCGTGACTGCGCACGGTGGTGGTGAGCTGTCCGGTACGGGCCTGTTCCGGCAGCGCGGCCCAGGCGATTCCGGCTTCCTCGGCGGCCGCGCGCAGTTCTTCCTCGCCGCGGGCCAGGGCCGCGGCGGCGGTGGTGACCGCGGCGGTGGCGCGTTCGTATTCGTCGCCGCGCTGGTCGGCCGCCTGCTGGGCCTTGGTCGCCTTGTCGCGGTGGACCGCCGCCGAGGTCTCCAGCCGCCGCACCGCATCGGCCAGATCGTCGAGCTGCTGCTTACCCTCGTAGGCGCTGGAACGCTGCAGCGTCTCCCGATCGGTGAGGGCCTGCTCGTAGGCGCGATCGGCCTCCTCGCCGCGATGCTCGGCCGCCGTGCGCTCGGACTCGCGACGCTGCCGCAGTGCCGCGGCCGCGAACAGCGCGGTGCTGCCGTGGGTCACCGCGTCCAACCGGGAGCGCACCTGATCCACATCCGACTTCGCCTGCACCGCAAGGTATTTGCGATAGACGTCGACGAAGGTACGGGTCGCGGAGTCGGCGGCGACCAACCCCTCGAGCGTGCGGCCGACCTCCTCCATATCGCTGAACGAGCGGGCGGCGTCGAGGATCAGCTGATCGTCGAGCGGGCGCAGGCCGTCGGTCAGCGCCTGCGACAGTCCGCGCGGATCGAGGTTCTTGGCCAGCTGCGGGCGGCGCAGGGTCAGAATCAGATTGATCAACTGGTCGTAGCGCTGCACGCCGAGGCCGAACATGCGCGCGTCGATCGCGGCGCGATAGTCGACCGGGCGGTCCACGATCGCGTCGGTGCCGATCTGCTCGGCCAGCTGTTTGCGGGTGAAGGGCCGATCGTCGGGACCGATCAGCGAGAAGTCCACGCCCACCCGGCCGTCGGCGACGAAATACCACCGTGTCACCTTGTCCGAGGAGCGGGTGGCGCGCATACCGATGCCGACGGTCACCACCTCGGGCTCCGACCAGCGCCCGCGCGCGAATTCCATCCAGACGTAGGAGTAGGCCGAATCCTGTTTGCGGTAGAGCAGATTCGACTTCATCGTGCGCTCTTCACCGGCGAACGGATTCAACCGGCGCGGCTCGATGCGGCCGTCGAAGACGAAGGGGAACAACACCTCCAGCGCCTTGGTCTTACCGGAGCCGTTCGGCCCGCGCAGCACGAGCCGTCCGTCCGCGAAGCAGAATTCCTGATCCCGGTAGTCCCACAGATTGACGATCCCGGCGCGGGTGGGAATGAAGCGGACACCACCGTGAATGAGGTCCATGGGTTACTCCGTCCCCTTTCCTGAGGTACTGGATCGCGCGGCGCCGGCCGGTGTGGTCGCCGGTTCCCCGGTGGCGTGCGCGCCCAGCGATCGTGCCGAGGCGAACAATTCGGATTCGGCCCGCGTGCGCACGGTGACCACCGCACCCCGGTAGCGGGCGAGCGCGGGCAGGGCCAGGACGCCGCCGTCGACCGTCTCCACGAGGGACAACCGAGCCAGCAGACCGACCACCTCGGTGGTGAGCCCACCCACATCGGCCTGCCATTGGGCGGCGAAGGTCGAACCGTACCGTTCGGCGAGGGCGTGCACCGTCGCGCGAATCCAGTCGTCGTCGACGAACGGATGAGTGACCGGCGCACGGCCTTCCTCGTCGCCGGCCGGATCTTCCGCGTCGACGGGCTCCTGCGGCGCCGTGACCAGCGGCGCGAAGACGGTCGCCGCCGGAATGGCGGCATCGAGACCGTCGGCCGTACCGGTGGCGGCGGGCGGACGCGGTTGCCGGGGTAGCGGATCGTCGATGTCGAGGACCCGGTCGGCGATCTCGCCGATCAGCAGCAGCGCCACCTGCGCGAGCGTTCCGGTGCTGGGGAACCGCACATCGGAGAACCGGCCGGAGGTGTCGATCAGGGCCACACCCTCACCGCGGCGTTCGGCGCGCAGCCCGGTCAGCAACTCCACCTCCGCCACGATCTTCTCGCTGCCCAGCGCGGATTGCCCGGCCGCACCGAGGGTTTCGGTGTAGACGACCGGCAGTTCGATCAGCGCCCGCCGCACCCGGCGCGCGGCCGCGGCCCGCGACGGCACGGAAGTTGTTGCGGCGGAGTCGGTCTCGTCGGACAGGAGGGTGCGCACGCTGTGCAGGTGCTGCAAGGCGCGCGGCGGCCGGAAGATCGCGAACACCACCGAGCGGTCGATGTCGTAGAGCGCCTCGCCCGCTTCCGGGTCGGCCGCCCAGCCACCGGCGTCGCCGTCGGCGAGCGACAACGCGCCGCGGGCGGCCAGCCACGCCACCGCGTCCACGAACGCATCCCGGTCGGCGGCCCGTTCGGTCGACAGTTCCAGCCCCTCCACCCGCATCGCATAGGCGGCGACCTGATCGGCCAACTCCGACAGCGTGATCTGATCACCGGCGCGACCGAGCGCGGCGAGCGCGAGTGACAGATACGCGTAGCGGCGACGGTCGAAGACACGATCGGCGGGAGTGCGGGCCGGACGGCCGGTGTCGAGCCGGTCCGGGATCGGGAACAGCCGCGCCGTCGTCTCGGTGACCTCGAGCCGGTAACCGAGCAACTCCGCCATGTCCTCGCGCAGTTCGGTGGCCCAGCGCCGAATCAGCGGCAGCGCAATGCGATCCGGGAAGGTCCGGGTCACCAGATGATTGGCCAGCAGGACCCGCGCGGCGCGCTGGTAGCTGTCCAACGCCAGCGGGTCGATGGTTTTCGCGTGCATCACGACCGCCCGGAGGCGGTACGGGCGCGGGAGTTCTCGCGCACCTCGAGCCGGCGGTGATCCAGATACAGCAGACCCTGGGCGGTGCGCACCACCGTGGAGCCGGGATGTTCGCGGACCGTCAGTGTGACGCCGCTGTCGGAGCCGGTCGTGCTCACCCGGCCGCTCACCGGCACCCACGCCGTGGAGGCGGCGTCGAGCAGTCGCAACAGGACCTCGGTCTCGCGTTCGTCCAGCACCCGGTCGTGCACATCGGCGGCGGCCAGCGACATCGCGGCCGCCGCGCGGGCCCGCTGCGTCTCCAGCTGGGCCTGGCGCAGCCGCCGCACCCCGGCATCGTTGCGCACCAGCCGCGCGGGCGTGCCCGGAGTGGGCTGGCGGCCGGTTTCGGCGAGCGTGCGCGCGATCTCCAGCGGCGCTGCCTCCCACCAGGATCGGTGTGCGGGGATGATGTCGGAGTCGGGATGTTCCATCGACAGATGCCGCGGTTTGCCCAATCCGAACACGACGTCGAACAGGGCGTGCGCACTGTCGGTGGTGGGCGCGGCGGCGAACCAGCCGGCCAGATGCCGCAGCGCCGACTCCCGGCTCACCCCGCCCTTGCGCGTTTCGGTCACGCGGCGCAGCAGCGACAGCACAGCGGCGATCGCGCTCATGGTCGCCTCCCGCAACCGTTCGGCCTCGGTCGCCGGCGCGGATTCGGCGCCGGGGTCGGGCGCGCTGCGATCGCGGACCGCGACGAACCATCCGCGCAGGCCCTGCCAACGGGCCCGCCAATCGGCCTCGCGCGCAGCGACGTCCAGCAACACCCGCTCGTCACAGGACGCGGCCCGGCTGATCAGCGACTCGGCGCCGGTGTCGTCGACCTCGGCGATCGCGGCCGCCAGCCGGGGCGCGTAGCGGGCCAGATCCATACTGAATTCGCGCATATGCGCCAGCAGCGCATCCTTGTGTGCCAGAAAGGCTTCCGGCGTGGCCTCGGTCGTGCGGACCAGATCGCCGAGGGTCAGGTAGAAATGCGCCGCGCGGTCGGCCAATTCGGACAGCGCGGTGTCGAGCCGCTTCAGGATCCGATACACCCGTTCGGCGTCACCGTCGCGATTGGCCTGCGCCAGCGCCTGCAGATCGGCCAGCAGTTCCGGAAGCACCAGCCGCGAGAGCGAGGCCTCGTCCAGGCGCGCGCCCAGTACCTCGTTCACCGCCCGGTACGCCTGAAATCCGGCCTGCGAGAACTGATAGACGTAGTGCCGGTTGCGATATTCGGCGAGCGTCGCCGCGCGGGTGCCGTCGTAACTGCGTTCCAGCACACCCCAGGTGTGCAACTGCTCGAGCAGCGGACCGATCTCGGTGGCGGTGGGATGCGGGGCATCCGGCATCCGGGCCAGGGTGTCGGCCACATCGGAGGCGTGCAGCAGCACCACATAGGCAGCGCGGGCATGGTCGAACGCGCGCAGCACCCACAGATAGTCGTTGCGTTTGTCGGCGGTGGCGAAGGAGAACAACCGCAGCCGGTCCGCGCCCTCGATCACGGTCTCGCTCCGGGTGGGGGAGACGCCGTCGAACAGTGCGGGTTCGGCGGGCAGCAATCGGTCAGCGGACTCGGTCACCGGCACGAGCGTAATACCTGCCCGTGCACCGCGGCGGCGCACCCGGGCCTCGGCGTGCCGTCACCCCGCTTCGGTGGCGACCGCGGAGCGTTCCACGGTCAGCAGGCTCTCCTCACTGTGCTCGCGGTGGTAGGCGGCGCCACCGCCGTTGAGGCCGAACAACCGCTTGGACCACAGCAACCAGAGCACCGCGGCGACGTTGATCACCAGCGCGCCGGCGCGGATGACGGTGATGCGCTCGGTGAGTTCGTAGATTTCCAGCGGCAGGAACAGCGAGGTGGCGATCACCGCGAAGTACTCGCCCCAGCGCTGCACATACCACAGGCCCACGGCCTCCACGAATTCGATGACGGCATAGGCCAGCAACCCCACCGCGATCCAGGTGAGCACGGCCGGCGAGAGCGTCCAGCCCTTCTCGATGAACGCGACGATCTTGGAATTGTCGGGATTCCAGCCGATCTGGTCGGCGAGTGGGCGGATCAGCGGCAGCTCCCGATCGAAGGCGGCATGCAACTGCTCCTGCGAATTGCGTACCTTGAACACCCCGGCGGCGAGCACCACGAACACCAGTCCGCGCACCACACGCTCGGCGGCCAGCAGCCGCATGATCAGCCGGTCGCGCAGCAGCCGCCCACGCGGCACCTCGGGCGCCGCATCGGCCGGGCCGCGCCCCCGCGGCTCGCCGATCACGAAATTCCCGCAGCGCAGACACCGCCAAGCCTCGCCCGCGGCCGTCGAAACATGCAGGCGCGCAGCGAGTTCCGCTTCGTCGGGGGCGTAGGTCGCGTGCCCGTGCCACGAGCAGCTGCGCAGACTGAAGTCCATTCGTCGCAGCGTACAACCCCGGCGGCCCTGTGCAATTCAGCAACGCAATTCAGCGGCGCAACGCAATCCGCTCAGCTCATCGACAGGACCCGCAACTGCTCGAGATAGGTGCGGGTGCGGGGATCGGACGGATAGCGTTCGATCATCTCCCGCGCCGCCTCACCCGCGATCCACAGCAGCGACGGCAGCGAGCGGCGTTTGCCCTCGAACGCGCGCATCGCCTCGTCGACGGCGAGCTCCAGATCGCGATCGCGGACCGCCACCACGGCCAAGGTCAGCTGTGCCTCGGAGACGCGCATCGGCTGGCGGACCGAACCGTCGAGGCCCGTGGCGCTGCGGATCACCTGGCGGGCATAGGCTTCCGCCGGGCGGTTGTCACCGGCGACCCGGCAGCAATCCATGGCGTAGAAATCGAATTTCTGCGCGTCGACCACGAAGTGGTTGTCCAGATTTACTGGATTGTCCAATTGCCGCAAGATATCTCGGCCGCGCTCGAGCGCGCGTTCCATCGCCTCGCGATCACCGATGCGCGCCCAGGCCTTGGCCTGCTGCGCCGCCAGCTGCACGCCGACACCCATGCCACGGCAGTTGTCGAGGGCGGACTCGGCCACCTCGATCGCACCGCGATAATTGCCCTGGGTGATGGCGAACCACGCCGCCATTTCCGCACCCCAGCCGACGATTTCGGGATGTTCGGCCTCCTGGCCCAGCGACAGCGCCGCGCGGCGGGTCGCCTCCGCGGCGGTGCGCCGGCCCAGGTCGTAGTCGACACAGCCGACCAGCAACGCCACCCAGCCGGCGAGGACCAGCACCTCGCGATGCTGAGCCAGGGTCAGCCGTCCGTCCAGCAGCGAGGTGATGCGCCGCAGCCACGCGGTGCCCTCGGTATGCAGTTCGTGCGGGTCGGCGAAGGGATATTCGCAGCACAGTCGCTCGGCGGTGATGCGAATGGCATCCAGTGTGGCCGAAGAGATGTCGGACATCCGCAGCCGGCCGATGAACTCGAGCGTGTCCATTCCCGTTGACGACAAAAGTTCGTCGTCCCGATTCGGGCGCGCCTTGGGGAAAAACGCCGCGGTGACGGTGTCGAACGCCGCGGCGATGATCGGCGCGTAGAAATCGTCCGGGCGCGACTCACCCGATTCCCAACGGCGCCAATTGCGTAGGAGGGTACTGTCTGTCGGCAGGTTGTGGGATGACTTCGCGCGCATCGCGCGGACGGCATCCGCTTGGGACCACCCCCGCGCGTCTCGTTCGGAGCGCATCCTGACAGCCCAGACGGGTCGATCGTCACTCACGGCCACGTCTGTAGTATCCCACCAGTTAACGCCGGTGGACCCGATAGGGCACGCGGTTGTCCGTCATTGACATCTGCAATTGCATTTGCAGATGACGGATGCTCGATTCGGGCGGTTTTCCCGTCCACAGCGGGTGATCCACAAGCAGGTGATCCACAACAGAACAGCGAGTCCCTTACACATCCAAACGGAGGTTCGGGTGGAAGCGTTGATCTATGGATACGTGCGTGACGACTTAGCCGACGGTCACGCTGCCGAGCTGGAGGATGCGATGTGCACCCTGGCCAGCGAAGTCGGCCTCTGCTTCGCCGCGACGTTCCATGAATCGACCCAGGGTGACGGCGCCGCGTTCGCCGAGCTCACGGCGGAGCTCAAGCGGGCCGAGGCACACCATGTGGTGGTTCCGTCGCTCGATCATCTTGCGGGCCAGACGATTCCGCGCGACGTGCTGATCGCGAAGCTGGCCCACGACGCGGAAGCCCAGGTGCTGACCATCGAGACCTGACCGTGTGCGGCCGGTCGCCGGGCACGCGGCCGCGGGACCCGCCCGCCGGCCGAGTGTCCGCCGCCGCCACCGGTTACAGGCCGAATCCGCCCTTGCCGCCGCCTCGCCGGCGCAGATACTTCTCGAATTCCGCGGCGATCGCGTCGCCGTCGATCTTGGCCATCGCGTCGTCGAGGTCGACCGCGGCATCGCCGCGCTCTTCCAGCGACCGCACGTATTCGGTGACCTCCTCGTCACCCTCGGTCATCTCGTCGACCGCCGACTCCCAGTCCTCGGCCTGCGCGGGCAGCTCGCCCAGCGGGACCTCGAGATCGAGCACGTCTTCGACCCGGCGCAGCAGCGCGATGGTCGCCTTCGGATTCGGCGGCTGGGAGACGTAGTGGGGAACCGCTGCCCAGAAGGAGATGGCCGGCACGCCCGCTCGCACGCACGCGTCCTGCAGCACGCCGGTGATGCCGGTCGGTCCCTCGTAGCGCGTTTGTTCCAGGCTGAACTGTTCGGCCGCTTCCTTGCTGTAGGCGGTGCCGGTGACCGGGACCGGCCGGGTGTGCGGGGTGTCCGCGAGCAGTGCTCCCAGGATCACCACCGTCGTCACCTGTAGTTGCTCGATCAGCTCGATGATGTCGGAGCAGAACGCTCGCCAGCGCATATTCGGCTCGATGCCGTGCAGCAACACGATGTCGCGCTCGCTACCGGGAGGCGAGCACACCGACAGGGTGGTCGAGGGCCACTGGATCTCGCGGGTCACGCCGTCGACCTGGCGTACGGTCGGCCGGTTGACCTGGTAGTCGTAGTAGTCTTCGGAATCCAGTTCGGCCAGCGGTTCGGCGTCCCAGATCAATTCCAGATGTTCGACGGCGCCGCTGGCGGCGTCGGCCGCGTCGTTCCAGCCTTCGAAGGCGGCGACGAGAACCGGATCGCGCAACGTAGGCATTGCCGGATCGGATGAGGCACTGGGGTTCACCCGGTCAGCCTACGGCGTGGCGGCGGTGTCGTTCACCGCATATTGCGGGATACCGCGTGTCGAGGACGATGTGGTGCGGGCCGCCCGGTCCGGTGGTCAGGATTGTCGGGGCCGCCCACTACTCTGGGGTACATGTCTGTGTCCTCCCGCGCCGAGTTCGATACCACGTTGCTCGACACGCTTGCCCGGCGTGTCGTGATCGGCGACGGGGCGATGGGCACCATGTTGCAGGCCGCGGATCTGACGCTCGACGACTTCCGCGGCCTCGAGGGTTGCAACGAGATTCTCAACGAGACCCGCCCGGACGTGCTGCGCGGCATCCACCGCGCCTATTACGAGGCCGGCGCCGACGCGGTCGAGACCAATACCTTCGGCTGCAATCTGCCCAACCTGGCCGACTACGACATCGCCGACCGGATCCGCGATCTGTCCGAACGCGGCACCCGGCTCGCCCGCGAGGTGGCCGACGAGATGGGTCCCTCCGGCGAGGGCACGCCCCGCTACGTGCTGGGATCGATGGGCCCCGGCACCAAACTGCCCACCCTGGGCCATGCTCCCTACGTCGCGCTGCGCGATGCCTACACCGAGGCCGCGCTGGGCATGCTCGACGGCGGCGCGGACGCCATCCTGATCGAGACGTGTCAGGACCTGCTGCAGGTGAAGGCCGCGGTCACCGGCAGCCGCCGGGCGATGGAGCGGGCCGGGCGGCGCATTCCGATCATCACCCACGTCACGGTCGAGACCACGGGAACCATGCTGGTCGGCAGTGAGATCGGCGCGGCGCTGACCGCGATCGAACCGCTCGGTGTCGACATGATCGGTCTCAATTGCGCCACCGGCCCGGACGAGATGAGCGAACATCTGCGCCATCTGTCCAAGCACGCCCAGCTGCCGGTGTCGGTGATGCCGAATGCGGGGCTGCCGGTGCTGGGGGCCAACGGCGCCGAATATCCGCTCACCCCGGGCGAATTGGCGAGCGCGCTGCACGGCTTCGTCACCGAATTCGGCCTCGCGCTGGTCGGCGGCTGCTGTGGCACCACCCCGCAGCACATCCGCGAGGTCGCCGACGCGGTCGCGAATGTGGCTCCGGTCCAGCGCAATCCGGAGCACGAGCCGAGTGTGTCGTCGATGTACACCTCGGTGCCGTTCGAACAGGACGCCTCGATCATGATGATCGGCGAGCGCACCAACGCCAACGGCTCCAAGGCTTTCCGTGAGGCGATGCTGGCCGGCGACTGGCAGAAATGCCTCGACATCGCCAAGGACCAGACCCGCGACGGCGCGCACATGCTGGATCTGTGTGTCGACTACGTCGGCCGCGACGGCAGCGTCGACATGGCGGAGCTGGCGGGCCGGCTCGCCACCGCCTCGACGCTGCCGATCATGCTCGACTCCACCGAGCCGCCGGTGCTGCAGGCCGGTCTGGAACATCTGGGCGGGCGGTGCGCGGTCAACTCGGTGAACTACGAGGACGGCGCCGGGCCCGATTCGCGCTTCCAGCAGATCATGCGCCTGGTCGCCGAGCACGGCGCCGCCGTGGTGGCGCTGACCATCGACGAGAACGGCCAGGCCCGCACGGCGGAGCACAAGGTGGAGATCGCCGAGCGGCTGATCGCCGACATCACCGGCAACTGGGGGCTGGCCGAGAGCGACATCATCGTCGACTGCCTGACCTTCACCCTGGGTACCGGGCAGGAGGAATCGCGTCGCGACGGCATCGAGACCATCGAGGGCATCCGCGAGCTCAAACGGCGGCACCCGCAGGTGCAGACCACCCTCGGCCTGTCGAACATCTCCTTCGGCCTCAACCCCGCCGCCCGGCAGGTGCTGAACTCGGTGTTCATGCACGAATGTGTGGAAGCCGGGCTGGATTCGGCGATCGTGCACGCCTCCAAGATCCTGCCGATGAGCCGGATCCCGGAGGATCAGCGCACCGCGGCGCTGGATCTGATCTACGACCGCCGCCGCGAGGGTTACGACCCGCTGCAGACGCTGATGGCCATGTTCGAGGGCGTCTCGGCGGCCTCGGCGAAGGCCTCGCGCGCCGACGAGCTGGCCGCGCTGCCGCTGTTCGAACGCCTGGAGCGGCGCATCGTCGACGGCGACCGCAACGGCCTCGAGGACGATCTGGACGCGGCGATGCGGGAAGTGCCGCCGCTGCAGATCATCAACGAAACCCTGCTCGCGGGGATGAAGACTGTCGGTGAGCTGTTCGGTTCGGGGCAGATGCAGTTGCCGTTCGTGCTGCAGTCCGCAGAGGTCATGAAGACCGCGGTGGCGCACCTGGAACCGCATATGGAGGCCACCGACGATTCGGGCAAGGGCCGCATCGTGCTGGCGACGGTCAAGGGCGATGTGCACGACATCGGCAAGAACCTGGTCGACATCATCCTGTCCAACAACGGCTACGAGGTCGTCAATCTCGGTATCAAACAACCGATTTCGGCGATTCTGGACGCGGCCACCGACAAGAAGGCCGATGTGATCGGCATGTCGGGCCTGCTGGTCAAGTCGACGGTGGTGATGAAGGAGAACCTCGAGGAGATGAACACCCGCGGGGTCGCCGACCAGTTCCCGGTGCTGTTGGGCGGCGCCGCGCTGACCCGCTCCTACGTCGAGAACGATCTCACCGACGTCTACGCCGGCGATGTGCACTACGCCCGCGACGCGTTCGAGGGCCTGCGCCTGATGGACGACATCATGACCCGCAAGCGCGGCGGCGCGGTCGATCCGGACAGCCCCGAGGCCGAGGCCGAACGCGCCAAGGCCGCCGAGCGCAAGGCCCGTCACGAGCGGTCCAAGCGCATCGCGGCCGAACGGCGCGCCAAGGAGGCGCCCGTCGAGGTGCCCGAGCGCTCGGACGTCGCCGCCGACCTGCCGGTGCCGGTGCCGCCGTTCTGGGGCACCCGGGTGATCAAAGGCCTTGCGGTGGGCGAATACTCGGGCCTGCTCGACGAGCGCGCGCTGTTCCTGGGGCAGTGGGGTCTGCGTGGACAGCGCGGCGACGAGGGGCCGAGCTACGAGGATCTGGTCGAATCCGACGGCCGCCCTCGGCTGCGGTACTGGCTGGACCGGTTGTCCACCGAGGGAGTGCTGCAGCACGCGGCGGTGGTCTACGGCTACTTCCCGGCCGTGTCCGAGGGCGACGACGTGATCGTTCTCACCGAACCGGATCCCGCTGCGCCGCAACGGTATCGGTTCACCTTCCCGCGTCAGCAGCGCGACCGGTTCCTGTGCATCGCCGACTTCGTGCGCTCGCGGAAGCTGGCCACCGAGCGCGGCCAGGTCGACGTCCTGCCTTTCCAGCTGGTCACGATGGGGCAGCCGATCGCCGACTTCGCCAACGAACTGTTCGCGGCGAACAACTACCGCGACTACCTCGAGGTGCACGGCATCGGGGTGCAGCTCACCGAGGCGCTGGCCGAATACTGGCATCGCCGGATCCGGGAAGAGCTTGTGCTGGAAGGGCATTCGGTTGCCGACGAGGACCCCGCCGAGGTGACGGATTACTTCAAACTCGGCTACCGTGGCGCACGCTACTCCTTCGGTTACGGCGCCTGCCCCGAACTCGAGGACCGCGCGAAACTGGTGTCGCTGCTCGAGGCGGACCGGATCGGTGTATCGCTGTCGGAGGAGTTGCAGCTGCATCCGGAACAGTCGACCGACGCCTTCGTTCTGCTGCATCCGGAAGCCAAGTACTTCAACGCGTAAACTTTTAGCGTTTCCGTGCGTCACACATAGTGGTGGGGTGCTCGGCGTGTGAGCGCAGGAGGGGTTCGACACCATGACTTCAGATCGGCTGATCGCCGGGCGGTACCGACTGGCCGATCCCATCGGCAGCGGAGCCATGGGCGTGGTGTGGCGCGCCAGTGACGTTCGGCTGCGGCGCACCGTCGCGGTCAAGCAGCTGCTGCTGGCGCCCGGACTGACCAAGGCGCAGGCGCTCGAAGCGAAGATGCGCGCCATGCGGGAGGGACGCATCGCGGCACGGCTGCACCACCAGAACGCGGTCACCGTCTTCGACGTCGCGGAGGAGGACGGCCAGCCCTGGCTGGTGATGGAGTACGTCGACGCGCAGAGCCTGGCGGCGCTGATGCGCGACAAAGGCCCGCTCGAACCGCGTGAAGTGGCCCGGATCGGGGCGAAGGTCGCCGCGGCGCTCGCCGCCGCGCACGACGCCGGCATCGTGCATCGGGACGTGAAGCCCGCGAACATCCTCGTCGCCGACAACGGGACGGTGAAGATCACCGACTTCGGCATCTCGCGCGCCGTCGGTGACGTCACGGTCACCTCGACCGGATTCCTGGCCGGCACCCCGGCGTATCTGTCGCCGGAGATCGCGCGCGGTGAGGATCCGGAACCGTCGTCCGATGTGTTCGCGCTGGGGTCGACGCTGTATGCCGCGGTCGAGGGCGCGCCGCCGTTCGGCGAGGGGGACAACCCGCTGGCGGTGCTGCATTCGGTGGTCAGTGCCAAGGTGCCCGAGCCGAAGCGCGCCGAATCGCTGGGCCCGGTGCTGATGAGCCTGCTGGCCGCCGACGGCGCCGACCGGCCCACCATGCGGGAGGCCCAACAGGCGCTCGAGGCCGTCGCCGAGGGCCGATCGGCGGCGTTGGTCCCCGCGGCCACCAAGGTGCTCCCGCAACCGGGCGCCGACGCCGTCGCGACCACGGTGCTGTCGGCTCCCGAGAAGACCACCGCGGCGGCCGGTGCCGCCGCCGTCGCAGGCGGATCCACCGCGAGAACACCCGCGCCGCAACCGAAGCCGGGCCCGCTGCGCGACCGGCGGATCTGGGCGGCCGCCGCTGCCGCCGTCCTCGTCGTCGCCGTGATCATCGGATTGGTGGCGACATCCGGGTCCGATGACAACCACACCGCGGCGGCGGGGAACGGCACCACCTCGGCGCCGGAGCAGCCCTCGGCGACCGCCTTCGCACCGCCCGGCGCCGCGACCCCGGATGCGCCCGGCGGATCCTCGTCCAACGGTGCGGGTGGCAGCGCATCGCTCGGCAGCCCCGTGCCCAGCGGACAGACCCCGCCTCCGGCGCCGAACGGCGTCCTGGCGCCCGGTGCGAGCGCGTCCCGGACGGCCCCTCCCGGAACCAGCGCTCCCTACGGCCCGGCCCAGTCGGCCGACGTCGCGGGCTTCATCTCCGGCTACTACGGCATGCTGCCCGGTAACACCAGCGGTGCCTGGGCCGAGTTGGCACCGTCGTACCAATCCCAGACCGGCGGCTACGCGCAGTACTCGAATTTCTGGTCGACGGTGTCGTCGGTGCGGGTCGGCGGGGTGACGCAGAGCGGTCCCGGGCGGGCGGTCGCGACGCTCACCTATACCCTGAAGAACGGGACCGTCACCTCCGAGAGCCGCTGGTTCACGGTGGATACGGCCACCGGCCGGATGCTCATCACCGCGTCGGGAACCTGATGCGGAATCGGAAGGAGAGCTCCGGGTGACTGTGGCCGCCGTGCTGTGGGATATGGACGGCACCCTGCTGGATTCGGAGAAGCTCTGGGATATCGGCGTGCGCGAACTCGCCGAGGAACTCGGCGGCCGGATGACCGACGCCCTCCGGCACGCGCTGATCGGCGCCGACGCCCGCAACGCGCTGCGGATCCTGTTCGACGGACTAGGCCTGGAACTCGACCCGGCGGCGATGCTGGCGGCGGGACAGTGGCTCGAGCGCCGGGTCACCGAACTGATGGCCGGGCCCATTCCGTGGCGGCCCGGTGCTCAGGACGCGCTGGCCACGCTGCGGACGGCGGGTCTGCCGGCCGCGCTGGTGACCAACACCAAGCGATCGATCACCGAGCTGTGCCTGGAGACGCTGGGTCGTCACATGTTCGACGCCTCGGTCTGCGGCGACGAGGTCGACAGCGGCAAACCCGCGCCCGATCCCTATCTGCGCGCCGCGCGGTTGCTCGGCGTCGCACCGGAAGATTGTGTGGCCGTGGAGGATTCGCCGACCGGCTCGGCCGCGGCGCTGGCCGCCGGATGCCGGGTGCTGGTGGTGCCGTGCGAAATCGCGGTCCCGTCGCGGCCCGGACTCGAATTCCGCGAATCGCTGGTGGGCCTCACCGTCGACGAGCTGGCCCTGGTTCACGCGGGCGCTCGCTGACACGAGTCACCGCGCTCGTCGGCCCCGCGGACTCGGTGCGGTACCGCCGCGGACGCGGTGTGTGTTCGGCGCGGGCGCGGCGCTCGGGCGGCACCCGCGGTGCGATGTCGGCGCGCGAAGTCACCGCGAGCTTCCGCAGGACGGCTGCGACCTGAGCGTCCACCGTGCGCGCCGAACTGCCGCGTCGCGCCGCGATGTCGCCATTGGTCCAGCCCGCCGCCGCCAGAGCGGCGACCTCCTGTTCGGCCCGGGTCAGTAGATCCCATTCCGGTGCGTGCGGGCGGGCCGGGCGCTCGTCCGGCGCAGCGATATCGCAGGCGAGTCTGCTGATCTCGGTCAATGTCGGGCACATCTCGGTGCCCTCGCGGTAGGCGGCGTCGAAGGCGCGCGGACCCGATAACCGCCGCATCCCGTCGGCCGCGCGGTCGGTTTCCGCCACGAAGGGTCGCAGCTGGGCGATCTCGACGCCGAGCCGGCGTCGCAGCGCCGCCGCGGCGCCGAGCAGTCGCGCGATCTCCACGGCCGTCGCGCGGGGCACGGCCGGAGGGCGCGCGTCGAGGGTCAGCCGCGCCAGTGCCCACGCCCGCGCGTGGACCGACCACACCACACCCCACGTGTCGCGGGTCGCGACCTGCCGGGCCAAGGTGGCGGGCGCGGCCGCGGCGGCCCACCGCGCGTCGCCGTGCAAGGTTTCGGCGATGATGCGCGCGATCTCGGCCCACGACTTCGCCCAGTCCGCACCCGAATCCGCCGCTTCGAGGTGGCGGGCGGTCACGGCGAGAGCCTGCTCGGGCGTACCGAGGAAGGCGGCGGCGAGTGCCTCGAACAGCGCGCTGATCGCCGCGTGCCCGTAATCGGCTGCGGTGGTGAACATTTCGCGAGCACGGGAGAGGAGCACCAGTGCGCGCACATCCTGATCGACGAGCATCAACCGGCAGCCCAGGGTGAATACCACCGGGGCGGGCAGCGGAACGTCGGCGGTGGGGTCGGCGGCCAACCGTGCCCGTGCCGCCGGCTCGGGCACCGCGGCCGCCACGCAGCGGTCGAGCAGCTCCTCCGCCTCGCCGGGCTGCCCCTGGCACAGGCAGATCCAGGCGATCGTGGCCATCGCGCGGATCCGCAGTGGCTCGGGCGCGGATTCGGCGACGGCCAGGGTCTTCTCGGCGCGACGCCGTGATTCGCGCAACGAACCCCGGAAGAAGGGCACATGCAACGCGATCATCCCCAGTGCGATCTCCAGCCCGGCCACCGCGTCGTCGGGCGAGTCCAGGCTGCGGTCGATGGCGATCAGCAGGTTGTCCCACGACGCGCGCGCCCACTGCGGCAACCGGCCGTCGCCGTCGTCGGAACTGGTGATCCGGTCGCGGTAATAGCGGCGGTGCCGGTCCGCCAGCCGCCGCGGCTCACACGGATCGCGTTCGGCCAGGCGCTCCCGGGCGAACAGCCGCAGACTCTCCAGCAGCGAATAGCGCACCTCGCGGGCGCTCAGATGCACGGTGACCAGCGATTGGTCGGCCAGTCGTTCGAGCAGTTCCTCGACCTCCGCGGCGGCCGGCTCCGCTGCGGAACCGTCGGAGGTGTCGAGGCCGGAACAGACGGCCACGATCGCGTCGAGGTCGGCGCCCACCTCGAGACCCGAGTCGTCGTCGGCGTCGGCGGGATTGACGTCGTATCCGGGTGCGAAGACCGACATCCGCTCGAACAGCAGCCGTTCGCGCGCGTCGCACAGTTCGAACGACCACGCGATCACGTCGGTGATACCGCGATGCCGGGTGTCCGCGCCGACCAGAGTGGCGGGCGGCCAGTGCAGGCGGGTGTCGCCGGCCCGGCCGTCGAGATCGCGCAGGATCACGGCCGGCGGCCGCCGCCGCAGCCGGGCCGCCGCGAGCCGGATGTGCAGCGGGTAGTGGTGCAGATGCCGGCAGATGGAGGCCACCGTGCCGGCGCTGTCGGGGCTCAGCACGGTACCGGTCAGCGCCGCGCGCTTGTGGAACAACTCCACGGCCTGGCGCTGCGTCAACGGCGGGAGCGGTAGGAGCTGCTCGTCGATCCAGCCGAGGGGGCGACGGCTGGTGGCCAGCACCGTCAGGCCCGGCACCGTCTCGATCAGCTCGGCGATCACCTGTCCCGCGCCGTCGGTGACGTGTTCGCAGTTGTCCATGACCAGCACCGGTGGCGCGGCGGCGGCAGTGAGGGTATCGCTGAGCGCGGGCCAGGGATCCCGCCCGGAGAAGTCGTGATCGACGACCGCGCGCACCACTTCCTCGGCCACGCCGGCCGCGTCCGTCCCCGCCGCCAGGCGCGCCAGACGTACCCAGTGCACGCGTCGCCCGCCGGTCCGGGGCAACCGGTGCACGGCCTCGGTGACCAGGCGAGTCTTGCCCAGCCCACCCGCGCCGATGACCGTGATCAGTCGCGCGGGCCCGGACAGCAGGGTGGCCAGCCGCCCCAGTTCCGGTTCGCGGCCGATGAATTCGTCGGAGGTGGTCGGGACGGTGCCCACCCGCAGTGGCGCCATCTCGCGACCCTACCGCCCGTGCGCGCCGGCCGGGCGGGCAGCGGTGCGCCGCGGCGTTGTGGTCGCGAATATCGCTGGCGCACATGGTTACTCGAGGGTTTGTGAGGTTTCCCAATGATATCCGGGAATCTGCTGTGCGATGGCGTCCGGCAGGTCACAATGATCTTCATGGCGGCGACAGGGGGTTGTGGCAACGTGGGTGAAATGGGCCGGGGGAGCGGTGAAACGGCTGGGGGAGAGAGCACTTCGGAACGGCTGGGTGGTGCGGCCGGACCGGCTTTGACCGCCGTCGTCGACACCGAGCGCTATCCGCTGGACGCACCCGGCAGCGCGCGGTGGGACGAGGTGGTGCGCCGAGCGCGCGAGGACCTCGCCGCCGACGGCTGCACCGTCCTGCCCGGCTTCGTGCGCCCGGACCTGCTGGCCACGCTGCGCGAGGAGGGCGCCGAACTCGCCCCACACGCCTACTACACGGTCCAGAAGGTCAACGCGTACAACATTCCGCTCGACAGCGACCTGCCGCCCGACCACCCGGCCACGATCGTGCTCGAGCGCGGAAACGCCTTCGTCGCGCGGGATCTCATTCCCCGGACCGCGGTGATCCAGGTGCTCTACACGAGTGCGGCGTTCCAGCGATTGGTCGCCGAATGCTTCGGTCTGCCGCAGTTGCACGAATACACCGATCCGCTGGCGGGGTTGTGCCTCAACGTGGTTGCGCCCGGCATGTCGCATCCGTGGCATTTCGACACCAACGAATTCACGGTCTCGATGCTGACCCAGGAGCCGGACGCGGGCGGGGTCTTCGAATACTGCCCGCGTATCCGCACACCGGAATCGGAGAATCTGGCCGATGTACGGGCGGTGCTCACCGGATCGGGTGAGCCACTCATCCGGCGGCTCACACTGCGCCCCGGCGATCTGCAATTGTTCCAGGGCCGTTTCTCCCTGCACCGCGTCTCACCGGTGGAGGGCGCCACCCAGCGTCACAGCGCGATCTTCGCCTACAGCGACCGCCCGGGCATCGTGGGCGCGGTCGAACGCACCCGGCAACTGTTCGGGCGGGTTCTGCCGGACCATCTGGCCGCGGCGGGCAATGCCGTACGCGGCGACCGACTTCTCGACTGATCACCCGTTCGACTCAGGAGGATCGCCCGTGACGGTTTCGATGCACAGCACCGGAAAAGCCTCGTTCGACGATATCTACGACCGCCCCGATCCGAGCGCCTACTGCCGCCGGATGGCCGAATTGGACTACTGCATACCGGAATTGGCGAAGCCCGCTTTCCTCGAACTGTTCGCCGACTACGAGGCGCACACCGGTACCGCGCCCACCGTCCTGGACCTGGGCTGCTCCTACGGGGTGAACGCGGCGCTGCTGCGCTTCGGCACCACCGTCGCCGATCTGGCCGAGCACTACGGTGATGCCGACACCGCCACCTGCATCGCCCGCGACCGCGCCCGCCTGGCCGCCGACGACCGGCTGCCCGCGATCCGCTTCATCGGCATGGACGCCTCCGCACCGGCGCTGGACTACGCGGCCGCCACCGGACTGCTGCACGAAACCGTCCACGCCGATCTCGAGGCGGGCGATCCCACCGAGGCGCAGCGGAAGATCATCGGTTCGGCGGATCTGGTGATCTCTACGGGCTGCGTCGGTTACGTCACCGGCCGCACCCTCACACGGGTGGCCCGCGCGCACGGTACCCGGCTACCGTGGATGGCACACTTCGTCCTGCGGATGTACGCCTTCGAACCGATCGCAAGCGAGCTCGCCGCCCTGGGGTACCGGACCGAACGCCGTCCCGGCACTTTCCGGCAGCGCCGCTTCGCCTCCGCGGCCGAACAGCAACAGGTACTGAATACGTTGACCGCCAACGGAATCGATCCGACCGGCTACGAATCCGACGGCTGGCTGCACGCCGAACTGTACATATCCACACCGACCCCCGAGGACCGCCCGTGACCGACCGTACCTTCGCCTTCGACGATCAGCTGCCGCGCGTGCCGCTGCCCACGCTCGACGACAGCTGTGCGCGTTTCCTGCAGTGGTCGCGGCCGCTGCTGTCGGAGGACGAATACGCCGATACCGAGCGCGCCGTGGCCGATCTGCTGCGCGCCGACGGTCCGGCCCGGATCCTGCACGCCGATCTGGAACGGTTCGACAGCAGCCCCGGCGTCGGCAGCTGGCTCGACGAGTTCTGGCCCTCGCGTTATCTGGGCCGTCGCGACCGGATCGCGGTCAACGCCAACTTCTTCTTCCTGTTCCGCGACGACACGCCACTGGCGCAGTCCACTTCGGATCAGCAGGCCGAGCGCGCCGCCGCGCTGATCACCGCCGCGGTGAACTACAAACTGCTGCTCGATCGGGAGGAGATCCCGCCGGTCGTGCAACGCGGAGCGCACTTTTCGATGGCGCAGAACAAATTCCTGTTCTCCGAGACCAGGATTCCGGGCGATCCGCAGGACAGCGTGCGCGTGCCCTACAGCGACGAATGGCCCGGCCCGTCGCAGGCGCGTCACATCGTGGTCTTCCACCACGGCGCCATGTTCCGGATGGAAGTCATCGGCGCCGGCGGTGCGCCGCACGCCCCGGAGGACCTCGCCGACGGACTGCGGGCCGTGCTCAAGGCGGCGCCCGAGCAGCTGCCGGTCGACTCCTCGGCCGGGCATCTGACCACCATGGCGCGCGCCGAATGGGCCGGTGTGCGTGCCCGTCTGCTCGATGATCCGGTGAACGCGGCGGCACTGGAGTCGATCGAAACCGCGCTGTTCTGCGTCTGCCTCGACGATGTGACCCCGGCCGATCAGCTCGCGGCCGGCGATCAGCTGCTGCACGGCGACAGCGGTAACCGGTGGTTCGACAAGGCGGTCTCGCTGATCGTCTTCGCTGACGGCAGCGCCGGTATCAACGTCGAGCACTGCGGACTCGACGGCACCACCATCCTGTCGTTCGTCGACCGGTTGCTCGAGGCTCCGGCCGGCGAGCATGCCGCGCAGTCGGGGGCGCAACCGCAGGGACTGCCCTCGGTGGAGCCGATCGAATTCCGGCTCGACGATCGGTTGCGCGGTGAGATCTCCTCGGCCGCAGCCGCGTTCGCGCAGTTCGTCGCCGACAACGCCACCACCACGGTGTCGTTCGACCGCTTCGGTACCGGCCGCGCCAAGAAACTCGGCATCTCGCCGGACGCCTTCGCGCAGTTGAGCTATCAGCTCGCCCATCAGCGCAGCAAGGGGATGATCGGGGCCACCTACGAATCGATCGCGACCCGGCAGTATCGCAACGGCCGCACCGAGGCGATGCGCGTGGTGACCCCGCAGATCCTGGAATTCGTTGCCGCCATGGATGATTCGTCGGCCGATACGGCGACGAAACTGGCCGCCGCCCGGGCGGCCGCGACCGCCCACGTGGAGCGCGCCAAACAGTGCCAGCGCGGTGAGGCGCCGGAGCAGCATCTGTGGGAGCTGCAGTGGGTGCAGCGCCGGCGCGGCGCCGAACTGGGCGCGACCGAGCCGATGCCCTTCTTCGACAGCCCGGGCTGGATCATCACCCGCGACGACTACCTGAGTACGAGTTCGGCGCCCTCGGCGAATATCGAATACTTCGGTTTCGGCTGCACCAGCCAGAAGTGCATCGGCATCGCCTACGTCCTGCTGCCGGACCGCTGGAACATCTACCTCGCCACGCCGAAATCCGTTGCGGAGCAGATGTATCGGTTTGCGGACGAACTGCGGACCGCAGTGTCCGAACTGGAGGGACTGCTCGCTTCGGCCTGATCGGAGGGCATTGCTAGCCTCGTTCCCGTGGTCGACTCGGTGATGCCGCAGTTCGCCTGGCACCAGGTGACACCGGCGGATTTCGCGCTGCTGGGACATTGGCTGGCGCAACCGCATGTGCGGCGGTGGTGGCATCACGACTTCGACGCCGCCTCGGTCGAACGCGATTTCGGCCCGACCGCGCGCGGGGAGGTGGCCGCCGAGGATCTGCTCGTCAGCGCCGACGGTGAACCCGTCGGGCTGGTGCAGCGGATCCGCTGGGCGGATTGGCCCGAGTACGTGGAGCAGATGCGGCCGATCCTCGAGGTGCCCGGCGAGGCCGTGTCGCTGGACTATTTGATCGGCGAGCCGGGGCGGGTGGGTCGCGGCCTGGGTTCGGCGATGCTGCGCGCGGTCGTCGCGGCGAGTTGGGGCGATTATCCGCGCGCCGACTGCATCGTCGTCCCCGTCGCGGCGGCCAACCGCGCGTCCTGGCGGGCGCTGGAGAAGGCCGGTCTGCGCCGAGTCGCGGCAGGGGAGCTGCCGCCGGACAACCCGATCGATGACGGATGGCATTACATCTATCGCATCGATCGTCCCCGCGAGGCTCCGGCGGCATCGGCGCCCTCCGGACGGTGACCGCGCGCACACCCGCGGCAACCGCGGGGCCCGCGCCGATAACCGATTGCGGGACATATGCGGTCGTCTGAAAGAATGGCCTCCCGTGAAGACTTTCGAAACCCTGTTCGCCGAGCTGCAGGATCGTGCGGCCAACCGTCCGGAAGGTTCCGCAACCGTGGCGGCATTGGACGCCGGGGTCCACGCGCAGGGCAAGAAGGTGATCGAAGAGGCCGGTGAGGTGTGGATCGCCGCCGAACACGAGACCGACGAACAGCTGGCCGAAGAGATCTCGCAGCTCCTGTACTGGGTGCAGGTGCTGATGGTGGGCCGCGGTCTGCGGCTCGAGGACGTGTACCGACATCTGTGACGGGTGAGGCCCGGGCCACCACGGCTTCCGGGCGACACGGTTCGACCGCTCCCTGACACATCTGTCCGCCACCCGTCCCGAAAGGACACCCCATGCTTCGCGTCGCAGTCCCCAACAAAGGCGCTCTGTCCGAATCGGCCGTCGAAATTCTCACCGAGGCCGGCTACCGCAAACGCAGCGATTCGCGCGACCTGTCGGTGATCGACAATGCCAACCAGGTCGAATTCTTCTTCCTCCGCCCGAAGGACATCGCGATCTACGTCGGGTCGGGACGCCTGGACCTCGGCATCACCGGCCGCGACCTGGCGCTGGATTCCGGCGCCCCGGTGCAGGAGCGCCTCGGCCTCGGTTTCGGCCGCTCCACCTTCCGCTACGCCGCCCCCGCCGGTCGCGAATGGAAGGTCGAGGACCTCTACGACAAGCGGATCGCCACCAGCTACCCGAATCTGGTGCTGCGGGATCTGCAGCGCCGGGGGATCGAGGCCGAGGTGATCCGCCTCGACGGCGCGGTGGAGATCTCCATCCAACTCGGCGTCGCCGATGCCATCGCCGACGTGGTCGGCTCCGGCCGCACCCTGCGCCAGCACGATCTGGTCGCCTTCGGCGATTCGCTGTGCGATTCGGAGGCCGTGCTGATCGAGGCCACCGGTTCCGATCACAGCGACAAGGTCCGCAACCAGCTCATCGCCCGGGTCCAAGGCGTGGTCTTCGCCCAGCAGTATCTGATGCTGGACTACGACTGCCCGAAGGATCTGCTGGACCGCGCCGCCGCGATCACGCCCGGGCTGGAGTCGCCGACCGTGTCCCCGCTGACCGATCCGGACTGGGTCGCCGTGCGCGCGCTGGTGCCCCGCAACCAGGGCAACGGCGTGATGGATCAGCTGGCCGAACTCGGTGCCAAGGCGATCCTGGCCACCGATATCCGTTCCTGCCGCGCCTTCTGACGTCGACGGACGGCGTCCCGGTCACGGGTGCGGCACCGTGGCGGCGGCATCGTCCGGCCAGCCCGGATACGGCGGCGGGGTACCGCCGTAGGCCGGGCACAGGGAGCGGTACTCGCAGAATTTGCAGCTCCATCCGGGCCGCGGCGGGAAATCTCCGTCGCGGCCGGCGGTGGTGATCGCCGCCCACAGGGCCGACACGATGCGCTCGAACCGGACGAGTTCGTCCGCGTCCGGCGCATAGGTCAGGATCTGCCCGTCGCGCAGGTACAGCAGCCGCAGCTGGGCCGGGACCACTGCGCGGGTGCGGTACATGATCAGCGCGTAGAACTTCAGCTGGAACAGCGCCTTCTGCTCGGCATCGGGCGCTGGAGCGCGGCCGGTCTTGTAGTCGACGACCCGCAACCGGCCGTCCGGCGCGATATCGATGCGGTCGACATAACCGCGCAGCGGCGACCCGTCCGCCAACCGGACCTCCACCAGCGATTCGCAGGACTCCGGGTCGAATCCGGTGGGATTCTCGAGGTGATAGTAGTCGCGGACCAGGCGGCTCACCTCGTCGAGAAACGGTGGGAGACCGCCTTGTTCGAGCACCACCTCGATCTCGGGGCGATCTGCCAGCAAACGCTGCCACGCCGGCTCCACCAGCGCCGCGGCGCGCTCCGGAACGCGTTCACCACTGGGTAGCCCGTACAGCGATTCCAGCACCGCGTGCACCACCGTTCCGCGCACGGCGTCGCGGCCGGGAGTTTCCGGAATGCGGTCGATGGCGCGTAATCGGTATTTGAGCGGACATTGTTTGAAATCGATTGCCCGCGAGGGCGACAACGCCGGTCCGCGGGAAACGGCCGGTAATTCGGGCGGGGTCGCCGTCGGTGGTGCGGACATACCTGGCAGGCTATCGGCGGGTACCGACACATTCCGCGGCGCGTTACCGCCGCCGGAAATGACGCACAGGAGAACGGAGATTCATGACGGCCAGACGGACCGGTCCATTCGCCACGGGGGACCGGGTGCAGCTGACCGATGCCAAGGGCAGGCAACACACCGTCGTCCTGGAGCCGGGCAAGGAGTTCCACACCCACAAGGGACCGATCCGCCACGACGAGCTGATCGGCGCCGACGAGGGCAGTGTGGTCCAATCCGCCAACGGCACACCGTATCTCGCGCTGCGGCCGCTGCTGGTCGACTACGTGCTGTCAATGCCGCGCGGTGCGGCCGTCATCTATCCCAAGGACGCCGCGCAGATCGTGCACGAGGGTGACGTGTTCCCCGGAGCGCGGGTGCTCGAGGCCGGCGCCGGATCGGGTGCGCTGACCTGCTCGCTGCTGCGCGCGGTCGGCCCGAACGGCAGTGTGCGCTCCTACGAGATCCGCGAGGACCACGCCGAGCACGCCGTCCGCAACGTCGAGCGATTCTTCGGCGAACGGCCGGACAACTGGACGCTGACCCTCGGCGACGTCGCCGACTACGACGGCGAGCAGGTCGACCGGGTGGTGCTGGACATGCTCAAACCGTGGGATGCGCTGCCGGCGGTGTCGCGCGCGTTGATCCCCGGCGGGGTCCTGATCGTCTACGTCGCCACCGTCACGCAGCTGTCGGAGGTCGTGGAGGCGCTGCGCCAGCAACAGTGCTGGACCGAGCCCCGGTCCTGGGAGTCGCTGGTGCGGCCGTGGCATGTGGTCGGCCTGGCGGTGCGCCCCGAGCACCGCATGCAGGGGCATACGGCCTTCCTGGTGAGTGCCCGGCGCCTCGCCGACGGCGTGGTGGCACCCAAACCGCAGCGGCGGCCCTCCAAGGGCTGAGCGGGCGACTCAGGCCTCATCCCTCCGCTTCGCCGTGCTCGGCTCGATCGGCAGCCTCCTACCGACGACGCGGCCCCGGTTCGCGCCTGGCGAAACCGGGGCCGGTGTCGTGCCGCGATCAGGGCTGGCAGGGCGCCATACCCATGGCCAGGATCTGGCAGGCGGAGGCGTCCGACAGCTGCCAGCCGGCGGCCGAGTGCTGCCAGGTCATCGGCATCGGGCCCGCCGGGCCGTGCGGCGAGGTGATGGTGACCTGGCCGGTGGCCTGGTCGCCCTCGGTCTTGATGTCGGCGACGGTGAAGGTGATGGTGCCGTAGTTGGCCAGTCCCTTGGTCATGGTGTCGATGTTGGCGGCGCGCTTATCCCCTCCGACCACCAGTTTTTCCTTCTCGGCGGTCGGCTTGGCCGGATGCACGAAACCGTTGAGGGTGGCCTGCAGCTCCTCGGCGGTGGGGGCGGGCGCGGCGGTGGCGCTCGTCGCGGCGGCCGCGGCCGAGGTGGCCGTGGTGGCGCTCGTCGGCGTGGAGTCCTGGGAATTGTCGGACCCGCATGCTGTCATAGCGGTAACGGCGAGCGCGGCGAACGCGGTAGCCGTAGCAAGACGCAACCGGCGCGAACCGGAAACACCGGCGGTCCGCGTGGCGTTGCTCCCGGTGCGGATACTGCCACCGAAGGGAGTAACGCTGTGGCGGGTAGGAAGGAGCATCGACTAGACCTTTCGGTTCGGTCCGGCGAATTCGCTCGCCGAATGCAGGTTAGGGCAGGCTAACATGGTGGCCCGGGCCGGTAGACCGCAGCTGAGATGTGATCACGACGAAACCATGTCGGAAAGCGAGAACGGTTCGCGCCCGGTAGCGTTGATAGACCGGGACTGGGAGGAGCAGCATCATGAGCCCCATCGAGAATTCGGATTCGGCGGCCTGGAGAGAACTCGAGGTGGTACGCGCCGAGGCGGCTGCACTCCGTAGGCAACTCGCCGACTCGCCGGATCGTTCAAGGGAATTGGAAGCTCGTATCGATTCGCTGACGATTCGCAACACCAAACTGATGGACACCCTCAAGGAGGCTCGTCAGCAGTTGGTGGCGCTGCGTGAGGAGGTCGATCGGCTGGGCCAGCCGCCCAGCGGCTACGGCGTGCTGATCGGTGTGTACGAGGATCAGACTGTCGACGTGTTCACTTCCGGACGCAAGATGCGCCTGACGTGCTCGCCGAACATCGACACCTCGGAACTGCACTACGGACAGACCGTGCGCCTGAACGAGGCGCTCACGGTCGTCGAGGCCGGCACCTTCGACCGGACCGGTGAGATCGGCACCCTGCGCGAGGTCCTCGACGACGGCCGTCGTGCCCTGGTCGTGGGGCACGCCGACGAAGAACGCGTGGTCTGGCTGTCGGGCCCGCTGTCGGCGCTGGTCGACGCGGACGACGTCGAAGATCCCAACGCGCCCGTGCGGCGGTTGCGCCCGGGTGATTCGCTGCTCGTCGACACCAAGGCCGGATTCGCCTTCGAGCGCATCCCCAAGGCCGAGGTCGAGGATCTGGTGCTCGAAGAGGTGCCCGATGTCGGTTACGAGGACATCGGTGGCCTGGGCCGCCAGATCGAGCAGATCCGCGACGCGGTGGAGCTGCCGTTCCTGCACAAGGATCTGTTCCGCGAGTACGCGCTGCGCCCACCCAAGGGTGTGCTGCTCTACGGTCCGCCCGGCTGCGGTAAGACGCTGATCGCCAAGGCGGTCGCCAACTCACTGGCGAAGAAGATCGCCGAGGCGCGCGGTGAGGACGCCAAGGAGGCCAAGTCCTTCTTCCTCAACATCAAGGGTCCCGAGCTGCTGAACAAGTTCGTGGGCGAGACCGAGCGCCACATCCGGATCATCTTCCAGCGGGCTCGTGAGAAGGCCTCCGAAGGCACCCCGGTGATCGTGTTCTTCGACGAGATGGACTCGATCTTCCGCACCCGCGGTTCGGGTGTGTCCTCGGATGTGGAGACCACGGTCGTGCCACAGCTGCTGTCGGAGATCGACGGTGTGGAGGGCTTGGAGAACGTCATCGTGATCGGTGCGTCCAACCGCGAGGACATGATCGACCCCGCGATCCTGCGGCCCGGCCGCCTGGACGTGAAGATCAAGATCGAGCGTCCGGATGCCGAAGCGGCACAGGACATCTTCTCCAAGTACCTGACCGAGCAGCTGCCGCTGCACGCGGACGATATCGCCGAGTTCGCCGGCGATCGCGCCAAGTGCGTCCAGGCGATGATCGAGCGGGTCGTGGACCGGATGTACGCCGAGAGCGAGGACAACCGCTTCCTCGAGGTCACCTACGCCAACGGTGACAAGGAGGTCCTGTACTTCAAGGACTTCAACTCCGGCGCCATGATCCAGAACATCGTGGACCGTTCCAAGAAGTACGCGATCAAGTCCGTGCTGGAGACCGGCAATCCCGGTCTGCGCATCCAGCATCTGTTCGATTCGATCGTCGACGAGTTCTCCGAGAACGAGGACCTGCCCAACACCACCAATCCTGATGACTGGGCACGTATTTCGGGTAAGAAGGGCGAACGGATCGTCTACATCCGGACGCTGGTTACCGGTAAGAACGCTTCGGCGAGCCGGGCGATCGATACCGAATCCAATACGGGTCAGTACCTCTAGGAGTACCGCACACACACGAAGGCCGCGCCCGCATCGCGAGCGCGGCCTTCGCCGTATCCGGTGTCAGCGCCGGGCAGTGGCCACCGAGTCGAGCACAATATCGGTGGCCGGTGCGCCGTCGCCGGATCCGTCCTTCACGCCGCCCGCGGCGATGTTCTGCAACACGTCCATACCGCCGGTGATCCGGCCGAACGGGGTGTAGTTGGGCGGCAGTTTGCTGTCGGAGTAGACCAGGAAGAACTGGCTTCCGTTGGTGTTGGGGCCGGAGTTGGCCATCGCGACCGTTCCCGCCGGGTAGGTCGCACCGGCGAGGTTCTCGTCGCCGAACCGGTAGCCGGGACCGCCGGTGCCGGTGCCGGTCGGGTCACCGCACTGCAGCACGAAGATGCCCTCGGTGGTCAGGCGGTGGCAGCGGGTGTGGTCGAAGTACTGTTCGCCGGCGAGGAAGGCGAACGAGTTGACCGTATGCGTCGCGTGCGCGGAGTCGAGGGCGACTGTGATGGTTCCGCAGTTGGTTTCCAGCGTCGCGGTGTAACCGGCATTGGGGTCGATGGTCACCGCGGGTTCGGCCGGCCACTGCTTGCCGTTGGGCGCAGCGTCGCCGGGGGTCATGCAGCCGGGAGCCTGGGTGTGCAGTGGCAGCGGGGCGGCCACCGCGGTCGTGCCGCCGGCCAGCAGCGCGATCGCCGCACCCGCCGCCGCCAGGCCGCTGCGCACCGGCAATCTGCGCGATCTGCGGTCGCGTCGGGCGGAGTGGTCGAGATCGGACTGCGAGTGTGGGAAATCGATATGCACCGGGGCGGGCCTCCGACATTCGTCTCGTGATTCGGTTCGGTCGCCCGGCATCATCGCACGCCCGCCCGCCGGGTGCGGGTGAATGGGACATCCCGCCCCCGGCGCTGCTAACGTCGCGGCCATGCAGGTGGTGTTGCGGCATAATCCGTCGTCCACGGTGGCGCGATGTTTTCTCGCCGGCGGGGAGCCGTTGCGTGCGGAAACCGGTGCGATGGTGGCCCATTCGGCCGGTGTGAGCCTGGCCGCGAAGGCCGAGGGCGGATTCCTGGCGGGGCTGAAGCGTTCCGTGCTGGCCGGCGAGTCGTTCTTCGTGTCCACGTTCACCGCGCCTCCGCAGGGCGGCTGGGTCGATGTCGCGCCGGCGTTACCCGGTGACATGCTGGCGCTGCCGATCGCGCCGGACCGCCCGTACTTCATCAGCCGCGGCGGCTGGATCGCCAATTCCCATGGCGTGCAGGTGGAAGCGAAGTGGGGCGGGTTCGCCAACATGTTCGGCGGCGAGGGCGGATTCGGCCTGCGCGCACAGGGGCAGGGCGAGGTCGTGGTCGGCGTCTTCGGCGCCATCGACGTGATCGATCTGCAGCCGGGTGAGTCGGTGACCATCGACTGCGGCCACGTGGTGGCCTACGACCTCGCGTTGAAATTCGGTATCCGCCGGGCGGTTTCGGGTCGTTCACTGCAATCGATCACGTCGGGCGAGGGGCTGGTGTTCGACTTCACCGGCCCGGGCCGGGTGCTGCTGCAGACCCGCAACCCGGGCGCGTTCGCGGCGTGGGCCGGTGCGGTCACCTCGTCCGGTTAGGGCCGATCACGCGGGTGCAGCAGGTCGCCGATCAGGACTCGGGTGTCGGGGACGAACGGCCAGCCGGGGTCGCTCAGATGCTCCCACAGCTGGGCGTCGGTCCACCACCAGCCCGCGGCGATCTCCTCGGCCTGGACGGTGATCGGCCCGTCGGAGCGGATCTCGTAGGCGAACAGATGGCACCGCATCGGGCGGCCCGCCCAGCTGCCGTCCCAGGACACCCGGGCCAGCGGCCGTGGGTCCGCCGGGGCCGCAACGATTCCCAGCTCCTCGCTCAGCTCGCGCGCCGCCGCGGCGGCGGGATCCTCCCCGGGGGCCAGCACGCCGCCGGCCAGACAGTCGTGCATTCCGGCGAACACCATCTTCGTATCGGTCCGCCGATGGACGTAGATGCGCCGCCCGTCGAGCGATCGCACCAGCACGCCGGCACTGGCATGCCACAATCCTTCGGCATACACCTCGGCGCGTTCGGCACTGCCGGTCTCGTTGCCGTGGCCGTCGTAGACGGCGATGACCTCACCCATTCCCGCCACCCTAGGCGGTGGGCGGGGGAGAATGCGCCCACGGTGGCGTATCGGCGGCGAGCGCGGACGATGGTGGTAGGACAACGGCGAGGCGAGGTGATGCTCCGTGGTGATCGATCTGAACAGCGATCTCGGGGAGGGGTACGGTGCGTACACGATGGGCGACGACGAGGCGCTGCTCGACGTCGTGACCAGCGCGAATATCGCCTGTGGTTTCCATGGCGGGGATCCGGTGATCATGCGGCGCACGTGTGATCTGGCGGTCGCGCACGGGGTGCGGATCGGCGCGCACATCTCCTATCGCGACCTCGCCGGATTCGGCCGCCGCGAGATGGCGGTGTCCCCGGACGAGTTGACCGCCGAGTCGATCTATCAGATCGGCGCACTCGACGGCTTCGCCCGGGCGGCCGGCGATCGGGTGCGCTATGTGAAACCCCATGGTGCGCTGTATCACTCGGCGGCGTCCGATCCGGCCGCGGCCGAGGCGGTGGTGGCGGCGCTGCTCACCTTCGGCGAGTTGAGCCTGCTCGGGCCCGCCGACTCGGAGCTTGCTCGCGCCGCGGAGGCTGCCGGAATCTCGTTCCACGCGGAGGGTTTCGCCGACCGCGCCTACACCCCCGAGGGCAGGCTGGTGCCGCGCGGGCGCGCCGGTGCGGTGCTGGCCGCGGAAGCGGCGCTGGGGCAGGCGGTGTCGATCGCCGTGGACGGACACGCCCACACGGTGGCCGGCGACCCGGTGCGGGTCGAGGTGCGCAGCCTCTGCGTGCACGGCGATTCGCCCGATGCCGTCCGGATGGCGCGTTCGATCCGGCAGTCGCTGCTGGACAAGGGCGTCGAACTACGGAGCTTCACATGAGCGCGGTGACCGTGCGGCCCGCGGGTGACCGCGCGCTGCTCCTCGAACCGGCCGACGCCGCCCAGCTGCCGCTGCTGCTCGACCACCTGCGGCGCGCACCGATCGACGGGGTGGCCGACCTGCTGCCCGCCGCTCGGACCGTCCTGCTCACGCTGTGTCCCGGCATCGACCCGGCGGCGATCGAATCACGCGTGCGCGCACTGGATCTCGCGCCGGGCGCCGATTCCGACCACGCGGCCGAGGCGGAGACGGTGATCGTTCCGGTGTGCTACGACGGGCCCGACCTCGCCGATGCCGCCGGACATCTGGGTGTCACGCCCGGGGAACTGGTCGAGCGGCATACCGGTGCGCAGTGGCGGTGCGCCTTCCTCGGTTTCGCGCCCGGATTCGGCTACCTGCACGCACCCGACGCCGGACTGTCGGTGCCGCGGCGCCCGCAGGCACGCACCACGGTCCCGGCGGGTTCGGTCGCCCTGGCGGGGGGATACAGCGCCGTCTATCCACGCAGCTCGCCGGGCGGCTGGCAGATCATCGGCCGCACCGACCTGGTGCTGTGGGATGTGGCGCGGCCGGAACCGGCGCTGTTGCGTGCGGGTACCCGCGTCCGATTCGTGGCGGTGGATCGGTGAGAGCCCCGGCGGTGCGGATGCGGGTGCTCGAGGCGGGCGCGCTGAGCACCGTGCAGGATCTCGGGCGGCCGGGATGGTTCCACGCCGGGGTCGGGGTCTCGGGGGCCGTGGACCGCCGGGCGCTGCGGCTGGCCAACCGCCTGGTGGGCAATGCCGAATCGGCGGCGGCGATCGAATGCGTGCTGGGCGGGCTGAGCGTGGAATTCGACGCCCCGGCGGTCGTGAGCGTCACGGGTGCGCCGGTGCCGATCAGCGTCGGCGTGCGAGCGGAACCTCCGGCTTCGGTCCTGTTCGTCGCGGCAGGGCAGCGGGTGCGGATCGGCATGGCCGAGGCGGGTCTGCGCTGCTATCTGGCGGTGCGCGGTGGGATCGCGGTGGAGCCGGTCCTCGGCTCGCGCAGCCGCGACACCATGGCGGGCCTGGGTCCGGAGCCGTTGCGCCGAGGAGACACCCTGCCGGTCGGTGCCCCGCCGCGCGGCTGGCCGACCGTCGAGATGGCGCCTGTCGCGCCGCTCACTCCGGGGACGCTGCGGGTGCGCGCCGGGCTCGGACCGCGCGCGGACTGGTTCCACAATCCCGCCGATCTGTTCACCGGCGCCTGGGCAGTCTCCACCGACACCGACCGGATCGGTGTGCGCCTGGACCGCCGCGGCGACGCCCCGCCGCTGCGTCGAATCGACGACGCCGAATTACCCACTGAGGGAATGGCTTTGGGGGCGATTCAGGTGCCTCCCGCGGGGCGGCCGGTGGTTCTGCTGGCCGACCGGCCGATCACCGGGGGCTATCCCGTGGTGGGCACGGTGATCGACGACGATGTGGATCTGCTCGGTCAGGCCCGGCCCGGCCAGTTGATCGAATTCTGTTCCTGGCAGCCCTGATCCGCCGCGAGGAGGGGTCGGTATACCTCTCGAGGTGGACAGCGGATCGGTCTGCGGGGCGACTCCCCGGCGGCCGGAAACCGATACGTTCGCAGACGTCCCCCGAAATCCGCTCCAGGAGTGTGCCGGTGACCGATGTGTACGAGTCCGACACCGGAGCGCGCAGCGCGACCGGATCGACCGGAGCGCGCAGCGCGACCGAATCGGCCGCGATCGCACCTGTCGCGTGGCCCGTGGTCGCGCCGATCGCCGCCCTCGGCGGCGCGGCGCTGCTGTTCGCGGCCTCGAAGTACGGGTATTTCGGCGACGAACTCTACTTTCTCGCCGCCGGCCGCCGGTTGAACTGGGGTTACGCCGATCAGGGCCCGATGCTGCCGCTGCTGGCCCGGATCATGGACACGCTCGTCCCCGGCTCCTATCCGGCGTTGCGCATCCCCGCGGTGCTGATCACGGTCGCGGCGATCGTGCTGTGCGCCATGATCACTCGCGAATTCGGCGGCGGCCGCAGCGCGCAGGCACTGGCCGCCCTGTCCTACGCGTGCTCGCCGTTCCTGCTGCTGCAGGGCTCGATGCTGACCACCAATACCGTCGATACCGCGCTGTGGGTGCTGATCACCTGGCTGGTGGTGCGGTGGGTGCGGACTCGCCGCGACGCCCTGCTGCTGATCGCCGGCCTCGTGACGGCGGTGGATCTGCAGGTCAAATGGCTGATTCCCTTCTTCTGGATCGCGCTGGCCGTGAGTTGTGCGGTCTTCGGTCCGCGTGAGTTGCTGCGCCGTCCGCTGCTGTGGGCCGGTGCGGGACTCACCGTGTTGTCGGCGGTGCCGCAGGTGATCTGGCAACTGCGCCACGGCTGGCCGCAACTGGCGATGGGCGCCGAGATCGCGTCCGAACAGGCGATCATCGGCGGTCGCCTGCTGTTCGTGCCGATCTCGCTGATCCTGGTGGGCGTTCTCGGCGTGCCGGTCCTGCTGGGCGGGTTGTGGGCGTTGCTGCGCTGGAAACCGTTGCGGCCGTACCGTTTTCTGGGCGTCACCCTGATCGTGGTCGATATCGTCTTCCTGATCACCGGCGGGCGGGTGTATTACCCGGCCGGGATGTACGGGGTGGTGCTGGCGGCCGGCGCCGTCGCGCTGGTGGACTGGATGCGGAAGCGGGCGGCGGTCGGTCGCCGGATCGCGGGTGTCGCGACTCTGGTGGTGACGGTTGCGGCGTTGGCCACCATCGTGACGTCGCTGCCGTGGCGTCCGGCCGCGGCGATCGAGCCACCCCGAGACGATGTCTCGGCGGCGATAGCGATCGGCACCTACGGGCAATTCGGCTGGCCGGAACTCACCGCGGCGGTGACGACGGCCTATCGCGGGCTGCCCGCCGCGCGCCGCGACCGCGCCGTCGTGGTCACCGACACCTACTGGCAGGCCGCCGCCCTCGACCACCTCGGCCGCGCGGACCTGCCGGCCATATACAGCCCCAGTCGTGGCTTCGGGTACTTCGGCGCCCCGCCCGACAGCGCCGAGACCGCCCTGATCGTCGGCGGTGACGAGGCGGACCTGCACGCCCGGTGCACCTTCCTCACCCCGGTCGGCAGGGTCGACACCCGCCTCGGCTTCGTCGGCAACACCCGCGATGTCACCATCTACGACTGCACCGGCCCGAAGCGGCCGTGGTCGCGGATGTGGCCGGAATGGATGCACCTGTAGCGCGCTAGTGTTTTCGCCATGACATCCGGACAGACCCAGATCTGGCACAATCCCCGCTGCTCCAAGAGCCGCGCGGCCAAAACCGCGCTGGACGAGGCCGGGGTGGACTACATCGAGCGGCAGTATCTCGACGACCCGCCGACCGCCGATGATCTTCGGGAGGTGCTGGCCCAGCTCGGGCTGGAGCCCTGGGACATCACCCGTACCGGTGAACCGGAGGCGAAGGAGCTCGGTATGTCGGGCTGGTCGCGTACGGAGGCCGATCGCGAGCAGTGGATCGAGACACTGGCGAGCAATCCGAAGCTGATCCAGCGTCCGATCGTGGTCACCCCCGACGGCCGGGCTGTCGTCGCGCGCGACGAGCAATCGCTGAAGTCGGTGCTGTAGACCCCCACCCGGTGTGCGGCCGGAGTACGAGTCCGGCTGCGCGGCAACCACTTCGGTGCGCCGCGGCATTACCCGACGGGTAATCGACCCGCCGCCCGCTCTGCGACATGCTCGTCCTATGAGCGAAAACGAAACCACCAGCACCTACGACGCCATCGCCCAGCGCTACATCGACGCCTGGAACGAAGCCGACGCCGCGGCGCGGCGCAAACTTCTCGACGAGCTGTACCGGCCCGACGCCACCTACACCGATCCGCTCGCGGCCGTCGCCGGAGTTGCCGCGATCGACGAGATGATCGCCGGCGTCCGGGAACAGTTCGCCGGTATGCGATTCGGCCTCGGGCCGGTCGACGGACACCACGACCAGCTGCGGTTCACCTGGACGCTGGGGACTCCCGGCGCCGAGCCGCTGATCGTCGGCTTCGACGTGGTCGTTCTCGACGGTGATCGCATCGCCCGCGTGCACGGATTCCTGGACAAGATTCCGGGCTGACCGTCCGGCGTCTCAGTGAATGCCGTTGTCCGCCAGGGGAAACGGCGGCCGCCCGATTCCGGCGATCCGCAGATTTCCCCACGGGTCGCGCTCCTGCAGCCGGCCCGCGGCGGGCTCGCCACCCGCTATCCGCAGCGACACCACACCGCGCCCGGGGTCGGGCAGCAGGTCCGCCTCCGCCGCGGTGAGACGGCCGTACCAGTGGTAGTGACCGTCGATCGGGTCGGGATGCCCGTTCAGTGCGGCTGTCACCGCGAGTTCGGCGCCCGGTGCGTCGAGTACCGCGGGACCGGCGTACTCGCAGGCGGGCGCCCGATCGGCGGCGACGGTCGTGTCGAAGTGCCGGTGATCCGGTCGCGGCAGCCGCCGGCCGGGGTGGGGGTTCGCAGCCCAGCGACGTGCCGATTCGTGCTGCACGGCACGTCGCAGCTGGATCCGGGTACCGCCGGTTCGGCACATCGTCGCGATGCAGCGCGCGGCGTATTCGGCGCGGGCTTGCACCGGATAGTGCGGCCAGTGCGCGTCGGCGGGGGAGTGCGTCCAGAACAGGTTCGGCATCTCGTGCATCGCCGTGCCGAGATGGGCCACCCGGCCGTCGCTCAGCAGCGCGTGCAGATCGGCGCCGACTCCGGTGATGCGGTGAGTGTCGAGGTCGGCATCGGCCAGGATCACCACCGACGCCGTGGTCGTGCCGTCGTCCGAGCGCAGCCGCCAGCGGTCGTGCGCGCCGTCGAATTCCATGGTGTGCACCGCGGGCGATGGGTGATCGGCCGCGAGCGCGGTCGAGCCCAGGACGGTGATGTCGCGAATTCCGTTGCGCCGCAGCGTCGCCGCGACGATCGGTGCCGACGGCCGGGCCGCGACGACGGCCACGCCGCCCGCGCGGTGCCGGTCCGGCCTCATGCGAGCAACCCCCGCCGCCGCCAGAGTCGCTTGCCGATCGGGCCGAGCAGCCCGTTCTCGTCCAGGAACGCGCCCAGGTCGGCGCCGCCGGCCGCGAGCATGCGGTGCGCGTGCGGATTGGCCAGCGCGGCGCGCACGGCCACGCGCCCGTTCAATCCGGCGCGAATGTACATGTGCCGGTTGGTGATCAGCCGCACGAACAGTGGAGCGGCGACCGCGACACACATCCGCACATAGGCGCGTTCCGCGCGCGACATCGCCGGAACACGGCGGGCGAGGGCGTCACGGGCGAAACCGATGTGGCGCGCCTCCTCGGTGACGTGGACGCGGAACGTGCGCGCCACCACCGGCTGCAGCTGCGGATCATCGATCGTGCGGCGTTGCAGCGCGTCGAAGATCTCCTCACCGACCAGCGCTCCCACCCACACCATCGGGCCGTGCAGAAGCAGTTGCAACGACGAGATCGCCAGCCGGGCAGGGGCTTTGGGCCAGTAGGGCCGGGCGTCGATGCGGTCGATCAGCTTGCCGAACATGGTCATGTGCCGACATTCGTCGCCCATTTCGGTCAGCGTGTAGTGCGAGCGGTGCGAGGTGGGATCGCCGTTCATCAACTCCCGCAACAACAACCGGTTCAGGATGTTCTCGAACCAGATTCCGACCGACAGGATGTTCGCGAGTTCCTGCCGCGACAGCTCGCGCCGCTGCTCGGGTGATATCGCGTCCCAGAGGTCGGTGCCGTAGAGGGAGACCACCTCCGGCGGCAGGAAGAACTTGTCCGGATCCAGCGGGGCGTCCCAGTCCAGATCGACCACCGGGTCGTAGGACTTGCGGACCGAACCGAGCAGCAGACGCTGCGCGAAGGTATCCCGCGGGAGCAGGGTGGCGTCGTTGCCCATTGCTGCGCTCCAAACGAATCGAATTACCGAGACAGGATGTAACACCAAGGTTAGTGAGACGGGGTGTATCGGTCAATACCGCATGAGTATCGTTGACATGTGAGTGAAACCGGTGGACAACGGCCCCCGCGGCGTGCGGAACGGTCCGCGGCAGCCGGTGTGGACGGTCGCAGTACCCGCTGGAACGGGCACAAACAGCGGCGGCGTGCCGAGGTGATCGAGGCCGCGGTCGCGGTGATCGAGGAGAACGGCGCCGAGGTGTCGGTCCAGCAGATCGCCGACCGGCTGGGCCTGCCGCGTCCGGTGGTGTACCGCCATTTCGACGGGCGGACCGATCTGGACGAGCAGATTCGCGGCCGCATTTTGGAATCGCTGCTGACTCAACTACTTCCGACGCTACGGGCGGACGGAACCGTCAAGGACGCGGTGCGCGGGGCGGTCGGCACCTACGTCGGCTGGGTGGACTCGCATCCGCAGCTGCACCGATTCCTGGCGGCGAGTGCCCCGCAAGGGGATTCGTCGCTCGCGCTGGCCGGGGCACGCGACCGCATCGGCGCCCGGCTCGCGGATCTGTTCGCCACCGCCGCCGCGCGCGTCGGCATCGACCCCGTGCGGGCCCGGCCGATGGCCTTCGGGATCGTCGGCTTCGTCGACGGGGTGGTCAACAGCTGGCGCGCCGACTCCGCCTCGGCGCTGGGGTCGGAGCAGATCGAGGCGATCGTGACCGAATCGGTGCTCGGGCTGCTGGAGAGCAATGCACGCAGTCTGGGGGTTCCGCTGGACCGCGACGCCACCGTCGCCGACCTGGTGGCCCGGTCCGAGGCGGCTGCCCCGGACCCGCTGGCGGTCAACTGAATTCGCGACACCGCGCGGCGCGGTGACGGGCCACCGCACCCGGGCGGCCCCGGGGATCGCGCGCGTCGCCTAGGCTCGACCCATGCAGCGCATCATCGGAATCGAGGTCGAGTACGGCATCTCGACACCGACGGAACCCTCGGCGAACCCGATTCTCACGTCCACCCAGGCGGTGCTGGCCTACGCGGCGGCCGAGGGCGTACCCCGGGCCAAGCGCACCCGCTGGGACTACGAGGTGGAGTCGCCGCTGCGCGATGCCCGCGGCTTCGACCTGGGCCGGCTCAACGGGCCGGCGCCGGTGATCGACGCCGACGAGGTCGGCGCGGCGAACATGATCCTCACCAACGGCGCTCGCCTCTACGTCGACCACGCCCACCCCGAATATTCGGCGCCCGAGGTCGTGGACCCCCTGGACGCGGTGATCTGGGACAAGGCCGGTGAGCGGGTCATGGAGGCCGCCGCCCGCTATGCCTCGAGCGTGCCGGGTGCGCCGCGCATGCAGCTCTACAAGAACAACGTCGACGGCAAGGGCGCCTCCTACGGCACCCACGAGAACTATCTGATGAACCGCGATACGCCGTTCAACCAGATCATCGTCGGCCTGACGCCGTTCTTCGTCTCCCGTCAGGTGGTCACCGGGTCGGGGCGGGTCGGCATCGGGCAGTCCGGCGACCACGCCGGATTCCAGCTGTCGCAGCGCTCGGACTACATCGAGGTCGAGGTGGGCCTCGAGACCACCCTCAAGCGCGGCATCATCAACACCCGCGACGAACCGCACGCCGACGCCGACAAGTACCGGCGGCTGCACGTGATCATCGGCGACGCCAACCTGGCCGAATGGTCGACCTACCTCAAGGTCGGCACCACCGCGCTGGTGCTGGATCTGATCGAGGCCGGCGAGGACCTGTCGGATCTGCAGCTGGCGCGTCCGGTCACCGCCGTGCACACCATCAGCCACGATCCCAGCCTGCGCGCCACCGTGGCGCTGGTCGACGGCCGCGAACTGACCGGCCTTGCGCTGCAACGGATCTACCTCGACCGGGTGGAGAAGTTCCACGACCGCGAGGGCACCGACGACGCCCGCGTCACCGATGTGCTGGAGAAGTGGGCGCATGTGCTCGACCTGCTCGAACGCGACCCCATGGACTGCGCGCATCTGCTCGACTGGCCGGCCAAACTGCGCCTGCTCGAGGGGATGCGCAGCCGCGAGGGCCTGGGCTGGGCGGCGCCGAAACTGCATCTGATGGATCTGCAGTACTCCGACGTGCGGCTGGACAAGGGCCTCTACAACCGCCTGGTGGCCCGCGGTTCGATGGAGCGGCTGGTCTCCGAACAGCAGGTCACCGACGCGATGACCAACCCGCCGACCGACACCCGCGCCTACTTCCGGGGCGAGTGCCTGCGCCGCTTCGGCGCCGATATCGCGGCGGCGAGCTGGGATTCGGTGATCTTCGACCTGGGCGGCGACTCGCTGGTCCGCATTCCCACCCTGGAGCCGCGCCGCGGGACGAAATCCCACGTCGGCAAGTTGCTCGAGGGTGCGGGCACGGCCGCCGAACTGGTCAAGCAGCTCACCTCCTGACCGGGCGGCCGGGCGCCGGCGGCGTGCTCGTGCCCGGGTGGCACGGCGTGCTGTGACGTTGCGGCGGGGGCACATTGCGATGTAATCCGGCATGTTGTCACCGTCGCTGGGTAGTGTTGAGGGACGAGCATCGGAGGTTTCCGGTGCTCGCCGATGATCAGTACAGAGGAGGTCGGCTGCTATGGCACAAGAGCAGACCAAGCGCGCCGGTGGTGGCGACGAGGACGACGACGCGGCCGGTGTCGAGGCCGCGGGACAGGAGCGCCGCGAAAAGCTGGCCGAGGAGACCGACGACCTGCTCGACGAGATCGATGACGTGCTCGAGGAGAACGCGGAGGACTTCGTGCGTGCCTACGTCCAGAAAGGCGGCCAGTGACATCAGGTGACCCCTTGCGGCTCCACATGGGGTACGCCCTCTCGTCATTCTCCGAATATCTGCGGGAAAACGCGCCGGAACTGTTGCCGGGCAACGGTTTCGGGCGCGCTGCCGGCGGTAACGGCTCGGCCGGGGACCTGGCGCCGCACGGCACCACGATCGTCGCGGTGACCTACCGCGGCGGTGTGCTGATCGCCGGCGACCGCCGGGCCACCCAGGGCAACCTGCTGGCCAGCCGCGATATGGAGAAGGTGTACATCACCGACACCTTCTCCGCGGCCGGTATCGCCGGCACCGCGGGCGTGGCGGTCGAGATGATCCGCCTGTTCGCGGTGGAGCTGGAGTACTACGAGAAGATCGAGGGCGTGCCGCTGACCTTCGACGGTAAGGCCAACAAGCTGTCGAAGATGGTCCGCGACAATCTGCCCGCGGCCCTGCAGGGCCTGGCGGTGGTGCCGATCCTGGTCGGATACGACCTCGAGGCCACCGATCCGGAGCGGGCCGGTCGCATCGTGTCCTACGACGTGGTCGGCGGCCGCAGCGAAGAGCGCTTCGGCTACACCGCCACCGGTTCGGGCTCGATGTTCGCCAAGTCGTCGTTGAAGAAGACCTACAGCCGCGATTTGGACGAGGACCGCGCCCTGCGCATCGCCGTCGAATCGCTGCTCGACGCCTCCGACGACGACACCGCCACCGGCGGCCCGGACCTACAGCGCGGTATCTTCCCGACGGCGATCGTCATCAATGCCGAAGGGGCGCTGGAGGTTTCGGACGAGCGGCTCGAGCAGATCGCGCGCTCGATCGTCGGCGAGCGGGTGGCCGAAGAAGGGAGTGCGCGTCCATGACACTGCCGTACTACGCGTCGGCCGAACAGATCATGCGCGACAAGACCGAACTTGCGCGCAAAGGTATCGCCCGGGGACGCAGTGTCGTGGTGCTGGTGTACGACAAGGGTGTGCTGTTCGTCGCCGAGAACCCCTCGGCGACGCTGCACAAGGTGAGCGAGCTCTACGACCGCATCGGATTCGCCGCGGTCGGCAAGTACAACGAGTTCGAAAGTCTGCGTCGTGGTGGGATCCTGCAGGCCGACCTGCGCGGATACCAGTACGACCGGCGGGATGTGACCGGGCGGGCGCTGGCGAACATGTACGCCTCCACCCTCGGCACGATCTTCACCGACCAGCTCAAGCCCTACGAGGTCGAGATCTGTATCGGTGAGGTCGGCTATCCGGAGCAGGCGTCGAATTCGGTCCTGTACCGGATCAACTTCGACGGCTCCATCGTCGACGAGCGCGACTTCGTGGTGATGGGCGGCAACACCGACCCGATCAGCACCGCGCTCAAGGACACCTTCCAGCCGGGCCTGGAATTGCGGGCCGCGATCCGCACCGCCGTGGACGCCCTGCAGAAGGGGTCGCCGGACAACAGCGACAAGGACAAGCGCGGCATCGCGGTGTCCTCGCTGGAGGTGGCGACGCTGGAGCAGGCCCGCCCGCGCCGGGCTTTCCGCCGCATTCCGCACGCCTCGCTGGAGACGCTGCTCTCCGCCGACGGCGCGGCGAGTGCGGAGGAGAACGCCGAGCCGGAGACTCCCTCCGCCGGAGATCCCTCCAACCCGTAACCGCTGGTAGCGGGCTCGAATCAGCCGCCCGGCCCCATCCTGTGATCGTGAGGATGGGGCCGGGCGGCTGTCGTCTGCGGGGAGCGCCCGCACCGCGAACTCGGTGCTGCCGACGGCGTCGCGGCCGGTAGAGCCCATATTGTTGTGAACCCGTATGCAACCGCTTGCTCGCACAGCCACTTTCGCCGTTCGCTTTGCCGTAATGTCGATGGTGTGCAGCGACGAATTATGGGGATCGAGACCGAGTTCGGGGTGACGTGCACGTTCCACGGTCACCGTCGGTTGAGTCCTGACGAGGTGGCCCGGTATCTGTTCCGCCGGGTGGTGTCCTGGGGCCGTAGTTCGAACGTATTTCTCCGCAACGGAGCGCGGCTCTATCTCGATGTCGGTTCCCATCCGGAGTATGCGACGGCCGAATGTGACTCGCTGGTTCAGCTGGTCACCCACGATCGCGCGGGTGAGCGGGTGCTCGAGGAGTTGCTGATCGATGCCGAGCAGCGCTTGGCCGAGGAGGGGATCGGCGGTGACATCTATCTGTTCAAGAACAACACCGATTCGGCGGGCAACTCCTACGGCTGCCACGAGAACTTCCTCGTGGTGCGGGCCGGCGAGTTCTCCCGGATCTCGGATGTGCTGTTGCCGTTCCTGGTGACCAGGCAGCTGATCTGCGGTGCCGGAAAGATCCTGCAGACGCCGAAGGCGGCCACGTTCTGCCTGTCGCAGCGGGCCGAGCACATCTGGGAAGGGGTGTCGTCGGCGACCACGCGGTCGCGGCCGATCATCAACACGCGCGACGAGCCGCATGCCGACGCGGAGAAGTACCGCCGCCTGCATGTGATCGTCGGCGACTCGAATATGGCCGAACCCACCACCATGCTGAAGGTGGGCACCGCGGCGCTGGTGCTGGAGATGATCGAGGCCGGGGTGTCGTTCCGCGATTTCGCGCTCGACAACCCGATCCGCGCGATTCGCGAGGTCAGCCATGACCTGACCGGCCGGCGACCGGTGCGGCTGGCGGGCGGGCGGCAGGCCAGCGCGCTCGACATCCAGCGCGAGTACTACGCCCGCGCGGTCGAGCATCTGCGCAACCGCGAGCGCGATCCGCAGGTGGATGCCGTGGTGGATCTGTGGGGTCGCACGCTCGACGCGGTCGAGGCGCAGGACTTCGCGAAGGTCGACACCGAGATCGACTGGGTGATCAAACGCAAGCTGTTCCAGCGCTACCAGGACCGGTACTCGATGGAGTTGTCGGATCCGAAGATCGCCCAGCTGGATCTGGCCTATCACGACATCAAGCGTGGTCGCGGAGTGTTCGATCTGCTGCAGCGCAAGGGTCTGGTCAAGCGGATCACCGAGGACGAGGCGGTCGACGCCGCGGTGACCACGCCGCCGCAGACGACGCGGGCCAAACTGCGCGGTGATTTCATCACCGCCGCGCAGGAGGCGGGCCGCGATTTCACCGTCGACTGGGTGCACCTGAAGCTGAACGATCAGGCGCAGCGCACGGTCTTGTGCAAGGACCCGTTCCGGTCCGTGGACGAGCGCGTGGATCGGTTGATCGCCTCGATGTGAGGGGCCGACGGCCCCGCGGCGGTTCGCGGGGCCGGTCGATCCGGCTGCCGGCAGCGATATCCCGGCGCGGATCGGAGCGGTGGTGCACCGTCGTTCCGGGAGTCCGATTACTCTGTGTCGGGTGGCGATTTCCAAGGTCGAGCGGCTGATGAATCTGGTGATCGCGCTGCTGTCGACCCGGCAGTTCCTGACCGCGGAGCGCATTCGCGACAGCGTTGCCGGCTACGAGGAGTCGGCCAGCGACGAGGCGTTCAGCCGGATGTTCGAGCGCGACAAGAACGAACTACGGGATCTGGGGATCCCGCTCGAGGTCGGCCCGGTGGGCCGGTTCTCCGGGCAGGAGGGCTATCGCATCAATCGCGATGCCTATGAACTGCCCGATATCGATCTGACCAGCGCGGAAGCGGCGGCGGTCGCGGTGGCGGTGCAGTTGTGGGAGTCACCGGAGCTGGCCAGCGCCGCGGAGAGCGCGGTGCTCAAGTTGCGGGCCGCCGGGGTGCACGTCGACGCGGACGCGGCCTCGGCGTCGGTACCCGCGGTTCCGGCACGTACCCGGGGCTCGGAGGCCGCGCTGGGCAAACTGCTGGCGGCCATCGACGCGGGGCGGGCGGTGCGATTCGAACATCGCGTCACCCACAACGCGCCCTACAGCACGCGCGATGTGGAGCCCTGGGGTGTGGTGACCCGGCACGGACGGTGGTACCTGGTGGGCCACGACCGCGACCGGGACGCCGTGCGGACCTTCCGGCTGTCGCGGATCGGGGCCGAGGTCGAGGTGTACGGCCCCGAGAACGTGGTGCACAAACCGGCGGATGTGGATCTGCGTCAGATCGTGGCGCGGGTGACCGGTGCGGCGCCGGTGACCGGGTCGGCGACGGTGTGGGTGGCGCAGGAGCGCGGGCAGGAGATCCGCCGGTTGGGCGTGGTGATCGCCGAGGAGACGGTCGCCGGTCGTCCGGGTTCGGTGGTGGAGGTGCCGGTGCGGTCGCGGGACTGGCTGGCCCGGCTGATCACCGGGCTCGGTCCGGATGCGCTGGTGCTGGCCCCGGAGGATCTGCGGGCCGATGTGATCGCGCGGCTGCGGTCGGTACTGGAACGGACGGAGGTGTCGGCATGAGACGCGCGAGCGTCGCAAGGGCCCGGGCGGGGGTGCGGCGATGAGCAGCAGATTGTCGACGCGGCTGTCCCGGTTGCTGAATATGGTTCCGTACTTCCTCGCGAATCCGGGGATCAGTGCGCCCGAGGCGGCCGCGGAACTGGGCGTCAGCACCAAACAGCTGATGAGCGATCTCAATCAGCTCTGGATGTGCGGGCTGCCCGGTTACGGTCCGGGCGATCTGATCGATCTGTCGTTCTCCGAGGAGAGCATCGAGGTCACCTTCTCCGCCGGTATCGACCGTCCGCTGCGGCTGACCTCGATCGAGGCGACGGCGTTGCTGGTGGCCCTGCGCTCGATAGCGGATCTGCCGGGCATGGTCGATCCGACCGCCGCCCGGTCGGCGACCGCCAAGATCGAATCCGCCATCTCCGGCGAGGCCGGGCCTCGCAGCGAACCCGACACCGCGGAGCCGGTCGAGGCGCCGGCGGTGACCACGGTGCGTTCCGCACTGGCCGACGGACGAGCGCTGCGGCTGGTGTACTACTCGGCGAGCCGGGATGTGGTGTCCGAGCGCGTCGTCGATCCGATCCGAATCGTGCTGGTGGACAACAACTCCTATCTGCAGGCGTGGTGCCGGCAGGCGGAGGGGGTGCGGCTGTTCCGGTTCGACCGGATCGAGGAGGCCACCGAACTCGAGGAGCCGGCGAACCCGCCCAGCCACGCCACCGAGGAGTCCGCGGGGCTGGACCTGTTCTCCGACGATCCCGCGGTTGCCTTGGCGCGCTTGCGCATTCGTGGCGACTACGGGTGGGTGCTGGATCAGTATCCGATGCATCCGGTGGTGGTCCACCCGGACGGCAGCGTCGAGGCGACGATGCGGTTCGCCACGCTGGGCTGGATCGCGCGACTGCTGCTCGGCTTCGGTTCCGGTGTCACCGTGCTGGGCCCGCCGGAGCTGGTGAGCGCGGTGCGGGAACGGTCGGCCGCGGCGCTGGCCGCCTATGACGAGGTCGGCGACCTCGGTTACGACCGGAACATGGTCGAGGAGGTCGGGCCCGCGTGACATTCCGGGTGACGGTGCTGGGCGCCGGAAGTATCGGTCTGTTCGTCGGTGGCAAACTGGCCGCCGCCGGTGCCGAGGTCAGTTTCGTCGGACGACCGCGGCTGCTGGACGAGATCGGCGCGCACGGGCTGCGGCTGACCGATCTCGACGGCGGCGACGATCGCGTCGCGGCGAGCGGTTTCCGCACCGAGACCGAACCGGACAGCGCCGCCACCGCCGATCTGGTGCTGGTCACCGTGAAGTCGGCGCAGACCGCCCAGGCCGCGGCGCAGCTGCGCAATCGGTTGCGCGCGGACACCGTGGTGGTCAGCCTGCAGAACGGTGTCGGCAACGATGCGGCGATCCGGGAGGTGCTGCCCACGGCGGTGGTCTCGGCCGGCATGGTGATGTTCAACGTCGTCCACAGCGGTCCCGGTCATTTCCATCGCGGCACCGACGGCACCGTGGCGGTGGCCGACGATCCGGCGCTGTCCCGATTCGCGCCGCTGTTCGAACGGGCCGGGCTGCCCCTGGACCGACATCAGGATCTGCGCCCGGTGCAGTGGGCCAAACTGCTGCTCAACCTCAACAACGCGATCAACGCGCTGTCGGGCCGGCCGCTGCGCGAGGAACTGGCCACCCGCGACTACCGGCGCTGTCTGGCGCTGGCGCAGGACGAGGCGCTCGCGGCGATGCGGCGCGCCCGGATCCGCCCCGCGCGGCTGACCGTGCTGCCGCCGCGCGTGATGGCCCGCCTGCTGACGGTTCCCGATGCCGTCTTCGAGCGGGTGGCCGGACGGGTGCTCGCGGTGGACCCGAAGGCGCGCTCGTCGATGGCCGACGATCTGGCCCTGGGCCGGCGCACCGAAATCGATTGGCTCTGTGGGGAAATCGTCGAGCTGGGCCGGATGGTGGCGGTGCCCACCCCGGTGAACGCACGGCTGGTCGACCTGATCCGGGCCGCGGAGAACGGCGACGAACGCCGCTGGACCGGCCCCGACCTGCTCGCGGAGCTGCGCGGAGCGGTCGCCCGCGAGGCGACGCGGCCGGTGTCGAGCTGACCTACGACACCGTCTCGCCGATTCGCGGGTGACGACGCGCGTCGTCGCCGGATCGGGGTCCGGTAGCATCGGACATACCACAGTCTTGGGAGGTTTTCGATGGGTTCATTGAGCCCGACGCACTGGCTCATCATTGCGTTGGTGATCCTGCTGCTGTTCGGCGCCAAGCGGCTGCCCGACGCCGCCCGGGGTCTCGGACGTTCCTTGCGCATCTTCAAGAGCGAGATGAGCGAGATGCAGTCCGAGGGCTCGGCGAACGCGGGTTCTGCGAACACGGGATCGGCGAACGCGTCCGGCACCGCACAGCAGTCGGCGCCCGCGGCCGAGCTGCCGCCTGCTCAGCCGGTGAATCCGGCGCCGCAGGCCGACAAGGATCGTCACACGGCCTGATCCGGCCCGTCTCGAGGCCGTCACCCCGGTAACGCCCGCGGGGTGGCGGTGCGATGGCGGTTGGGCGTTTCATCCGGATCCGGCCAGGTGATCAGCGAGGCAGTCACATCCATGCGCATTCCGTTCGACCCCCGCCGTAGCCGGCGCAGGACGAATCCCGACGGCACCATGTCGTTGGTCGAACATCTGCACGAGTTGCGTTCGCGACTGCTGAAGTCGTTGCTGGCGGTGGCGCTGACCACGGTGCTCGGATTCCTCTGGTACTCGCATTCGTTCCTGGGCATCGAGAGCCTGGGCGATCTGCTGCGCGGGCCGTACTGTTCGCTGCCGCCGGAACATCGGGCGCAACTGACCACCGACGGCGCCTGCCGATTGCTGGCCACCGCCCCGTTCGAACAGTTCATGCTGCGGTTCAAGGTCGCCTTCACCGCGGGTGTGGTGATGGCGTGCCCGATCTGGCTGTATCAGCTGTGGGCGTTCGTGACGCCCGGCCTGTACGCCAAGGAGCGCAAATACGCGGTCAGCTTCGTCGCCTCCGGTGTGGTGCTGTTCGTCACCGGTGCGGTGCTGGCGTACTGGGTGGTGGCGCATGCGCTGAGCTTCCTGATGGGGATCGGCAGCAATGTGCAGATCACCGCGCTCAGCGGTAGTCAGTACTTCGGGTTCATCATCAAGCTGCTGATCATCTTCGGGGTGAGCTTCGAGACACCGCTGCTGATCATCGGGCTGAACATGGTCGGCGTGCTGACCTACGAGCGGCTCAAGAAGTGGCGTCGCGGCATGATCTTCGGGCTGTTCGTCTTCGCCGCGATCGTCACCCCGCAGGATCCGTTCTCGATGCTGGCGCTGGCCGCCGCGCTCACCGTGTTGTTCGAGGTGGCCGTGCAGATCGCCCGGCTCAACGACCGGCGCCGCGCCCGCCGGGGCGACAACTGGGGTGCGCTGTCCGACGACGAGGCCTCCCCGCTGGGCGGACCGGACGATCTGGACGGGGTGAGCCCGGTGGAGCCCGCCCAGCCGGTGACGGCGAGCGGACCGGTCTCGGCCGATCCCGCGCCGAAAACTCCGCGCCCGGTGTCGGACTACTCCGATACCCTCTGAGCGTGGGACAACCGTCGCTGACTGGCGAACTCGCGGCATTCGCCGCCGACCTGAAATTCTCCCTGGACCCGTTCCAACAGCAGGCCTGCGCGGCGCTGGAGAACGGGCACAGTGTGCTGGTGTGCGCGCCGACCGGCGCCGGTAAGACCGTCGTCGGGGAATTCGCCGTGCATCTGGCCCGCGCGGCCGGGGGGAAGTGCTTCTACACCACCCCGATCAAGGCGCTGTCGAATCAGAAGTACTCCGATCTGGTGGACCGCTACGGCCGCGACGCGGTCGGACTGCTGACCGGCGACCAGTCGATAAATCCGGACGCCCGGGTCGTGGTCATGACCACCGAAGTGCTGCGCAACATGCTCTACGCGGGCTCGGACGCGCTGCACGGGCTGTCGTTCGTCGTCATGGACGAGGTGCACTATCTGGCAGACCGGTTCCGCGGTGCGGTGTGGGAAGAGGTCATCCTGCATCTGCCGCCGGAGGTGCGCCTGGTGAGCCTGTCGGCGACGGTCAGCAACGCCGAGGAGTTCGGTGCGTGGATGGAGACCGTGCGCGGCGACACCGCGGTCATCGTCGACGAGACGCGGCCGGTGCCGCTGTGGCAGCACGTCATGGTGGGGCGGCGGCTGTTCGATCTGTTCGACACCAAGTCCAGCGACCAGAAGATCCTCGTCGACGAGGATCTGGTTCGCTACATCAAACATCGCGAGGCCGCCGATCGGATGAACGGCTGGTCCGGGCCACGCCACCGCGGTGGCCCGCGCCGCGACTTCCGTCCGCTGCCGCGCCCGGAGATGCTCGCCCGCCTCGACGAGGAAGGGCTGCTGCCGGCGATCACCTTCATCTTCAGCCGGGCCGGCTGCGACGGCGCCCTCGCCCAGTGCCTGCGTTCGCGCCTGGATCTGAGCCGTCCCGACGACGCGGCAGAGATCGAGGCGGTGATCGAGCGCCACACCGGTGATCTGCCGCGCGCCGATCTCGATGTGCTCGGCTACTGGGAATGGCGTGAGGCGCTCTTCCGCGGCCTGGCCGCCCATCACGCCGGCATGCTGCCCGCCTTCCGGCACACCGTGGAGGAGTTGTTCGTCCGCGGGCTGGTGCGGGCCGTATTCGCCACGGAGACACTGGCTCTCGGCATCAATATGCCGGCGCGCACGGTGGTGCTGGAACGGCTGGTGAAGTTCAACGGCGAAACCCATGCCGAGCTGACCCCGGGCGAGTACACGCAGTTGACCGGGCGCGCCGGGCGCCGCGGTATCGACATCGAGGGCCACGCGGTGGTGATGTGGCATCCCGACGTCGACACCAGCGCCGTCGCGGGCCTGGCCTCGACCCGCACCTATCCGTTGCGCAGCTCGTTCCGGCCCGGCTACAACATGTCGATCAATCTGATCGATCGGATGGGCGCCGTGCAGTCGCGGGAGCTGCTGGAGCGCTCGTTCGCGCAGTTCCAGGCCGATCGGTCGGTGGTGGGCCTGGTCCGCGGTATCGAGCGCAACGAGGCGCAGGTGCGGAAACTGCGCTCGCAGATCGGTGACGACGGATTCCTCGAATATCTGTCGCTGCGCGAGCGGATCAAACAGCGCGAACGCGAACTGGAACGGCAGGGGCGGGCCGACCGGCGCGGGGCTTCGGTCGAGTCGCTGACCTCGCTGCGCCGCGGTGACGTGGTGGCCATCCCGACCGGGCGTCGCCAGGGCCTCGCGGTGATCCTGGAACCGGACGCGAGTCCGGGCGATCCCCGGCCGCTGGTGCTGACCGCCGACACCTGGGCCGGTCGCGTCTCGGCCGCCGATTTCCCGACCCCCGCTCAGCCGCTGGGCCGCATGCGGCTGCCCCGCCACGTCGACCACCGCACCGCGCGGGCGCGCCGCGATCTGGCATCGGCGTTGCGCAGCACGGGAATCTCGGTCCCCGGACGAGGCCGGCGCGGTGGTCGTGCGCGCGCGGCCGATGATCGGGAACTGGCGACGCTGCGGCGTGCGCTGCGCGCCCATCCCGCCCACTCCCGGCCCGACCGGGAGCAGCTGGCCCGGGTGGGGGAGCGCTACAACCGGCTCGAGCGTGAGACCGAGTCGATGCGCCAGAAGGTCGCTGCGACAACGAATTCGCTGGCGCGCACCTTCGATCGGATCGTCGCGCTGCTGAGTGAGCGCGGCTATGTCGACGGCGGGGAGGTCACCGCCGACGGCCGACGGCTCGCCCGGATCTACACCGAAGCGGATCTCGTTGTGGCCGAATGCCTTCGGCAGGGCCTGTGGCGCGGGCTCGGTCCCGCCGAACTCGCGGGCGTGGTGTCGGTGCTGGTCTTCGAATCGCGGCAGGAGGGCGGCTACCTCGGCCCGGCCGGGCCGACCGAACCGGTGCGGCGCGCGGTCGGCGCCACCATCGGCGTGTGGAGCCAGTTGCGCACCGACGAGGCACGGCACAAGCTGCCGCCGACCCGGGAACCGGATCTGGGCTTCGTCACCGGCATCTACAAATGGGCCCGCGGCGACGGATTGGCCGAATCGTTGCTGGCCAGTGGTGATCAGGGCAGTGCGTTGTCCGCGGGTGACTTCGTACGCTGGTGCCGGCAGGTGATCGATCTGCTCGACCAGATCCACCAGACCGCCGACGACACCGAAATCGCCGCCACCGCCGCGAAGTCGGTGCGTGCCATCCGGCGTGGCGTTGTGGCGGTGGACGCCGCGTAGCGTGTCCGGCTGTGATTGGATGACTACCGGTACCGACCGTGGTGAGGGCCTGATCACCTCACGCGGGGGGATGTGAGACGACGAGTGCGAGTGGAGGCAGGCACATGAGCGGCCCGTACGGACCGAACGAGACCCCTGGCCCAGGGGAGGGCCACAGCAGCGATCCGACCCAGCAGTGGTCGGGCCAGCCGCAGCCCGGCCAGTCCGGACCGGCGCCGCAGTGGGGTGGCCAGCAGCCGCAGCAGCCCCAGTGGGGACAGCCCGCACCGTCGCAGCAGCAGTGGCAGCCGCAACAGCCGCAACCCCAGCAGCCGCAGTGGGGTGGTCAGAGCCAGCCGTCCTGGCCGCAGCAACCGCCGGCGCAGGCGCAGCCGTGGGAGCCGACCCAGCAGCAGTGGGGTCAGCCGCCGCAGCCGTCGCAGCAGCAGTGGGCGCAGCAGCAGCCCACTCAGCAGGGTTGGGCGCCGCAGCCCGACCAGTCGCAGCAGCAGTGGGGGATGCAGGAACCGCAGCTGAGCACCACGCCTGCCAAGAAGTCGAAGAAGGGCCTGCTCTTCGGCGGTATCGGCGTGCTGGTCGTGGTGGTCGTCGCCGTGGTCCTCGCCTTCGTCTTCCTGGGCAGCGACAAACTGGACAACAAGGCCGTGCAGGACGGTGTGCAGAAGGTCCTCAAGGATTCCTACGGCATCGACGACGTCCAGAGCGTCAGCTGCCCCTCGGGTCAGAAGGTCGAGGTCGGTGGCACCTTCGACTGCACCCTGAAGGTCGGTGGCGAGCAGAAGAAGGTCACCGTCAAGATCACCAAGGACGACGGAACCTACGAGGTCGGCCGCCCGAACTGAGCCGGCCGACACGCAACGCCCGGCCCTACGTAGTCCCCGCGTGCGCCGGGTGGCTGCGAGGCCGGGAGCGGTGAGTGTGTGCTGCGGCCGTGCCCCGTCCTGTCGGCTCCGACTTGGTGGCTATGGGTATGGCCGACCGGATTCGCGACTGTCCGCAGCGCTCGCGTGCCCGGTGGCATTCGAGCGTTTCCGGCCACGCCGAGCACGGGGAGCCATGCCTGCCAGAGCTTTTCGACACGGCGGCGCGCGTCAGGTGTTCGCCGCGAGGGCGGCGGTCAGTCGCTTGACGGGGCTTTCGGCGTTGTAGGCGGTGGCCAGCGCGTGGAGTCGGTCCGGGTCGGCAGGTTCGGCCGGCAGCAGATCCGGGCCGGACAGTTCGACCTCGGCATCGCGGACGACCCGCACCACGGGGGCGGCCGCCTTCAGATAGTCTTCGGCCGCAGCCAGTTTCGCGCGCACACCGCGCGCCAGATCGGAGGCGGGGTCGGCGACGGCGGCCACGAGCGCTTCGAGTGAGCCGTACCGTGAGATCAGCGTGGCGGCGGACTTGTCTCCGATCCCGGCGACGCCGGGCAGGCCGTCGGACGCATCGCCACGCAACGTCGCCATATCGGCGTAGGCGGGGCCCGCATTCTCTTGCGGCACACCGTATTTGGCGGCCACCTCGGCGGGGCCCCAGAGTTCGGCCTTGGCCAGTCCGCGGCCTACATAGAAGACGTGGACCGGGGGAGCGTCGGCGCGCACCACCTGCAGCAGATCGCGATCACCGCTGACCACGATCACCTCGTTGTCGCGTTCGCGGGTGGCGAGGGTGCCGATCACATCGTCGGCCTCCAGCCCGGCCGCACCCGCGGTCGCGATCCCGGCCGCGGCGAGCACCTCGGCGATCATGTCGACCTGCGGGGTGAGCGTGTCGGGCACCTCCTCGGCGCCGGGCTGGGCGTCGGCGGTGGTGTCGAGCCGGTGGGCCTTGTAGGAGGGCACCAGCTCGACGCGGAAAGCCGGACGCCAGTCGAGATCCAGGCACACCACCAGGCGGCCCGGATTGTGGCGGGTGATCAGCGCGGCGACCATATCGGTGAAGCCGCGCAGTGCGTTCACCGGGCGGCCGTCGGGCGCGGTGATCTTCTCCGGGATGGCGTAGAACGCCCGGAACCACAGGCTCGCGCCGTCGAGCAGCAACAGTGGCCGGTCACTCGCACTGGAGGTGAGCATGGCGCAGACGCTACCGGGCCGCACCGACAATCCGGCCACGACCCGGTCGCGAACGTCGTGATCGTCCGGACCGTGTCCGGAGTGACGGGTAACGTCGTATCGCATGAGCGCGCATACGGAGTCACGATTCGGTGCCGAGATCTACGGCAAGCGGCTGGAGCGGGCGGCGGAGCTGACCCGCGCGGCGCATCTGGACGCGCTGCTGATCACGCCCGGGCCGGATCTGCGATATCTGCTGGGGTCGGCCGCGCAATCCTTCGAGCGGCTCACCTGCCTGGTCGTCCCGGCCAGCGGCGAAACCCCGTCGGTGGTGGTGCCGAAACTGGAGTTGGCCGCGCTGGACGGCTCGGCCGCCGGTGAGCTCGGATTGCACATGGTGTCGTGGGTGGACGGTGTGGACCCGTACGGGGTCGTGAAATCGACGCTGAACGCGGGCGCTCGGGTCGCGGTCGACGATGCCATGCCCGCCCTGCATCTGCTCCCGATCGCGGACGCGCTGACGGCCCTGCCGGTATCGGCGACCCCGATCATCCGGGAGTTGCGGATGATCAAGGATGCCGCCGAGATCGACGCATTGCGCCGCGCGGGTGCCGCCATCGATCGGGTGCATGCCCGGATGGGTGAGTGGTTGCAGCCGGGCCGCACCGAGGCCGAGGTCGCCGCCGACATCACCGCCGCGATCGTGGCGGAGGGGCACGACCGGGCCGATTTCGTGATCGTCGGCAGTGGACCCAACGGCGCCAACCCGCACCACAGCCATTCCGACCGGGTCATCGAAGCCGGTGATGTGGTGGTCATCGATATCGGCGGTCCCGTCGAACCCGGATATTTCTCCGATTCCACCCGCACGTACGTGCTGGGCGAGCCCGATCCGGAGATCGCCGAACGCTACGCCGCCCTCGAACGCGCGCAGGCCGCCGCGGTGGCCGCCGTGCGCCCGGGTGTCACCGCCGAATCGGTCGACGCCGCGGCTCGAAACCTGTTGTCCGAGGAGGGTTTCGGCGAGGCGTTCATTCACCGCACCGGCCACGGCATCGGGCTGTCGGTGCACGAGGAGCCCTACATCGTGGCGGGCAACGAGACCGTGCTGCGGCCGGGGATGGCGTTCAGCATCGAGCCGGGCATCTACTTCGGCGGTGAATGGGGCGCCCGCATCGAGGACATCGTGGTCGTCACGGAGGATGGCGGCGAGTCGGTGAATCGACGTCCGCACGGCTTGACGGTGCTGTAAGGCCTCGCGCGCGCCCGACGTTTCGGTGAAGCGACAGGTGTCGGGTGAAGGTCCTTCCACCCGGGCATCGTGAAGTGTTCGAGGCAGCTATCGGAGGATGTCGCCCGGAACGGGAGCGAAGCGTCCGGTCGGCCGACAACGGTGGCCGTACGGTTCGGCCCCGGTCGCTCCGCTCGGCCGCGGCGTATCGCTCAGCCGCGCAGGGTACTGCTCGACAACACGCGCGCGACACGGACCGCGATCACCACCCGCTGCGGGTTCTCGCGCGGGGTGCGGTAGCGCTCGGCGTAGCGTGCCTCGGCCTCGGCGACCCGGTCGCGGTCGGTCCAGACCTCGGCCGGACCTTCCAGGGTGAGCCAGCGCGGGCCGTCGACCTGACTCAGCGCGGCGTATCCGCGCCGGTCCGCATTGCGGGCCTTGGTGGTGGGGCCGCCGGTGATCACCCGTGCGATACCGGCGTCGGGATCCCAGGTGAAGCCGACCGCGACGACGTGCGGTGTACCGTCCGCGCGCAGGGTGGTCAGCGTGGCCAGATGCCGTTCGGTCACGAATTCCAGCGCGCTGGGGGACAGGTCGATGCGCGCGGCCGCGGTACTCGTCATGGCTGCGACGCTAGCAACCGGCGCCGATGGCAGACTATGCGCCATGGGTGTGCGTGAGGTCGACGACGGGGTGATCGTGCTGTTCGGCGGGCGCAGCGAGATGGGACTCGAGGTCGTCCGCCGGATCTGCGCGGACCGCGAGATCGTGCTCGCCGCACGTCGCAGCGATCGGCTGGGGGAGGAGACCGCCATGCTGCGCGCGGCGGGCGCCCGCGCGGTCCATGCGGTGGAGTTCGACGCCGACGACCTGTCCGGTCATCAGCCGCTGCTGGAGAAACTGGCCGCCGACCACGGCCGGATCGGGGTCGCGATCCTGGCCTTCGGAATCCTGGGCGATCAGGCCCGCGCCGAACAGGATCCGGCCGCGGCGGTCGCGGTACTGCACACCGACTTCGTCGCACAGGTGAGCCTGTTGACCGTGCTGGCGAATCTGCTGCGCGCCCAGGGCAGCGGCCAGTTGGTGGTGTTCAGTTCGATCGCGGGGGCGCGGGTGCGGCGTGCCAACTACGTTTACGGCTCGAGCAAGGCGGGACTGGACGGATTCGCCTCCGGGCTGTCGGATGCCTTGCACGGCAGCGGAGTCCATGTGCTGCTGGTGCGTCCCGGTTTCGTCATCGGCCGGATGACCGAGGGGATGAGCCCGGCGCCGTTGTCGAGTACGCCCGATCAGGTGGCGGCAGCCGCGGTCGCCGCCCTACGCCGGCGCGCCACCAGCGTGTGGGTCCCGCGATCGTTGGGACCCGCCGCTGCCGTGGCCCGATGGGTACCACGGGCCGTCTGGCGCCGGATGCCGCGGTGATGCGCGTGCCCACACCGCGTGCGCGCCAGAGCCGCTGCGCCGGAAGCCCGGCAGTGCCGCTGTCCGCCCGCACGGCTGGGACGCTGCCCAGCGGCGCGGGTGGAGCGCTGCTGGGGGCGCGGCTGAAGCGTCGTCCATCAGCGCGGCAGCGTCGTGACGGCGGCGGCTGGTGACGGTATGACAGGCGAAAAACCCGCCCTCGCAACCGGCGACATGCGGGACACGCCGGAGAACGATCGCGTGATAGCGGTCGTGGGCATCGGTGCCGACGGCTGGCCGGGGTTGAGCCCGCGCGTGCGGGCCGAGATCACCTCGGCCGAGGTACTTTTCGGATCGCGCCGCCAGCTGGATCTGGTTCCCGTCGACGCGAGCGCCGCGGATCGCCGGGCCTGGCCGACCCCGTTGCTGCCCGCGCTGCCGGAATTGCTTGCCGCGAATCGGGATTCGCGTATCTGCGTTCTGGCCAGCGGCGATCCGATGTTCTACGGCATCGGCGTCACGCTGGCGAAACTGCTCGGGCCGCAGGCTATCCGGGTCTACCCGCAGCCGTCGTCGGCCACGCTGGCCTGTGCCCGACTGGGCTGGGCCAGTGCGCACACCCCGGTGGTGAGCGTCGTCGGCCGCCCCCTCGAAACGGTTCTGCCCGAACTCGCCGACGGCCGGCGGCTCCTGGTGCTCAGTGCCGACGAGCACTCTCCGGCGCGGGTCGCGGAACTGTTGCGGCGCAACGGGTTCGGCGAATCACGGCTGACCGTGCTGGAACAGCTCGGTGGTCCCGGCGAACGGATCGTCGCCGCGACGGCGACGCAGTGGTCACGGTCTCCGGGCGATCCACTGAACATCGTCGCCGTCGAGGCGGTCCGTGAGCCGGGCGCGCCCCGGCTCACCCGGATGCCGGGTCTGCCCGACGCCTCCTACGGCGGCGACGGACAGCTGACCAAGGCGGAGGTCCGCACCCTGTCGGTCGCGGCCCTCGCCCCGGCGCCCGGCGAACTGCTGTGGGATGTCGGCGGCGGATCGGGCACCATCGCGATCGAGTGGTGCCGCACCCATTCCGACTGTCGCGCAATCACCTTCGAGCGCAGTGCGGCCCGCCGTGAACAGATCGCCGCCAACGCCGCGGCACTCGGGGTGCCCGCGATCGTCGTGCGCGGCGAGGCGCCCGCCGATCTGCCCGCGCCCGGCGATCCGGCGCCCGACGCGGTCTTTCTCGGCGGCGGCCTCACCCATGCCGGTCTGTTCGCGACATGCTGGGATCGGCTGCGGCCGGGCGGACGACTCGTCGCCAACGCCGTCACCGCCGAATCGGAGGCGCTGCTGCTGCGCTGGGCCGCGGAACATGGCGGCGAACTGCGGAAATTCCAGATCTACCGGGGCGAGCCGCTCGGCGGATTCACCGCCTGGCGCCCGCATCTGCCGGTGGCGCAGTGGATTGCGGCGAAGCCGGCCGAGTAGTCCGCCTCCGCCTTTCTTGCCACAGCGCAGCGAAGGATCATCGGTACGCTCGTGGGCATGGGCGGGGACTTGCTTCTCGTGATCGCCACGGTCGGCCCGCCGGCACTGTTCGGATGGGCGGCTGTTCGGGCGAAGCATCGCGGCCTCGGAGGGCCGTTCGTCTTGCCGTTTCAGGAAATGTTCGATCCCGGCGCGGCACGAGCGCAAATCGTCGTCGAGGAGAGCGCGGAACTGCCGGATCCTTCGGACTCCGGCGATCCGGACGACGACGATGCGCCGAACACTTTGGTGTACAACGGTTCTGGGCGTCCGAGCTTCGGTTCGTCCTCCATCGACTGCCGGGGACGCTGATCGGATCACGGCTGTGGCCACAGTCCGGCGAGGCGGGCGACGCGCAGTCCGGCATGCAGGTCCAGGCGGGTGGCGCCGTCGGAGATATCGCATCCGGTCACCTCGCGGATACGGTCGAGGCGGTGGTACAGCGTGCTGCGGTGAATGTTCAGCCGGCGCGCGGTGCCCTGGATTTCGCCGCCGCTGTCGAGATATCCCTCCAGCGTCGCGGCGAGCTCCGAAGCCTGGGCGGCCGCCAGCAGGCGTTGCACTCCCGGTGGAAACTGGCTCGCCGTCATCCGGTCGAGCGGAAGTTGCAGCAGCAGCCGATCGATTCCGAGATCCTCCCAGAACACCTTGCGGCCGTAGCGCTTCGGGTCGGCATCGGCGGCGCGGCATGCGATCTGCGCCTCGTGGTAGGAGGTCACGGCGTCGGCGAGCTCGTCCTGCACGCTGCCCACTCCCGCCCGCACCCGTTCCAGTCCGGGGCGGTCGAGCACCCGGTCGAGCCGGTCGCGGTTGACCCGGCGCGGGAACAGGACGACGCCGTCGTCACCGAGTACCGCGCCGACGACTTTGACGGTGGTGGCGCGGCCGATGAAGTCCAGCGTCGCATCGACGGCCAGACGGGTGACCGACTGCGGAAGATGCGCCGGCGCGCGGTGCACGAGGACCGTGTAGTGCTCGACGTCCTCGATCAGTCCCTCGCGAACCAGCGTCGCGGCGGCGTGGCGGCGTTCCCGCTGCGAACCGTGCAGCAGATCGGACAACAGATATTTCGAATGCTCCACGCCGTGGCGCAGATCCGACATGTGCAGGGCGAGCAGCATGGCGATGTCGGGCAGGGCCGGTTCGAGCACGTCCATATCGGCGGCGATCGTCTGCGGTCCCGGCCGGTCGTCGAGGTAGAACAGATAGCCGAGCAGTCGTTTGTCGTGGCGCAGCGCCAGCACGACCGCTTCGCCGGAATCGCCGGCGGGGATTCGCACCGGGCGTGCGGCCGCACGCAGGTCGTGGGTGCGAATCACGTCCTCGGTCACCGGATTCCAGCCGGCTAGCAACTGAGCCAATCGCGCGCGTCGAACGTCGTTGTCGTGAATGCTGTACGCCGCGATCCGCAGATCCAGATCCAGCACCACCAACGGAGTGTTCAGCCGGTCGGCGGCATCCTGGACCGTGTCGTCAAGGCTCACCGGAGCTTCTCCTCTCGTCCGACAAATCGTCGCGTCCGCGCCTGAAACGAGCGACAGATCGTCCGATGCGCTGCCGTGGTGTGCCCGGATACGGTGAGACCGGGCTCACACACGATAACGATATCCCGAATTCCGAAGCAGCCGACACCGCATTCGACAGCGCGTATTCGAGGCCGCGCGGAACTGCCGTGCGAGAAAGAAAAGCGAGACCAGTGACCGAAATTCACGAACGTACCGTAACGACGAACGGATACTCCACCTTTCTGCTGGAGAGCGGCGCGGAGAATCCGGAAACGGTGATTCTGTTGCACGGCGGCGGTCCCGGCGCCAATGCGTCGTCGAACTGGCGCGGGTTCATGCCGCTGCTTCCGGAGCATCGCGTGCTGGCGCCGGATCTGGTCGGATACGGTCGCACCGATCATCCCGACGAAGGCCCGGCCGCCCTGCTGGGCTGGTTGCGCATGCGCGTCGAGCAGGTCCTCGCGCTCATGGACGCCCTCGGTATCGCACGGGCGCATCTGGTCGGCAACTCCATGGGCGGCGCCCTGGCCATGCACCTGTTGATGGCCGAACCCGAACGCTTCGAACGGGTTTCGCTCATGGGCAGTGCCGGTGGCGAGGCACATCCGACGCCCGAGGTGATGCGGATGGTCACTTTCTACAAGGACCCGTCGATCAGCGCGCTGGAGAACCTCACCACGTGGTTCGTCTACGACGAAGACCTGCTGGACCGATCGGTGTCGTCGATCGTGGCCGAGCGTCATCGCGAGATCATGCGCCCCGAGGTGCGCAGGTCCTACACGCGTTTCTTCTCGCCGACCTCGACGCCGGCCGAGGCCGCGGTGCCGCCGTCGGCGCTGCGCCGGATGCCGCACCCGTTTCTGGTCGTGCACGGCCGCGAGGACCGATTCGTAGCTCCGGAATCCAGCGTCTATTTGCAGCAGCACTTGCCGAACGCGCAATTGCACATCTTCGAGAAGTGCGGCCACTGGGTGCAGATCGAAAAGGCGCAGGGATATGCCGTATTGCTGCGTGCCTTCTTGTCCGGCGCATTGTGATCGCCGCGGAAAGGAATAGAACATGAATATCGAACAGCTCGGCTATCTGGGGCTCTCGGCGCGTCACCCCGAGGCGTTCGTCACTTATGCCACCGACATTCTCGGCATGCAGCGGGTGGCGGGCGAGGACGGCACCACGCATTTCCGCATCGACGACCGCCACCACCGGGTCACGGTCGAGACCGGCGAACGTGACGGCGGCGCGTACTACGGCTGGGAGCTGGCAGACGGCGCCGCGTTGGCCGCCGCGGCCGACGAACTCTCCGATCGTGGCGTCCTGGTCTCGGTGGCCACGGCTCGCGAGCTGGAGATTCGGCGGGTCGCCGCCATGGTGCACTTCCTCGACCCGGCGGGCAACCGCGTGGAGCTCTACCACGGCGCCGCCGCCGGCGAGGGGCAGTTCACCTCCGCCCGGGACGTCGAGCAGTTCGTCACCGGCGACCTGGGCCTCGGTCACGTCGTGCTGGCAGGTCCCGACGTCGCCGCGCTGCAGGACTTCTACACCGACATCCTCGGATTCAAGATCAGCGACACCATGCGCACTCCGTTCCGGGCGAGCTTCCTGCACACCAATCCCCGCCATCACAGCATCGCCTTCGTCGACGGCCCGTTCTTCGGCATCGACGAGCCCTTCCTGCATCACTTCATGCTCGAGGTGCCCGATATGGACCAGGTCGGCCGCACCTACGACCTGGTGCTGGACCGCGATGTGCCGGTCACGATGTCGCTGGGGCGCCACACCAACGACAAGGTCTTCTCGTTCTACGCGCAGTCACCGGTCGGAGTGAACACCGAATTCGGCTTCGGTGGCGTCCTGATCGACGACGAGACCTGGGAGCCGACCGAGATCCCGGGCCCGGACCTGTGGGGGCACCGGCACTGACAACGACGCGGTACGACGAGTCACCGATTCCCTGAGGAGCCAAGCACCATGAATACCCACAACGTCGTGGACACCGAAGTTCTCGTGGTCGGCGCCGGACCGGCCGGCGCGGCCGCGGCCGCGTTGCTGTCCACGTACGGCATCGCCAACATCATGATCAACAAGCATGGGGGAGTGTCGAATTCACCCCGGGCGCACATCACCAACCAGCGTTGCGTCGAGGTGTTTCGCGACCTCGGTCTGGAGGCGGAAGTTCAGCGGCAGGCCACCCCGCAGCGTCTGATGGGCGAGCACGTGTACGCGACGAGCCTGGCCGGGCCGGAACTGGGGCGACTGCGGACCTGGTACACCCACCCGCATTTTCAGGCCGAGCACGATCTGGCCAGCCCCACATCGGTGTGCGACCTGCCGCAGCATCTGCTCGAGCCGATTCTGGTGAACGCCGCCACAGCTCGCGGTTCGTCGGTGCGCTGCCATACCGAGTTGCTCGGTCTCGTTCAGGACGAGGACGGAGTGAGCGCGCGCGTCCGGGACCGGATCAACGGCACCGAATACGAGATTCGCAGCAAGTACCTGATCGGCGCGGACGGCGGCAATTCCCTTGTGGCGCAACAGATCGGCCTGCCCCTGGTCGGGAAGATGGGAGCCGGGGGTTCGATCAATGTGGTCTTCGAGGCCGACCTCACCCATCTCGTCGAGCACCGCCCCGGCGACATGTACTGGTTCGTGCAGCCCGGTGTGGGCCACGGCGGCAACGGCGTCGGGGTGCTGCGGATGGTGCGGCCCTGGAACAAGTGGATCGGTGTGTGGGGCTACGACGTCGACGGTCCGGCCCCGGATCTGTCCGAGGCCGAGGGCGTCCGGATCGCGCACCAGCTCATCGGTGACGACAGCATCTCGGTGCGGGTCGAGTCCATGTCGACGTGGGCGGTCAACGACGTCTACGCCGAGGACACCATGCGCGGGCGGGTCTTCTGTGTCGGCGATGCCGTGCACCGGCATTCGCCGATGAACGGTCTCGGCTCCAATACCTCGATCCAGGACAGTTACAACCTGTGCTGGAAGCTGGCGATGGTAGTGCGCGGGCAGGCCGGCCCGTCCCTGCTCGAGACCTATCGGGACGAGCGGCAACCGGTCGCCGAGCAGATCGTGCGGCGTGCCAAGCGCAGTGAGGGACTGATGCCGCCGCTGTTCATGGCGCTGGATCTGCCGCCGGCCCCGGATCCGGAGACGATGAGCCGCGCGCTGGCCGCGCTGCGAGCTCCCACCCCCGAGGCCCGGGCCAAACGGCAGGCGTTCGATGCCGCCCTGCAGGGCACGATCATGTGCTTCAACACCCACGGCGTGGAGACCAACCAGAACTACACGTCGAGCGCGATCGTGCCGGACGGTTCACCGGAGGTGCCGGCACCGCGTGACGAGGAGGTCTACTACTACGCGACGACCCGTCCCGGCCGGCATCTGCCGCATGCGTGGGTGACCCGGAATCAGAAGCGGGTCTCGACCTTCGACCTCTGTGGCAAGGGGCAATTCACGCTGATCACCGGCGTGGGCGGGGCGGCGTGGCAGGAGGCGGCCGAGGCTGTCGGCGCGCGCTTCGACGTGCCGATCCGGGTGCGGACCGTCGGCCGGGGTTGTGACTTCGAGGACAGCTACGGCGATTATCGCCGCCTCTCGGAGGTCGACGACGACGGGGCGCTGCTGGTGCGCCCCGACCACATCGTCGCGTGGCGGGCGGCGACGCTGCCCGCGGATCCGGAAAACGCACTGTCGGACGTGCTCACGGCGATCCTCGGTCGCCGCGCGCCCGTCACGGCCGCCGTCGAATGAGCACCGCCGAAACCGATCGCCGACCGCGCACCCGCAGCGATTCGTACCCAGTCGAGACAGGAAACCGATGGCCCTGACAGACAATCCCTACGCACCGCCGCCGCCACTGCGGCGCGTGGCGTGCATCGGCGGCGGCCCCGGCGGTCTGTTCGCCGCGATCGCGCTCGCGCACTCCGTGCCGGGCGTCGAGATCGACGTCTACGAACGCAACGCCGAATCCGACGTCTTCGGTTTCGGCGTGGTGTTCTCCGACGCGACGGCCGACAACATCGACGCCGTCGACCCGGTACTGCGCAATGCGCTGCGCACCGACGGCCGCCACTGGGACACCATCGAGGTGCATCTGAAGGGCGCCACCATCGCGGCGGGGGGCAACGGAATGTCGGCCATCCATCGCCGTGTGCTGCTGGACGCGTTGCGGCGACGAGCCACCGAATTGGGCGCGCGGCTGCACTTCTCCGTTCAGGCCGACGTGGCGGAGCTGGATGCCCGCGGTTACGACTTGATCGTCGCCGCCGACGGCGCCAATTCGACGGTGCGCGACCAGTTTTCGAGCGAGCTCGGCCATCGCGTCGATCAGGCGGCGGTCAAGTTCATCTGGTTCGGCACCACGTATCGGTTCCGGGGACTCACCTTTCTGCACGCACGGTCCGAGCACGGCAACTTCGCCGTTCACGGCTATCCGATCGGCTCGGGGCTGAGCACCTTCATCGTCGAGGCCGATGAGGACACCTGGCGGCGAGCGGGTCTCGACGGTTTCGACACGACCGCACCACCGGGCGAGTCGGACGAGGTGACGCAGCGCTATCTCGAGCGGTTGTTCGCCGACCGGATCGACGGACATCCGCTGGTGGCCAACAACTCTCGCTGGGCCAACTTCCGCACCCGCCGTACCGAGAACTGGTATTGCCGCACCGAGTCGGGCACGCCGGTGGTCCTGATCGGGGATGCGGTGCACACCGCGCATTTCTCGGTGGGGTCGGGCACCAAGATGGCGATGGAAGATGCCGCCGTGCTGGCGCGGACGGTCGCCGAGCATCCGGCCGATCTGGACGAAGCGCTGCGGCGCTTCCAGGAGATCCGCCGGCCGCAGGTGGCGAAGATTCAGGATGCCTCGTTGCCCAGTCTGGCGTGGTGGGACCACTTCGGTGAGTATTACGGGGCGTTCGAGCCGTGGCAGTTCGGTTTCCACTTCTTCACCCGCGCGATTTCGGCGGAGAAGGTCCGTATCCGCGACGATGCCTTCGTGGCGAGCGCCGAACACGCGTGGCAGGCGAAATACGCTGCGGCGCCGCTGGATACGCCGTTGCGGATCGGTGCGGACACACTGCGTTCGCGGTTGTTGGTCCTGACGCGGCACTCGGGCGATCGGGTCGTCGTCGGCGACGGCGCCACCACGGTCGACGCGCATGCGTCCGAGGGGCCCGTTCGCCTGTTCACCGCACCGGTCGACGGGACGACCTCGCTGCCGTCCTCCAGCCGCGACGATCTCGACACAGTCATCGCGACACGACCGAAAGCCGTTGTCGTACAGGGTGGTACGCCGCTGTCGCGGGCATTGTGCGCCGAACACGTCCGATTGCGGCACGGCATTCCGGTGATTGTGATCGACACACCGGCCGCCGTGCGCGTGCGCCGCGCCGCCGATGAGCGCGACTGCGCGGCGACGCTGGTGCTGTCGGGGCGCGCGGATGCGGTGGCGTTCGAGACCCGGGAGGCGCGATGACCTCCACCCGAACGACCGCCCCACGTTCCGGCCTCGACCGGTTGTTGCGGCCGGAGTCGGTCGCCGTCGTCGGCGCCTCCGAGGCGCCGGGCAAACTCGGCTCGGTCATGCTCGCGGCGGTCGGCCGCGACGATGCGACCGCCACGTACGGTGTCAACCCCCGCGCCGAGCGAGCGGGATTGCATCGCAGCCTGGGTTCGGTCGTCGAATCCCACGGCGGACCGGTGGATCTCGCGGTGCTGTGCGTCCCGGCGTCGGCCACCCCGCGGGCGCTGCGCGACGCCGCGGACTGTGGTGTCGGCGCCGCCGTGATCTGCTCCGGCGGATTCGCCGAAGCGGGTGCCGAAGGTGTCGCGCTGCAAGCGCAGGTGGCCGATATCGTCGCCGGTACCGGCATCCGCGTCCTGGGACCGAATACGTCCGGATTCTTCCGGCCCGGCGGGGTGACGGTGAGTTTCGTCCCGACGGTGCGGCATCTGACCCCGGGCTCGGTCGCGGTCGTTGCCGCCAGTGGCGGAATGAATCACGCGCTGTCGTTTCTGCTGTCCGAACACGGTGTCGGCGTGGGACTCGGTGTGGGACTGGGCAACAGCGTCGACGTGACCGCCACCGACGTGCTCGGCCATCTGAGCGCGGATCCGTCGATCACCGCGGTGGCCCTGCACGTCGAGGCGGTGGCGGACGGCGAAGCGCTGTTGTCGGCGGTACGCGCGGTCACCGCGGTCAAGCCCGTCGTGGCGCTGGTCGTCGGCCGCAGCAACGTCTCCGCGTTCGCCGCCTCGCACACCGGCGCGCTCGCCACCTCCTGGCACACCACCCGATCGCTGCTGGCCGAAGCGGGTGCGGTGGTGGTGGATTCGGAGACGGAACTGGTCGAGGCCGTCGCGGTACTGAGCCGAACTCGACTGCCGGCGACCCCTTCGGCCGGAGTCGGGGTGGTGACCGCCCAAGCCGGTCCCGGCCTGGTGATCCTGGATCATCTACTGGCACACCAGGTTCGGGTGCCGCGCCTGATGCCCGGCACTCAGCGCGAACTCGCTCGTGTGCTGCCGCCGATGACCTATCAGGCGAACCCGGTCGACACCGGCCGGCCCGGTCCGGCCTTCGACGTCGTGCTGTCGGCCACCGCCGCCGATCCCGGCATCGACGCGCTGGCGGTCTACGCGCTGGCGGAGCCGGATGCGGTCGATCTCGCCGACGCCGTCCATCGCGCGGGCGTACACGAGCACCTGCCTGTCGTGCTCGCCCTCGGCGGCCCGCGCGCGGCCCGCGCCGACACCACGGCTCGTGCCGGTGAACTCGGTGTCCCCGTACTCGCCGGCCCGACCGCCCTCGGTATCGGCCTGCGCGCCCTGGCCGCGGATGCCCGCAGTCGCTGGTTGCGCTCGGAGACCGCAGCCGAGCGTCCGATCCTCCCGCCAGCGTTGCCGCCGGTGCCCGCGATGTCGCTGCCCGCCGACGAGGCCGCGGCCAAGGATCTACTGGACGTCCTCGGTATCGCGACGCCTCGACGGCGCGTGTGCACCGACCGCGCCGCTGCCCACGACGCCCTGACGGAACTGCCGCACCCGGTCGCGGTGAAAATCCTCGACGCCACGGTGCTGCACAAAACCGATATCGGCGGTGTCCACCTGAATATCGGCAGCGCGGCGGAGCTGGACACCGCCCTCGACGCGCTCGACGCCATCGGTGCTCCGGCCTATCTGGTGGAGTCGATGGCCGACGCCGGAGTGGACCTGTTCCTGGGTGTGCGCCGTGACCCGGTGTTCGGTCCGATCGTGGTCGCCGGCCTCGGCGGCATCGCTGCCGAGGCGATCGGTGATGTCACCATCCGCAGCGGCGCGGTCACTGTCGCGGGCGCCGCGGCGATGCTCGACGACCTGCGATGCGCCCCACTGCTGTTCGGCGGGCGCGGGGGACCGGTGCTGGACCGTGACGAATTCGCCCGGGCGGCAGTGCGTCTCGTTCGCTATCTCACCGAACACCCCGCCATCGACGAGATCGAGATCAATCCGCTGCGCTCGACTGCCGCCGGACTGATCGCCTTGGACGCGGTCGTGCCGGCCGCGCCGCATCGGCTGGAAGGAGAGCTGCCGTGACCATCCGCAGACAGGCCGCGATCGACGGTGTCGTGCCATGGCCCGACGACATCGCCGCCGAGTACCGCACGGCGGGCTACTGGCAGGGCCGATCCCTCGGCTCTTACATCGAGGCCCAGGTGGCGCGGCGTCCCGACCGGGTGGCCGTGGTCGACGGCGCCACCCGCCTGACCTATCGCCGGCTGTGGGAGCGCGCGGCCTCCTGCGCGCGGGCGCTGCTGGACCTCGGCCTCGCTCCCGGCGATCGAATCCTGGTGCAACTACCCAATTGCTGGGAGTTCGTGGCCCTCACCCTGGGCTGCCTCCGTGTCGGCATCGTGCCGGTGATGGCGCTGCCCGCACATCGCCGCCACGAGCTCACCCACCTCGCCGCGGCGGCCGAGGCCGTCGCTCTCGTGGTGGCCGACACCGATCGCGGCACCGACCTGCGCCACGTCGCGCAGCAGGTGGCCGCCGAGGTGCCGAGTGTGCGGGCCGTCCTCGTGCACGGCGAATCCTCCGCCGAGCCCGGCCGAGCGGCACCGGAATACCGGCTGGCCGACGCCCTGACCACCACCGTCGCCTTCGACGAGGCCGAGTACGCGCCGCAGGGCTCGGATGTCGCGTTGATGCTGCTGTCCGGCGGGACCACGGGCCTGCCCAAGCTCATCGTCCGCACGCACGACGACTACGCCTACAACGTGCTGTGCTGCAACGAAGTGAGTGAATTCGATTCCGCCACAGTGTATTTGGGAACACTGCCGAGCAGTCACAACTTTCCGCTGGCCTGTCCGGGCATTCTGGGTGCGCTCTTCGCCGGCGGTCGCGCGGTGATGCTGCCCTCGCCTTCGCCGCAGCGGGCGCTGCGCACCATCGATGCCGAGGGTGTCACGGTCGCGGCGGCCGTTCCCGCGGTCGCGCAGGTCTGGATCGAGCACCAGCGCGAGCACGCCACGATGCGCGGCACCACCCTGCGAGTGCTCCAGGTCGGCGGCTCGCGGATGCCGGACGAACTGGCAGCGCGCGTCGAACCGGTGCTGGGCGCGCGGTTGCAGCAGGTGTTCGGCATGGCCGAGGGCCTGATCAACATGACGCGCATCGATGACGACGCCGACGTCGTCGTGAGCACCCAGGGGCGTCCGGTCAGTGCGGCGGACGAAATTCTCGTCGTCGACGAGGACGGCAACCCGTTGCCCGACGGCACTCCGGGCGCGCTGCTCACCCGTGGACCGTACACGCCCCGTGGTTATTTCCGTGCGCCCGAGCACAATTCGCGCGCGTTCACTCCGGACGGCTGGTACGCCAGCGGTGATATCGTCATCCGCCGCCCGGACGGCAACCTCGTCGTCGCCGGCCGGGACAAGGACATGATCAACCGCGGCGGCGAGAAGATCTCCGCCGAAGAGGTCGAAAACTTCGCCTACCAGCTCGACGGCGTCGAAATGGCCGCCGCGGTAGCCATGCCCGATCCGGCTCTCGGCGAACGCCTGTGCCTGTATCTGATGTTGCGGCCCGGCTGTGTGGTGGAGCCCGCGGACATCGAGGCGGTGATGGAGGCGGCGGGTGCGGCTCGGTTCAAGATTCCGGAACGCATCGAATCGGTCGCCGCGATGCCGTTGACGAAGGTCGGCAAGATCGACAAGAAGGCGCTGCGCGACGACATCCGGGCTCGCCTGGCACGCACCGCCGAGTCCGCCTGATCCTTCGGGAGGAATGTGGCGCCGCATCGCGGGGTTGACCCGATCGTTCGACGGCAGTGAGGTGTTGGGAGTGACGATGCGAGCCCTGGTGATGACCGCCCCCGGCGGTGCGGAGAAGTCGGAGATCCGCGAGGTGGAACCGCCGCGGCCCGCCGCGGGCGAGGTGGCCATCGATGTCGCCTACGCGGGCGTGAACTTCATGGATGTGATGGCTCGCCGCGGAGATGCGGGCTATGCACCGTCGTGGCCCTACCGCCCCGGCCTGGAGATCGCGGGCACAGTGCGTGAATTGGGTGCCGAAGTCACCGGCCTCGCCGTCGGCGATCGGGTGGCGGCCGTCGCGCTCGGAGGCGGCGGCTTCGCCGAGATCGCCACGGCCCGAGCAGAACTCACCGTGCCGGTGCCGGCTGCCGTCCCGTTGAGCTCGGCCGCCGCCACCCCGCTCGGCTTGGCGACCGCCCTGCTGCTGCTCACCGACGCCGGCCGCTTCACCGCCGGGGATACGGTTCTGGTGCACTCCGCCGCCGGCGGTATCGGCGGCGCGGTGGCACAGCTGGTGCCGCTGCTCGGCGGTGGCCGTCTCCTGGGGACGGTGAGCCGCGCCCGCGGGTCGGTACCCGGCTATGACGCCGTCCTCGTCCGCGGAGACGGCCTGGCCGACGAAATCCGCTCCGTGACCGATGGCCGCGGGGTGGACCTCGTGCTCGACCCGCTCGGCACCGAGGCCCTGGATCTGGATCTCGAGGTCACCCGCCCCACCGGACGAATCGTCTTGTTCGGCAACGCAGGTGGCGGCGCCCCCGCCCCGCTCCCGCCGTTCGGTCGCCTGCTGGGCGGCAACCTCACCCTCACCGGTTTCAGCCACCGCGGCCTCGTCACCGGCGCCCCGTCGAAGGTCGCCGCCGCTACCCGCCAGGTGCTGGATTACCTTGCCGCAGGCGCACTCTCGCTCCCGGTCACCGAAGTGGCGTCGCTGGATGAGGTGATCACCGCACATGACCTGCTGGCATCCGGACACGGCACGGGCAAGTACGTCGCCCGTATCCGCTGACAACCGGGGCGACGCGCCGGGGGCATCCTCACGCCGAGGTTTCCGGTAGCGGGTTCCGGGCTTGGGCAAGTTCGCGGTAGTCCTGGAGGATGCGGCGAATGGAGGGAGTCACCCGGAGCTCGCCGTCCAGCGGCGCCCAGATGTAGGCGGTGTGGACGGACAGGCGGATGGGGTACGTGGCGGCGACGTCGACGGCGAAGTGCAGGCGGCGGACCGGTTTTCCGATCGGGGACAGGTAGTCGAAATAGCCTACGTGGCTACGGATTCGGGTGACGAGCAGACCTGTCTCGGTGGCGACGCCGCGTGTCACGGCCGCGTCCAGCGGTTCGCCGGGTTCGACGGTGGTGCCGGGAAGTTTGAGGGTGGCCTTGACGGGGCCGCTGTCGTCACGTTCGAGCAGCAGAACCTGTCCGCCACGATCGATGATCACGCCGATTCTTAGTGCGACACCGTCGTTTTGCGCGCGTTCGTACAGTTCGTCGAGCATGGATGCAGGCATCATCCGACTCACCAACCCTCGATCGGTGCACCACGCGGGTAGTGCAGGGGATGACCCATTATGACGGTAGAACATGGTCGCGCGTGGCAGGACGGCGTCCGCGCCCCGAGATCGAGCGTGTCGACGGCCAGGTGGTCCGCTTGGTCGAATAAATCGGTGTTCAGTGCCGAGGTCGTCGTATTCGGCCCCGAGCGACGAGTTCGACGGTGACCGCCACCGCGCACGATTGCGCGAGCAGCAGGCCGAGGAGCACGAGGATCTGGACCGCGGCTGCTCGGCCCGCGGAGCCGCTGGCGATGAGGACACCGACGAATGCCCCTGGTAGCGTGACCAATCCGACCGTGCGGGTTTGGTCCACGCCGGGCAGCAGCGCGGCGGGCGCGGTGGAACGGATGATTTCCAGGCGTGCGTGGCGGTCGTCGAAACCCAGGCTCATGGCCGCCTCGATCTCGCCGCGCCGGTCGTGAACGGCGTCCAGGGCGCGGCGTGCGGCCAGCGAGGTCGCGGTCATGGCGCCACCGAGAATGATGCCGCCCACAGGGACGACCGCGGGCCCGGAAAGAGGGACGACACCGCTGACGAGCATCACCGGAAGGACGGCAGCCCACCCGGCCGCGAGGGCCGCGGCCAGCCATGCTCCGGAGCGTCCCGCTCGTGCTCGGCGAGCGGAGGTGAACACCGCGGCCGCGAACATCACGCCCAGAACGAGAAACGAGGACCACAGATGGCGCAGGGCGGCGGCGAGCACCAGCGCGACCACACTCAGTTGCACGACCGCGCGAACGGCCGCACCGGGCACGATCAGCATCGAGCCGAGGTATGCGAACCGGTACACCGCTGCTGACGCGGCCACCAGAACCAGGCACAAAACCGCCAAACCCACACCGGGCGATGCGACGCTCACCGTTCCCACCTTCTGTTGCCGCCGGGCTGCTGTCCAGTTCGGCCGGCAACAGGAGGTATCGGCCGGACGAGCGTGCTTCCACAAATAGCCAGGTGACGCACTCAGCGTTTCCACAGCGGTGCTTCGCGACACTGGGCACGTGTCAGCGATTGTCGATGTCGTCCACGGGTTGGCCGACGAGGTCCGTACCGAATCGTCGAGCAGGGAGATCGCGGTCGGTGCCTCCGCTCTCGGTACGGCGGTCCTTCTCGCCTCGGCCCTCGCCGGCCGGGTCGGCGATTCGCCGGCGTCCGGCGTGCGCGTCGGCTGGTCCGCACTGCGAGCGCTCGTGCTTGCGGCGCTGTTCGTGGTGGTGGCGGTGCAGGTCGCGGAGTCCGGATGGATCACCGGAGCCGATGCGGCCACCCTGCGATGGTTCGTCGAACATCGCAACGGCACCGCGACCGCGTGGGCGCGGGCGATCACCGAGATCGGCAGTCCGGTCGGTGTGGCAGCGTCGGCGGTGATCGTGGCGGGGATGCTCGCGTGGCGGCGGCGCAGTGCTGTTCCGGCCGTATTCGTCCTCGGCACAGTGGGTTTCGCGGCCGGCGCGAGTACGTTGACGAAACTTGCCGTCGCGCGGTCGCGTCCCCCGGCCGCCTTGCATCTGATGGCCGAAGCCGACTTCTCCTTCCCTTCCGGCCACACCACGGCCACCACGGCCTTCGTCGGTGCGGTGCTGGTCGTGTATGCGTCGACGCGGCCCGGGTACGTGCGCACAGCGGCGGCGAGTGTCTCGGCCGCGGTGATCGTGGCGATCGTCGCGGCCACCCGGCTGTATCTGGGAGTGCACTGGCTCACCGATGTGGTCGGCGGCGCGATGCTCGCAACGGCGGTCACGCTGGCGGCGGCGACGGTGCTGCTGTGGATGTCCCAATCCGCCGGCGACGGTCGGTGGCGATCCGGACCGGGCCCGGCCGTCGTCGCCGCGGTGCCGGCGGACAACCGATCGGCATGATCGGGCGGCGGACAACGGTCGAGGGCCGCAGCTGAGCGAGTCGGCCGGTGCCTGGCGTTCGATGCGGTGCAGTAACCGGGCGATCCGAACTCCGGAATCGGCGTCGAGGGCTATACCTCGATCTGGGAGCCCATGATGATGGTGCGGTCGCGGGGGAGGCTGAAGTAGTCGGCGGCGTCGGCGGTGATGTACGACGTCGCGATGAACAGGCGTTTGCGCCAATCCGCCATGGTCGGGGTGGTGCCGCGGCGGAGTTCGATGGTGGACAGGAAGTAGGAGGCGTGGTCGAGATCGAGCGGGCCTTCGGTGTCTCGTTCGTCGACGAGGGTGAGCGCGTGCGGAACGTCGGGGGTTTCCATGTAGCCGTAGCGGGCGGTGACGTGGGTGATGCCGTCGTCGGGCGGTCCCAGCGGGTCGGTCGCGATGCGCTCGTTGTCGGGGATGCGGGGGACGGGTTCGGTGTGGATGGACAGGATCACGATGTGGTGGTGGCGCACGTGGTTGTGTTCGACATTGGCGCGCAAGGCGAGTGGTGCCGTTTCCTTGCCGCGGTTGAGGAAGATGGCGGTGCCGGGAACATGCGTCGTGGCGGGTGTGCCGGCGGCGAGTTCGTCGACGAATGTCCGCAGCGATCCTTCCCGCCGGATTCGTTCGGCGGTCACGATCCGGCGCCCACGTTGCCAGGTTGTCATGACCGTGAATGCGGTCAGGCCGATCAGCAGCGGCAGCCATGCGCCGTGGGCGAACTTGGTGAGATTGGCTGCGACGAACAGCAGATCGACGGTCAGCAGTGGCAGTGCCCCGGCGGCGAGGATCCAGCGTGGGATGTGCCAGCGGGTTCGCGCGACGTAGAAGAACAGCAGGGTGGTGATGGTGATGGTTCCGGTCACCGCCATGCCGAAGGCGAAGGCCAGCGCGGTCGAACTGCGGAACGCGAAGACGAGGGTGAGTACCGAGACCATCAGCAACCAGTTGATCCACGGGACGTAGATCTGGCCGATCGTGGACTCGGAGGTGTGCGCGATCCGCAACCGCGGCAGGTAACCCAGTTGCGCGGCCTGGGACGCGACGGAATACGCGCCGGTGATCACCGCCTGGGACGCGATGACCGTGGCGGCCGTGGCCAGCAGCACCAGCAGCAGCCGTGCCCACCCGGGTGCCAGCAGGAAGAAGGGGCTGCTGATATTGCGGGCGTCGTCGAGGATGAGCGCGCCCTGCCCGAGATAGCTGAGTGTGCAGGCGGGAAAGACGAGGATCAGCCATGCGCGGGTGATGGAACGGCGGCCGAAATGTCCCATATCCGCGTAGAGTGCCTCGGCGCCGGTCACCGCGAGCACGATCGCGGCCAGCGCGAAGAACGCGGTTCCGAAGTGTCCGATCAGAAAGCCCAGCGCGTATGTGGGCGACAGCGCCTCCAGGATGCGGGGATTGTGCAGGATGCCGCTGATACCGCAGGTGCCGATGGTGAGGAACCACGCGATCATGATCGGGCCGAACATCCGCCCGACCGTCGCGGTGCCGCGGCGTTGCACCACGAACAGCGCCACGATGATCACGACCGTCACCGGGATGACAAGATCCTTCAACGCCGGCTCGACGACCTTGATGCCCTCGACAGAGGACAGCACCGAGATCGCAGGCGTGATCATGCTGTCGCCGAAAAACAGTGAGGCGCCGAAGATTCCGAGCGCAGCCAGGCCTATGGCCGCTTTTCGCCCGCGCGGTGAACTCCACCGGCGAAGCAGCGTGATCAACGCCATGATGCCGCCTTCACCGTCGTTGTCGGCACGCATCGCGAGCAGGACATAGGTGACGGTGACGATGATCATCACCGACCAGAACACCAGCGACACCACGCCGAACACGTTGTCGGTGTTCACCGGCACGGGATGAGGGTCACCCGGGTCGAAGACGGTCTGCAGGGTGTAGATCGGGCTCGTCCCGATATCGCCGAACACCACTCCCAGCGCGCCGACCACCACACCCCAGCGCACCGTATCGGTGTGGCTCGCCGGCCGGTCCGGCTCCACCACGAACGCGGGACCGCCTCCGATGGTGCCCTTCGCCGCTGCCATGCTGCTCCTCCACATCGCGGTGCCACGCCAGTCGGACGATACAACGCACCGCCTCCGCTGCCGGTGAGAGCACGGCCGCGGGGCCACCGCGTCCCGATGTGTCGCCGGCCCGGGACCGGCGGTGGAGAGGCTGAAAGACGTGTTGCGGCGGGCAACAGCATATCTGTCGCAGGCAGAGTTACCGGGGAACGCCTTGCCGATCGTGAAACAGCTTGCCGCAGAAGGAAGTCCCCCGGATATGACGTGCCGGTCTTGATTGCTCGCCGGCCTGTTCACGATCCGGTGCGGCGACACTTCACCGCAGAGGGCCAAATCGTCTGTGGCTCAACGAATCACTGAACATCGCACCGGTGAAAGAAATGTCTACCTGTGTACGGCGAAGAATGGGTCCTGCAACCAGGTCATCGGTTTATTCCATCGATTCGTACATGAAGTCGCCGGCGGTGCGCGAGTCGGACGCTGCTGTTGCGCGCCGCGGTGATGTCGCCGGTGGTGGTTCTGCGCGCCGATCCGGTGCGGTACAACGTGCTGGCCGGCAGCGGTGGGACAGGTGAACAATGGGGGCGCGATCGTGACCCGATCGAAACCGTGATTATCGGCGCTGGCGTCAAGCCAGTCTCGAGCGACTGATCCGCGATCGAATACGAGACAATCAGCACCTCGGCGACAATACGGGCACATAGCCGCCGTTACCCGATCGTGCGACGGCTCTCGAGCAGTTCCTCCGCACTTTCAGAGGCCATTGTTTCCCGCTCGGAGCACCGATATATACGCACTTCCATTGCGTACAAATTTCGCAACGCGCGTTCTTTGGTCAGGATCGCAGACGCTTGCTAAAGTCGCTTCGCACAACCCCTGGCAGGGGGGCACTCCCCGCGGTTTCGTCCGAACAAAGGATGTGGCTTGTGAGAGGGTTTTTGGCAGCTGTGGTAACCGTTGTCGTCGCTGGTGCGCTGTTGGGCGAACCGCCCGCTCGGGCGGACGAGGGTCCGCCCATCGGGCCGATGCCGCCGTTGTCGCCCGTGAATCTCCCTCCCTCCCCGCTACAGAACTGGATCGACGCGAACATCAAGCCGCCGCAATTGACCACAGGCCCCGGTGACCAGCAGGCGGCATTGTGGCGGGCGATATTGTCGTCGCCGACCGGGGATCAGACCTTCGATGCGTGGCCTGCGAATCTCGCCGGCTTGGAGCCGGGACAGATCATCGAGACGCGGGACGTGACGGCGACGGCAGCTCAGCATATGGCGGTACCGATCCAGCGAGCGGAGCTGCTGAAGTTTCGCTCCACCTCGGGGACGGGCACGCCCTCCTTCGGTACCGCCACATTGATCACGCCGGCGGCCTCGTGGGACGGTCCGGGGTCTCGCCCGGTGGAAGTGAACGCCATGCCGATCAACGCACTCGGGTTGCACTGCACGCCGGGCTATCAGTTGTCGCACGACATACTCGATCGAACCAATAGCGATCTCGTGTGGTTTCTGCCGGCCATCTGGTCGGCCCTGAACAAAGGTCACGCGGTTCTCCTGCCCGACCATGAGGGCCCATTGATGGCCTACGGCGAGACGAATGTGGCCGGGCACATGATGCTCGATTCGATTCGCGCCGTGCGTAATGCGTTGCCGGAGTTCGGTAACAGCCGCTATGTGGTCGACGGCTACTCCGGTGGAGCGATCGCCGCGTACGCCACCGCGATGTTGCAGAGCGAGTACGCGCCGGAGCTGTCGGACGTGCTGATGGGGGTGGCCTCGGGTGGACTGGCCGCCGACTACCGGAATATCGCCCACCGCTTCAACGGCTGGATCGCCTCCGGCATTCTGTTGTCGGTGTCGACGGCGATAGCGCGCGAACATCCGGAGGTGCTCCAGTACATGAATAATCTCGCGCAGTGGGTGACGACTTCTCCGACGCGAGATCTGTGTGGTGACGCCGACGGGCCGCTCGGCGTCGTCGGTATCCCGATGGACGTGGCGACCAATATCGGCAACCCACTCGACAGCCCGGTGGCCGAAAACCTGTATCGCCAACTGGATCTGTCCGACCGGAGGTCGGGTGTGCCGCTGTATATCTACCACGGTGCGTGGGATCCCTGGATTCCCCTCGAGGACGCTCAGCGTATGTACGGTGAACAATGCAGCCGGGGCGTTCCGGCCATTTTCCGCACAGTGCCCGGTGAGCATCTGAGTAGTTACGTCACCAGCTTTCCCGGCCTCGAGGACTGGATCGACGCGCGACTGCGCGGCGAACCGGCACCGAGCGAATGCCCCGGTAGGTAGCCCGGTAATTGTGGCCGGATTTCGCGGCAGGAGGGCGTTGCGGCAGAACCGTTTCCAATAGCCATACCTCAGGTTGCTCCTCGTCGGGTGAATGAGAGACGGGCTATGACGGTTTCGGACGTGCCCAGGTTCGCGATCACAAACGCTACCTCTGGGTTTTGAGTTCAGTTGGCGCCGCAGGAGCTCTACTGCCCGGCAACGGGTGACCTTCACACGGCTCGAATTGTTCTGGTGGATCGGCCCTGTCGCGGTGCTCGGGGTGATTCCGCTCCTCGACATCGCGATGGGAGTCGACAGCAGAAGCCCGCGCGAGGAAGACTACGCGACAGTTGGAACAGCGACCGCCTCGTGACCAATGTCTTCCTGTTCCACCTGCAACGCCACAGCGACCACCACGCCAACCCGGGCCGCCGATACCAGACTCTGCGCACCTCCGAAGAGTCGCCGCAGCTGCCCTATGGCTACGCCACCATGTCGTGCCGGCGTTGATTCCACGCTGTGGCGCAAGGTGATGGATCCCTGTCCGCTCGCCCATTACGACGGCGACATGACCCTGGTCAACAAGTTGCCATGAGCGCCGCCGGTGTCGGCCACCCGGGCCCGCCACCCTGACAGCGCGGCCGATTGGGCCGACGATGGGCGGGTAAGGCGTAGCTAGCCGACCGCCGGTCGCGTGGCCGCAGCTGCCGGATCGGCGGTTGTCCGGAACTCGGATCCTTCAGGAGGTTTCATGTCCACCGACGCCATCGTGCTGCTGCGCGAGGACCACAAGCAGATCCGCAAATTGTTCCGCGAGTTCGAGAAAGCGGGCCCCGACGCGCACGCGACGAAGAGCCGTATCGTCGACAAGATCATCGAAGCGCTGACCGTGCATACCTATCTCGAGAACGAGGTCATGTATCCCGAGGTCCGCGAGCTGGTGCCGGAGGTCGAGGACGACATCCTCGAGTCCTACGAGGAACATCATGTCGCCGATGTCCTTGTCATGGAGTTGTCCACGATGAAGCCCGAAGACGAACGCTTCACCGCGAAGGTCACGGTGCTGATCGAGAATGTCGATCATCACATCGACGAAGAAGAGGACGAATGGTTCCCCAAGGTGCGAGAACACCTGGGGCGGAAACAACTTCAGGATATCGGCGCTCGGATGCTGAAATTGCGGGAGAAGGCGCCGACCACCCCCGCCGCCCCGAAGGCCCTCAAAAAGGCACTCGACGCGCTCACCGCCTGAACCGTCGTCGACAGCGGATGAGGTTCAGCGCGCCAGCTCCAGGACCGCCGAGCGGCAGGCCGCCCACGCGGAGGACGCCGCATCGATGAGTGCGAAGTGGTCGACGCCGGGCAGCACCAGTAGCCGGGAGTCGTCCCCGGCGCGTCGAGCCGCGGCGACGAAGCGCTGCGACTGGCTGAGTGGTACCTCGTCATCGGCCGTGCCGTGCACGCAGATCGAGGGGACACTCATCGGAAGCAGTGCGCTGGGACAGGCCGGCGTGCAGGACTCGGGGTCGTCGGCCCGAGCGCCCAGGAAGTTTCGGACGGCTCCGGAACCCAGGTCCTCCTGCAGTGCGAGCTCGAGGTCCAAAACTCCTGCCTGGCTGACGAATCCGGTCAGTCGTACGCGGGGCAGGGCCCCGGGAGAACCGGCGGGCATCGACCCTCGACCTGCCAGCCAGCCGGCGAGCTGACCTCCCGCGGAGTGCCCGATCGCGACGACTCGGGAGAGGTCGAGACTGCCGACTTCCAGGCTCTGATTGATCGCGGCGAGCAGGTCGGCAGCGGCGGCGACGTCGAGACAGGTCGCCGGCCACCCTCCGCCTCCGCGGTCCGGGTCCTCGCCCACCCTCCGGTATTCGATGTTCCAGGCAGCGAAGCCGTGCCGGGTCAAATCCTCGGCCAGATCGGAGGTCAGGTCCGCGCCGTAGGCCGTTCGCCAGAAGCCGCCATGGATGACCACGGCGACCGGCCAGAGGCCGGGGCGGTCGGGAACGCTGAGAAAGCCGTGCTGACTCGGGTGGGTGCCGTAGCGCACCAACGTCATCGGCGGGAACCCTCACTCAAGCGATCGATCAGGAAACCGAGCCCGACGGTGCCCCCGGTGCCCCTGCGGTCCCCGATGAAGCGGCGGACCACGTCCAGATGGTTCAGCCGCCAGCGCGTGAGGCCGGCGATGAATACGTCGAGCTGCGCGCCCAAGTGGACCCGCTGCCGTCGGTCCTTGCTGTCGCCGTCGCGCCGGTTGTCCACGACCTCGAGCAAAGCTGTCACAGGAGCGTGGCGAACGCCGGCCAGCATGGTCGCCAGCTGGGTCGACTGTGCCGCACTCACTCCCTGCAACCGAGGCCGGAACTGTTGGAACGCGTCCACCGTGAGATGTTGCAGGGCACTCTCTGTCGACATCATCAATTCAAGCACGGCATTGGCGCGCTTCATCCGATCGATCGCCCGGTCGAACTCCGCCCGACGGGCGGACTCCAGCGCGAGCTCGAGGTCCATCAGGATCTGCGAAACCCACAGTTCCGAGGTCTGGTGGACGATCAGGAAGTACCGCTCGTCGCTCCACGCGAAACGGTCGCCGTTGGCGAACAAGGGCTGAACGGCGCCGAGCAGCTCGTCGAGGTGAAGGTAATTCGCGTAGCTGAGGCGCTCTTTCCCGGGCTTCTTCTCGGCCTCGGAGGCGCCGGCGTGGTCCGCCAGATCGCCGACCGGGCACGTAGCGGGAAATGTGTCCACCGAGCCGGCATCGATGTGCTGCTGACAATCCTGCGCTGGAGCAGTATCGGAACGAGTCATCGTGGTCCCACCTTGTCGCGCATACGCGCAGATCCCGCCGAGGGCTTCGAACCACAGTCGGCTGAGCCTCGTGATCGCCGCGCGATCGAGCTTGGATGATGCCCACGTCCACTGGGCATGCAGGTGCGGGCCGCTGTCGCTGTCGACGGTGACAGCATTCACGGCCGCGGTGTGCGCCAATGGCATGGCGTGATCGGCGTTGCCGCTGTCGGTGAACAACGAACCCCAATAGCCGATCCGCCAGACATCACCATCGGCCGAAGTGTCGAGCACGGGTACGCCCAGGCGCCCCAGATAGTTGAATCCGATCTGCGGGTCGGAACCGGTCACGTCGACATCGGTGTTCAGATAGCGCAGCACGCCGTAGGTCACCGGGTTCGGGACCGTACGAAGTTGCTCCTCGGCGTCATGGATCACTGCCCCCAGCGCTGTTTCGCCGGTCGCCACCTGCGACCACGACAGCCCACCCACCGCCAACGACACCGGGTATTTGGTCGTGAACCACCCCACGGTGCGCGACAGGTCGACGTCGGGGGCCAGCTCCTCGGCGCGCCCGTGGCCCTCCACGTCGATACCGATCGGTGTGCCGCCGTTGCCCAGAAACTCCGTCCACGCCAAGGCGAACGCGATCAACAGGATCTCGTGCACTCCGGCATGGAGCGCCGCGGGCACCTCACCGAGGATCGTGCGGGTGGTCTCGACGTCCAGCGACACCTCCATGTGCTCGGCGGTGGCAAACGTATCCTCGGGCTGCACCGCCGGCAGCGCGGCGGGGATCGCCGTCACCTTTCGCCAAGCGGCCGCCTGGCCGACGGTTTCGGGGCGGCGCGCGTGCTCGGCCAGCAGCGCCGCCCACCGGGCGAACGACGTCCCGGCCGTCGGCAACGCGACTTGCTGCCCCGCACGGTGTTGGGCCCAGGCGGTGTTGAGGTCGTCCAGCAGAATCCGCCACGACACGACGTCGACGGCCAGATGATTCACCACCAGCGCCAACTGGTGGGTGGACGCGACCCACAGCGCGGCCAGCATCACCCCGGCGGCCGGATTCAACCGAGATTGCGCCTTCGTCAGCTCTTCATCGGACAACTCGTCGACCGATTGCAGACAAGCGCTCGCATCCACCGACCCCGCCTCGGGCACCTGCAACGACCACTCGCCGTCGCCGTCGTCGTCGACGCGGAGCCGCAGCATGGCATGACGATCCAGCAGGGCCTGCACCATCTCCACCACGTCGGTCTCGGTGACACCCGTGGGCGCCTGCAACAACGCCATCAGATTGAACTGTTCGATCGGGCCGCGAACACTCTGCAGCCAGCGCATGATCGGGGTCGCGATCACCGGCCCGAGACCCTCGTCGATCGGGCGATCCGCACTGCCGGCCATCTCGGCCACCTCGGCCAGACGGGCAACGGTCTGCTCGACGAAAATATCGCGCGGCCTGAACACGAGGCCGGCCGTACGGGCCCGCGCCACCACCTGCATCGACGAAATGCTGTCTCCGCCGAGGTCGAAGAAGGAGTCGTCGATGCCGACGCGGTCGAGTCCGAGTGTGTGGGCGTAGATGGCGGTGAGGACTTCCTCGGTGGGCGTGGTGGGTGCGCGGTAGTGGCTGGTGGCGTATTCGGGTGCCGGTAGGGCGCGGGTGTCGAGCTTGCCGTTGACGGTCAGTGGCAGTGCGGGGAGTGTCATGATTGCGGAGGGGATCATGTAGGCGGGGAGTTTTCGCG